>DATFXK010000178.1:0-3997 GCA_035316005.1 Acidimicrobiia bacterium | reverse complement strand
CGGCGACACCGTCGGCGACCCGTTCAAGGACACCGCCGGCCCGGCGCTCAACCCGTTGATCAAGGTGATGAACCTGGTGTCGCTGCTGATCCTGCCGGCCGTGATCACCCTGCGCGACAACAACCCCGCTCGCTGGACGATTGCGGCCGTCGCGCTCGTTGTGCTGCTCGTCGCGATCGGGTTCTCGAAGCGCAAGGTGGGCGGCTTCGCCGAGGAGACGGACATCGTCGAGGGCGCCGCACCTGAGCCGGAGCCGGAGCCGGCCTCGGCACAGTGACCCAGGGTCAGACCCCTCTGAAATACCGCCGTGGAATGACGGGATCGAGTCGCCGGAGCGCGTCGCCGCTCTCAGGGGTGAGGCGGGACAGGTCGACGAACGAGTAGTTGAGGTTGCCGCGCTGCTCCATGGCCCCGAGGTGAACGAGCGACGAGCAGACGGCGTCCTCGAGATCGGGATCGTCGTTGACCCGACTGTCGGTGAGGAGCGAGACGAGCGGTCCGATGGCTCGAGTGTCGCCCGAGCCCCCGAGGTCATCGGCGAGTGCCTCGATCTCGTCCGGATCGGAGCTCGTGAGGAGACGGACGATCTCGAGCTGCACTCGGTCGTGCTCGTCCTGAACGGCCACGCCTAACCCCCGCGCACCGGGCGCGCCGCGTCGTTCAGCAGGACACGTGCGTACGCAGTGTCAGTGTGCGTCTCTCGCTTCCCGTCCCAATAGAGCACGCTGACCTTCGACCCTCGGCGATCGACCGTCACGACCTTGTGCTCGGACTCGGGCTCCTGATCTCCTACGACGGTCGCCCCCGGGCGGAGCAGTCCCCAGGGAACCTGCATCGTCTTCGCCATGATGGGCCTCCGCGCTTCGTTGCGTCCGCTGCCCAGACGTAGCGCACTTGCGGCGTCCATACATCAGTAGCGCGCTTAGCCATCAAGACAAGAGCAGTTGACACCTCGTTGACGGGATCCTCGCCGATCTTGACGGGCTGTTGAGGCGATCGCGTCTAGTTCGGGGAGCGTCAAGACCGATCGCTGCTTCGTCAAGAACGCGTCAGGGCCCTTCTCAGGTAATCCTCAGCGGCGTATACCGACCAGTCGTGGACGAGAGGCACTCGATCGATCGGCCGACCACGGCGTGGGCGTGGGCGCTCGCGATTCTCGGTCCGCTCGCGGTGTCCGGCGTTCTCGTCGCCGTCCGGGACCAGATCCGGCCGTCGAACGCGGCGCTCGTCCTGGTGCTGGTGGTGCTGGCGTCCGCCGTTGTCGGGGGTCGCTGGGGTGGAGCGACGTCCGCCGTCGTCTCCGCGCTGTGCTTCGACTTCTTCTTCACGCGCCCGTACTACTCGTTCACCATCAACAGCCGCGATGACATCGAGACGACCATCGTGCTCCTCGTCGTCGGGCTGGCGGTCGGCGAGCTTGTCGTGCGCGCTCGTCGTCACCGCCAGGTCGCGTCGGCGAGTCGGCGTGAGGTGGAGCAGGTGCGGCGGATGGCGGCGCTCGGCGCCGGCGGCGAGGCGGCCGGCAAGCTCATCCAGATCCTTCAGCGCGAGCTCGTCGAGGCGCTCGACGTGCGGGCCGCGCGCTTCGAGCGGCCGCCCTTCGCCACCGTCCTCCCGCGCCTCGGTCACGGCAGCGTGACCGTCCCCGCCGTGTCGAACGGGACGCCGACGGGGCCGCCCAACGAAGTCGAGCTCCCGGTGTGGGGACAGGGTCGCGAGTTCGGCCGCTTCGTGCTCGAGCTGCCCGAGGACTCGACCGGGGTCTCGATCAACCCCGACGACCGGGCGCTTGCGGCGGCGCTGGCAGACCAGCTCGGAGCCGCGCTGGCGGCCACGACGACAGAGACGTCATGAACGACTTCGAGGAGAGCCATGGCTGACGTGTGGGTCTTGTTGCTGATCGTCGCGTTCTTCGGCGTGTGCGTCGCGCTGGTGAGGGGTTGCGACGTCATCATGAGCGGTGACGACGCTGATCTCGGCGCGGCGAGCGAGCGGTCCGACGCCGACGTCGACGAGCAGGAGCCGGTGGGGGTGGCCCGGTGAGCGGCGACAACGTCGCCGGCCTCGTTTTGGCGGTATTGCTCGGGTTGTACCTGTTCGCCGCGTTGCTCTTCCCGGAGAGGTTCTGATGACGGCAGCAGGATGGGCGCAGCTGATCGCGCTGATCATCGTCATCGGCATCACCGCGCCGCTGCTCGGGCGCTACATGGCCAACGTGTACCAGGGAGGGCCGTCGCGCCTCGACCGTGTCTTCGGCCCCGTGGAGCGTCTCATCTATCGAGCGTGCCGCATCGATCCCGACCGCGAACAGCGCTGGAACGTCTATGCCCTGTCGGTCCTGGCCTTCAGTGTCGTCGGGATCCTGTTGCTGTACCTGATTCAAAGGGTCCAGAGCGGCCTGCCGTTCAACCCGACCGACATGGCGAACGTGGCGCCGGCACTGTCCCTGAACACGGCGGTCAGCTTCGTCACGAACACGAACTGGCAGAGCTACGCCGGCGAGAGCACGCTCAGTCACCTCACTCAGATGACCGGCCTCACGGTCCAGCAGTTCGTGTCGGCCGCTGCAGGCATGGCCGTCATGGCGGCGCTCATCCGGGGACTCTCCCGTGCCGGCCAGCGCACGGTCGGGAACTTCTGGGTCGACCTCGTGCGCACGACCATCCGTATCCTGCTCCCGATCGCCTTCGTGTTCGCGATCGTGCTCGTCGCCACGGGCGTGATCCAGAACACCCACGGCTTCACCGAGGTGCACACTGTCGCCGGCGCTACTCAGAAGATCCCGGGTGGGCCCAACGCCAGCATGGAGTCGATCAAGCAGATCGGCACCAACGGCGGCGACTTCTTCAACGTCAACTCGGCACACCCGTTCTCCAACCCGACGAAGTTCAGCGACTTCCTCGAGCTCTACGCCATCCTGATCATCCCGTTCGCGCTCGCGTTCACGTTCGGGCGCATGGTCAAGGACAAGCGCCAGGGCTACGCCGTCTTCGCCGTCATGTTCATCATCTGGCTGGCGGCCAGCCTCACGACGATCTTCCTCGAGGTGAACGGGAACTCGAAGCTCGATACCCGGGCGGTCACGCAGTCCGTGACGGCGAGCTCGCCGGGGGGGAACGCCGAAGGGAAGGAGGTCCGGTACGGGCCGACCGGGTCCGCATTGTGGGCCGCTTCTACGACCGGCACGTCCAACGGGTCGGTCAACTCCATGCACGACAGCTACACACCCGCCGGGGGGATGGTCCCCCTCGTCCATATGAAGCTGGGTGAGGTGAGCCCGGGCGGTGTGGGGGTCGGTCTCAACGGGCTCCTCGTGCTGGTGATCCTCTCGGTCTTCATCGCCGGGCTGATGGTCGGGCGAACGCCCGAGTACCTGGGTAAGAAGATCCAGTCCACGGAGGTCAAGCTGGTCGCGATCTACATCCTCGCGATGCCGGCGGTGTTGTTGATCTTCGTCGCCATATCGACGTTCGTCAGATCCGTGAGCGACGTGTCCCTGCTGAACCCGGGCTCGCACGGGTTCACCGAGCTCGTCTACGCCTTCACCTCGGCGAGCAACAACAACGGGTCGGCATTCGCTGGCATCACGGCGAACACGGCGTGGATGAACACGGCGCTCGCCGTGTGCATGCTCGTCGGGCGCTACTTCCTCATCATCCCGACGCTCGCGATCGCGGGCTCGCTGGCTCGAAAGCGGCCGGCGCCGCCGTCGGCGGGCACCTTCCCGACGCACACACCGCTGTTCGTGGTGCTGGTGCTCGGTGTCGTGCTGATCGTCGCCGCCCTGACGTTCCTCCCTGTCCTGTCGCTCGGCCCCCTCGTCGAGCAGCTGACCTTCTGATCAGGAGCATCGCCAATGGCCCGTGAGTTCAAGCTCGTCGAACCGCAGATCCTCTGGCGGGCGATCGTGGACAGCTTCATCAAGCTCAACCCGCGCACGCTGATGCGCAACCCGGTGATGTTCGTGGTCGGGGTTGGTTCGGTGTTGACCACCTTC
>DATFXK010000177.1:0-13398 GCA_035316005.1 Acidimicrobiia bacterium | reverse complement strand
CTCGAGGCGGGCTTGGAGCTTCTCGCCGTCTTCGCCGGCCTCGGCGAAGCCGGCGGCGAAGATGACGGCGAAGGCGGCCTTGCGCTGGAGCACCTCCTCGAATGTGTCGACGGCTTTGCCTGTGAGGATGACCGCGAGATCCAGGTCACCCGGGACGTCGAACACGGTGGGGTAGCAGCGCTCGCCCAGCACCGTTTCGTGGGTGGGATGGACCGGGGAGAAGGTGGCGCCGTGGGCGTCGGCCCACCCCTTGATCTTCCGCGTCATCGCCGTGTTCGGCTTGCGCGATGCCTCGGAGGCGCCGATCACCGCCACCGTTCGGGGATGCAGGAACCGGTCGAGGTCGACGTCCCGCAGCGCGAGGGCGCGGCCGCTCACATCCACGGGTGGAGAAGAAGACAAGCAAGCTCCGATTGCCGGCGGTCACGAACGCGGCCAAGTATGACGTGGGAGTCAGGTTTCCTGCGAGTTCCTGGCCGCCCTAGCGTCCCCGCGTCGTGGCCCCGCATCGCACGATCGTCGTCGTCGGCGCCTCCCTCGCCGGGCTGCGCGCCGCCGAGACACTGCGACGCGAGGGCTACGACGGCCGGCTGGTACTCGTCGGCGCCGAGTCCCACCTCCCGTACGACCGTCCGCCCCTTTCCAAGGAGCTGCTGGCGGGGGAATTGGAGCCGGACCAGATCGCGCTGCGCAAGCAGCCGTACGACGACCTCGACCTCGACCTCCGGCTCGGGCGGCGGGCGACCCACCTCGACGTCGCGAACGGGGTGATCGAGTTGGACGACGGCGCCGAGAGCTTCGGGTTCGACGGGCTCGTCGTCGCGACCGGCTCCCGTCCGCGCACACTGCCGGGCACGCCCGCGCTCGACGGGATCTTCGTGCTCCGCACCGTCGACGACTGCCTGGCGATCCGCGCTCGACTCGACGCCCACCCACGGGTGGTCGTCATCGGCGCCGGCTTCATCGGCTCGGAAGTGGCGGCGACATGCCGTGGACGCGGCCTCGACGTCACGGTGCTCGAGATGCTGGCGACGCCGCTGGAGCGGGCGGTCGGTCCCGTCGTCGGTGACGCATGCGGGCGGCTGCATCGGGATCACGGCGTGGATCTCCGATGCAGTGTGAAGGTGGCGGGGTTCGAGGGCGTCGATCGGGTGGAACGCGTGCGACTGGCGGACGGAAGCACCGTCAACGCCGATCTGGTCGTGGTGGGCGTCGGCGCTGTGCCCGAGACGCGCTGGCTGAACGACAGCGGTCTCGACCTCGACGACGGCGTGATGTGCGACGAGACGTGCCTCGCAGCGCCCGGCATCGTCGCCGCCGGTGACGTCGCGCGCTGGCCGAACCCGTTGTTCGACGGCGAGCGCATGCGAGTCGAGCACTGGACGAACGCGACGGAGCAGGGGGTTGCCGCCGCCCGCCGCCTGCTCGTGGAAGACGCCGCGTCGGCGGAACCGTTCGCACCGGTGCCGTTCGTATGGTCGGACCAGTACGACGTGAAGATCCAGGTCGTCGGCAGTATCCGTGGCGACGACGAGGTCACGGTCGCCGACGGATCGCTCCACGAGCATCGTTTCGTCGCCTTGTTCGGGCGGGGCGGGCGGCTCGTGGGGGCACTCGGGTTCAGCCGGCCGCGCCTGGTCATGCGTTACCGCAAGCTGATCGCCGAACGCGCGTCGTGGGACGACGCGCTCGCCCATGCCGCGGCCGGATAGCCGCTGGCGCCGGTCGATGCCCGGCGGCGACGATGAGGCCGTGCCGTCGCAGCAACGCCTCCTGACGCCGCGCTTCCTTCTCGTCGTGGCGTCGGGCCTCAGCTACTTCATGGCCATCGGGATGCTCATCCCGGTGGTGCCGCAGTACGTGAAGGGCCCGCTCGGTGGTGGCAACGTCGGCGTGGGCGTGGCGGTCGGTGCGCTGTTCGTCGGTGCGATCCTGCTGCGACCGTATGCAGGACGCGTCGGCGACCGGTTCGGACGACGTGTGCTCATCATCGGCGGCGCGCTCGTCGTCGCCGCCACGACCGCGCTCTACGGCGCCGTCGACACCCTGCCCTTCCTCGTCGGGATCCGGCTCCTCACCGGTGTCGGCGAGGCGGCGTTCTTCGTCGGCGCCGCCACGATGATCACGGACCTCGCGCCCGAGCACCGGCGCGGCGAGGCGGTCAGCTACTGGTCGGTGGCGGTGTACGGCGGCCTCGCATTCGGTCCTGCGTTGGGCGAGACGGTTCTCGGCGACGACCGGTTCGTCGCCGCTTGGGTGGTGTCGGCGTCCCTGGCACTGCTCGCCGCCGTCCTCGGCACGATCACCGTCGAGACCGCGCGCCGCGTGCCGGCCGCGCCGCCGGGCAAGCTGCTCCACCGGGCGGCGATCGCGCCCGGCACCGTCCTGTTCCTCGGGCTCATCGGGCTCGCCGGCTTCACCGCATTCGTGCCGCTGTACGTGCGCGAACTCGGCCTGGGGGGCGCCGACGGGCTCTTCCTCCTCTACGGCGGGCTCATCCTGTGCGTGCGGATCTTCGGCGCGCGCTTGCCCGACGTCCTCGGCGGCCGGGTCGCGGCGACGATCGCGCTGACCTGCGGCGCGGCCGGGCTCACGCTGATGGCCGGCTGGCCCACCGTCGCCGGGCTCGTCACCGGCACCGCCGTGTTCGCGGCCGGGATGTCATTGCTCTATCCCGCGCTCATGCTCCTCGCGCTCACCGCCGTGCCCGACCACGAACGCGGGTCGGTGGTCGGCACATTCAGCAGCTTCTTCGACCTCTCACAAGGTCTCGGCGCGTTGATCCTCGGCGGGGTGGCCGCCGCGAGCGGGTATCGGGGCGCGTTCGCGGGCGGCGCCGTCGCGGCTGTGGCCGGCGTCGTCCTGCTCCAGCTCGGAATCGGGCTGAAGGCGCGTGGACGCGTCGCGGCGCCGACGGCCGAGCGCGTCCCGGCGTAGCCATCGCTCGCTCGGTGACGTCGCTGCTCGTCACGAACGACTTCCCGCCCAAGATGGGCGGCATCCAGTCGTACCTGTACGAGCTATGGCGACGCCTACCGTCCGCCGAGACGCACGTGCTCACGACGTCCTTCGCCGGCTCGAGCAGATGGGACGCGGCGCAGTCGTTCGATGTCGAACGGGCGCGCCGGCGGGTGCTGCTGCCGACGCCCGGGCTGAGGCGGCGCGTCGACGCCATCGCCGGCGAGCGTGGCGCCGACGTGGTCTTCCTCGATCCCATGCTGCCGCTCGGGGTCGTGGGGCCCAGATTGCGGGCCGCCCCCTACGTCGTCATCGCCCACGGCGCCGAGGTGAACGTGCCCGGACGCCTCCCCGGGGGACGGGTCCTCGCCCGGCGCGTGCTCAGGTCAGCCGCGGGGTTGGTCGCGGCCGGCGAGTACCCGGCCCGGGTCGCCGCCGGCATCGCCGGCGTCGCGCTCCCGACGCTCGTCGTGCCGCCGGGGGTCGACGCCGACCGGTTCCGTCCGCTCGGAACCGCGGAGCGAAGTGCGGCTCGAAACCGATTCGGACTCGCGCCCGACCGGCCGCTCGTGCTCGGGCTCAGTCGGTTGGTGCCCCGAAAGGGGTTCGACGTGCTCATCGACGCGGTTGCCGGCCTCGACCGCGAGGTCCAACTGGCCATCGGCGGCGCCGGCCGCGACGCCCGCCGCCTGCAACGCCGCGCCGCCGCGCGGGGGATTACCGGGCGTTGCACCTTCCTCGGCCGGGTGTCGGACCCCGACCTTCCCGCCCTCTACGGGTGCGCGGACGTGTTTGCCATGCTGTGCCGGGAGCGTTGGGCCGGTCTCGAGGCCGAGGGATTCGGCATTGTGTTCGTCGAAGCGGCGGCGTGCGGCGTCCCGTCGGTCGCTGGTCGCAGCGGCGGGTCGCACGAAGCGGTCGTCGACGGCGAGACGGGGTTCGTCGTCGATCCCCACGACCTTCCGGCGGTGCGCGCCGCCCTGCAGCGGCTGCTCAGCGACGACGGATTGCGCACGCGGCTGGGTCGAGCCGCCCGCGCGCGCGCCGTCGAGGAGCTGACGTACGACCGCCAGGTCGCCCGGCTGCTGCCGGTCACGCGCGGCGATCTCGATGCGCTGGCGCGCTTTCGCGGGGACGCGTAGGGCGGCCGGTACGCTCTCGCTGATGTCGGCGGCGGCGCGCCACGCGGAGCGTGGGGAGCGGATCATCGTCTCGTCGTGGGTCGGGGATGCGCTGTTCGCGGTCACTGCGATCCCCGCGGCCATCGGCGTGAGCGCGTTCGACGCGATCTCGATCGCGGTGGCTCTGGGGCTCTTCGTGATCTCGCTCGGCGTCTGGTGCTGGGCGTTCGGGGTCGCGCTCGTGCGCACGACACGGGGCGACGACGTCGCCGTGGCCAGCATGTTCCTGATGCAGGGACCGGCGCCGCGGCGGGTGCGCCTTCACCTGTTCGGCGCGCTGGGGGTGTGCATCGTAATCACCGCGGCCACGGCCGCGGCCGAGCCGTTCGGCGTCCTGGTCCCTATGCTGCCCCTCGGCTTGATCGGGCTGTGGGGGGCGCGCCACGGCGTGTTCCCGCCCCGCCGTGTGCCCGGGTCCGCCGGCGATGCCACCGGAGAGAGGAGGTCGAGTGGCCGAGCAGGTGAGTGAGCGCATCCGGATCGACGCACCGCCCCAACGCTGTTACGAGGTGGCGACGGACTACGAGCGGTACCCCGAGTGGGCCAAGGACGTGAAGCAGGCGATGGTCCTCGAGCGCGACGGCGAGGGCCGGGGCGCCAAGGTGGAGTACCGCGCCGCCGCCTTCGGTCGCAGCACGCGGTACGTGCTGCAGTACGACTACACCGCGGCGCCGGCCGCGTTCAGCTGGAGCCTGGTCGAGGGGGAGATGGTGCGCTCGATCGACGGGTCGTACCGCTTCGACGCCGACGACGACGGCACTCGCGTCAGCTACGACCTCGCGATCGACCCGTCGATCCCGCTGCCGGGTTTCCTCAAGCGCCGCACGGCGGGAATGATCGTCAGCACGGCGCTGAAGGAGCTGAAGAAGGAAGTCGAGACGGCGTAGATGCGCATCCTCCTGTTCACCGGAAAGGGTGGCGTCGGCAAGACGACGGTCGCCGCCGCCACCGCGCTGCGCACCGCCGAGGCGGGACAGCGCACGCTCATCTGCTCGACCGATCCCGCGCACTCGCTCGGGGACGCCTTCGACGACACCTCACTCGGCGACGAGCCACGTCCCATTGCGACCCTCGGGCGCGGCACGCTGCTCGGCCAGCAGCTCGACGCCCGGGCCCGGCTGGAGGAGTCCTGGAGCGAGGTGAGGCAGTACCTCACCGCGTTGCTCGACTGGGCGGGCGCGGACGCGCTCGAAGCCGAGGAGCTGGCCATCATCCCCGGCCTCGACGAGGTGTTCGGATTGGCCGACATCCGCGCCCACGCCGAGTCGGGTGCGTTCGACGTCATCGTCGTCGACTGCGCGCCTACGGCCGAGACCCTGCGGTTGCTGTCGCTGCCCGATGTGCTCACCTGGTACATGGAGCGCGTGTTCCCCGCTCAGCGCCATATGACGCGCGCGGTCCGTCCCTTGTTGTCGAGGCTCGTGGGCCCGCCGATTGCGGGCGACGACGTGTTCCGCGCCGTTCGGCGGTTCTACGACCGGCTCGATGGCGTGCGCGAGCTCCTCACCGACGGCGGCGTGACGACTGCGCGGCTCGTAGTGAACGCCGAGCGACTCGTCGTCAGCGAGGCGCGCCGGACGTTCACGTATTTGTCCCTGTTCGGGTACCACGTCGATGCCGTGATCGCGAACCGGCTCCTCCCGAACGCCGTCACCGATCCGTGGTTCAGCTCCTGGAAGGACGTGCAGCGGGAGCACCTGGACGCGATTCGAGCCGCATTCGCACCCGTGCCCGTTTTGACGTGTGACCTCGCCGGTCACGAGCTGGTCGGCGCCGACCACCTCTCCGACTTCGCCGCCGAGTTGTACGGGCTGCGCGACGCGGCCGCCCGGCTCTCGCTCGTAGAGCCGTTCCGCGTCGACACCGACGGCAACGCGCTCGTCCTGTCGATGCAGTTGCCGTTCACGGATCGGGCCGACGTCGAGCTCGGTCGCAGCAACGGCGAGCTGCTCGTCGCCGTTGGCTCGCACCGGCGCGCCGTCGTCCTTCCCGAGAGTTTGCGCCGCCGGGAGGTGTCCGGTGCCCGTATGACCGACGGGCGACTCGAAGTCGAGTTCGTGGAGGTTGCCGATGACCGCCCCGAGTGACCGTCCCGCGGATCGGCACGCGACCGAGCCGCCGCCGTTGGGTGCAACGGCGGAGGCGGCGCTGGCGGCGCTGTTCGACGCCGCGCCGGAAGCGGCCGAGCACCTGATCAAGGCGGGCCGGGAGCTGCTCCTGGCGGCCCAGGCGGTCGTGGATGCGGGAGAGCGGGCCGTTGAATCGCACCGATCGCCAGCCGGCGCGGCCGAGGCCTCGGCGGGCGAGGACGCGCGGCAGGCCGGCGGGCGCGTCCGACGCATCGATCTCGCGTGAGCCAACCGGCGCGGGAGCCGGCGCCGTCCACCATCGGGGTCGATCTCGGCGCGACCAACGTCCGGTGCGCCGTCGTCGACGGCGACGGCAACATCCTCGAAGAGGTGCGCGGTCACACCGGAGAGGGCGGCATGCACGTCGTCCCCACGACGGCGGCGCTCGTTCTCCAGCTCCGCGAACGCCACCCCGACGGGACGGCGGTCGGCGTGGGCGCCGCCGGGCTGGTCGACCGAGAGGGCAGCGTGCAATACGCGCCGAACATCCCCGCCTTCCGGCACACGCCGCTGCGAACAGAGCTCGAGACGGCAATCGGCCTTCCCGTCGTCGTGGACAACGACGCCAACGCCGCCGCGTGGGGTGAGGTTCAGCACGGCGCCGCCCGCGGCGCTCTGTACGCGCTGATGATCACGCTCGGGTCGGGGATCGGTGGCGGCATCGTCGCCCGGGGACGCATCATCCGCGGCGCGCACGGCTTCGCGGCCGAGGTCGGCCACTTCCAGATCGATCCCGACGGCCCGATGTGCGCATGCGGAGAACGCGGCCATTGGGAGGCCTCCGCGTCGGGCCACGCCCTGGGGCGCATGGGACGGCAGTGGGCACGGGAAGGTCGGGCGCCCGCCGTCCTCGCCCGCGCCGGCGGCGATCCCGACGCGGTCACGGGTCTACAGGTGGGCGACTCTGCCCAGGCCGGCGAGCCCGACGGTCGGGCACTCCTGGACGAGTACGCCGGCTACGTGGCTGTAGGGCTCGCCGGGCTCGCCAACATCCTCGACCCAGAGCGCATCGTGATCTCGGGTGGGCTCGTCGAGCTGGGCGACACGCTCCTGACCCCGGTGCGCGACGCGTTCGCGCGCTACATCGAAGGGGCGGAGTACCGACCCATGATCCCGATCGTGCCCGCGGAGCTAGGCGAGCACGCCGGTGTCATCGGCGCCGCCGCCCGCGCCCGCGACCTCCAGCCGGGTCGATCCGGTGTTTGGACGAAATGAAGCTGGGCGTCACGCTCCCGAACTTCCGCGACGACGCCGAGCCGGCCCTGGCCGTGGCGCGCGCCGCCGAGGCGGCGGGCCTCGACGGCGTCTTCGGCTTCGATCACCTCTTCCGCCGGGCGCGCGACGGCGCGTTGCGCTCCGCGCTCGAGGGCCTGACACTGCTCGGCGCGGTGGCCGCCGAGACGACTCGCATCGCCCTGGGCCCGCTGGTCGCGCGGGCGTCGCTGCGCCCCGCCGCCACGCTCGCGGCCGCGTTCGACACGCTCGCCCGCATCGCCCCGGGGCGCGTCATCGCCACGATCGGCGCCGGCGACAGCCAGAGCCGCGAGGAGAACGACACGTTCGGCCTCTCGTTCGGCACACTGGGTGAGCGCATCGCCGCGCTCGCCGACGCGGTCGACACCGCGGTCGATCGGGGATACCCGGTTTGGGTCGGCGGTGCCTCGGCCAGCGTCGGGGCGGTGGCGGCGCGTGCCGACGGCTGGAACCGCTGGGGCCCGACCATCGAGCGGTTCGAAGCGGAAGTGCGCGCTGTGCGCGAGATGCACAGGCGTGATCCGTTCACGGTGTCGTGGGCCGGTCAGGTCGTCCTCGCGCGCAACGAGCGCGACGCGGACGCGAAGGCGCAGCGACTCGGGAGCGATCCCGGCGCGACAGTGGGCGGTCCTGAACGCGTCGCCGAGATCCTGCGCGCCTACGGCGCTGCCGGCGCCGAATGGGTGATCGCGGGCCCGGTCGACTCGTCCGATCCCGACAACGCCACCGCGCTCGGAGAGCTGGTCAAGCCGCTGCTCGATTGATGTCTCGCCTCGGGGGCTTATGTGTCATCGGGATCGATCGTCGGGACCGACTGGAGATTCGTGCCTTCCAGCCACGGCCGGTACGTGATCGTCGGGTAGCGCTCGCGGACGATGTTGGTGAGCAGTTCCGACCGCACGAAGGGATCGGCCACCTCGTCGGGTCCCTTGCGCTCGATCCGCCGCGCGTCGTCACACGGTCCCGAGATCTCCCGGGGAGCGACCGCCGGCATCTCGACGCTCGGTTCGGGCTGACGCGACCGGAGACTGGCGCCGAGGTTGTTGGCGAACCGGTCACGCCGGGTGAGGAACCAGTGGTCGCCGCGCCGGCCGGGGCCCTGCGCAGGGGCGCCGAGAAATCGCCACTCCAGGAACCTGATGATCGACGCGTGGTCGTAGAGATTGTGGTCTACATATCCGCGTCGTGCGTAGGGCGACGCCACGATCGACGGCACTCGGAAGCCCGTCTGGCCGAAGTTCTCGAGGTCGTCGACGCTCGATCGTGCATCGGGCACGACCGGCGGATGCACGTGGTCGAAGAAGCCACCCCACTCGTCGTAGACGAGCACGAACACGCCGCGGTGCCACTGCGGTGATCGGATGAAGGCGCCGAAGACGGCATCGACGAACCGCAGCGCGAGCTCGATGGTGCCGTGCGGGTGACACGCGCCGGGACTGTACGTGAGTCTCGGCCGCACAGCGGGCCGACCGTGCTCAGCGTGGTCGATCGTCGGGGACGGTGGGCAGCCCGCGGACGTCGGTGGCCTTCAGCCAGGGGGTGAACGTCGAGCCGTCGGGGTCGACCTGGCGCGCCAGTCCCTCGAGTCGGTCCGAGACGTCGAACGAATTGACCTGGTTGTCCTTCCCTGCCTGTCGTGTGCGCTGCTCGTCGTTGCAGCCGTACGACGCCAGCGGAACGTTGGCCAGCGGACCGTCGAGATCGACGTCGAGGTCCGGATTGGAAGATCGCAGCGCGGCTCCGTAGTTGTTCGTATTGCGATCGCGTTTGGTGAGGAACCACGTGTCGCCCTCGCGCCCCGGACCTTGCGGAGGCGCGCCGAGGAACCGCCACTCGAGGAAACGCAGGATCGACGTGTGGTCGTAGAGCGTGTGGTCGACGTAGTTGCGCGGTGCGTACGGCGACGCGAGCACCGACGGCACGCGGAACCCGACCTGCCCGAAGTTGTTCGCGTCGATCTTGCTCGCATGGTCGTCCGGCACCACCGGCGGCCTCACGTGGTCGTAGAACCCGCCGTGCTCGTCGTAGGTCAGGACGAACATCCCTCGCTGCCAGTGTGGTGATCGGACGAAGGTCGAGAAGACGGCCTGGATGAACCGCTGACCGAGCGTGATGTCACCCTGCGGGTGGTCGTCGGTCCGGAAGGGAGTGCCCATGCCGGGTGTGATGAACGTGAGGTTCGGGAGCTGGCCCCGCGGCGCGTCGACGAAGTACTGATCCAACGATCGGATGTTCGGGTTCAAACGCGTGCCCCACAGGGCGGCCACCGGGATGTTCACGAAGTACTCGGCGACGCCGACACCGGCGGCGTTGAGCTTGTCGAAGATGGTCGGAGCGCTGTACGCGCCGACGTCGAGTGGCTTCGGGCTCGTCTTGTATCCCTCGGACTGCCCCGAATAGAGGTACTGGCGGTTGGGCCAGGTCGGCCCGAGGACGGCGGCGTGGTGACGGTCCATCATGGTGAAGCGCCGCGCCAGACCCGACTGCACCGGGATGTCCTCGGGGAGGTAGTAACTGAGCGCGAAACGGTCGTTCCCGGTGCCCGGTCCGAGGAACCCGAGGTCCCGTTGCTTGCGGCTCGCGCCCCAGCCGTGCCCGGGATCGTTGTGCAGGCAGCCACGGAACGGATTGGGCTCGTCCCCGAGCTTCCGAACGTGCGTGGGCGGGACCTTCGCCCCGGCGACGTCGCGAAAGTGGGTGTCGATGGAGCCGTTGACCCCGAAGTCCTTGCCGTGGAGGCGCCGACCCTCGTCGAGGTACTCCTGATCCGAGCCCAGGTGCCCGAAGTAGTGGTCGAAGGACCGGTTCTCCATGGTGAGCACCACCACCGTGTCGACCGGGCACTCCGAGGCCGGGTGGTTGAGGACGCTGTCTGCGTGGATCTGGGCGTCTGCGAGCCGCGGTGCACGAGGGACCGCGCGCGTCGAAGCGCTCGCGGCGCTCCCGAATCGGAGGAGGGTGGGACCGCCGATAGCCGCGCCTCCCAGGAGACCGGCGGTGCGGAGGAATCTGCGTCGGTTCATCCTGCCCCGCTCGTAGGGCAGGAAATTGTATTCGCTCGGGACACCGAAGGAGCGGCCGCCCAGTCAGGGGAGCGGGTCCACCACCTGGCGGCGTTCGTACGCCCGCTCGCCGAAGTACTCGACCGCCTTGTCGAGATCGAGCTTCACGAACAAGCCCTCGGCTTCGGCGGTGATGCCGTCGTCGACCGTCAACGTCCCGCGGGTCACGACCCGGCGGCCGTCGACCTGGTCGGTCCAGCCCTCGAAGAGGACCGGGCGGTGCAACGGCGTCGGGCGGCGGTAGCGGACGCCGAGCCGACCCGTCATCGCCGGGTGGCCGCTGGCGATGTTCGCCATGCCGAGGATCTCGTCGAACCCGAGAGCGATCCACCCGCCGTGCACGAAGCCGGGCGGGCCTTCGTAGGCGGCATGGAAGACGCCGCGGCCGACGAGCCGGCCGTCGCGCTCCTCGTACTCGATGGGTGGCGCGAGGGGGCTCACCACGCCGACGAGCGGGCTCCGAGGGAGATAGTCGTCGTGGTTCGTCTCGGGCCGGGCGCGCACGCCCGACGGGCGGGCGCCCAGCTCGTCGCGTCCGTGCAACCCCGCCGCGATCCGCTCGACCTCCTCGGCCACCGACGCCAACCGTTCTGACGAGGCGGCCTCGGCCGTCAGCGTGGCGTCGACAAGGTGCCGGACGGCTTCGGCGAGACGCACGCGCCCTTTCGTGACGAACGCGTCGCCCGGCGCGCTGTCATCGAGCTCCATCACCTGCCCTTGTAGCTCGGCGGCCGCTTCTCCGCGAACGCGCGCGGGCCCTCCTTGGCGTCCTCGCTCGCGAACACCTCCCAGCCGATCTTGTCCTGGATCTGCATTGCCTCGGTGTCGGGGAGACCTTCGGTCTCGCGCCAGGCGCGCAGGATGGCCTGGCACGCCAGCGGCCCATTGGCAGCCACTTGGTCGGCGACCGCGCGCGCGGCGGCCAGTGCGTGCCCTTCGGGCACGACACGGCTGATGAGCCCGAGCTGGAGCGCCTCGTACGCGGGGATGGGCCGGCAGGTGAGGAGGATGTCCATCGCACGGGCGTAGGGAATCTGCCGGGGGAGACGCACCGCCGACCCACCGAGGGGGAACAGCGCGCGCTTCGCCTCCCACACTCCCAAGGTGGCGGTGTCGGCGGCGACGCGGAGGTCGGTTCCCTGCAGCATCTCGGTTCCGCCGGCTACGGCGTACCCTTCGACCGCGGCGACGAGCGGCTTCGAGAGGCGGTAGTCGCGCAGCAGGGCCTTCCAGTGCAGGTTCGGCTCCTGGGCCATGCGCGACCGCACGTGGTCGCTGTCGGACGGCTTCGACATCGCCTTGAGATCGGCGCCGGACGAGAAGTGCCCGCCGGCCCCGGTGAGGATCGCCACCCGCACCTCGGGCTCGCGATCGACGTAATCGAATCCGTCGGCGAGGCCGACGAGCATGTCGGGGCTCAGCGCGTTGCGCGCTTCGGGTCGGTTCATCGTCAGGATGACGACGGGCCCGTCGCGCTCGACGCGGCAGTGCTGGGTACTGAGGTCGAGCAGCTCGGGCATGGGGGACACCTCGCGTCAGGACGCCGGCAGAAAACTAGAACCGATTCTAGCCGGGGTGGTTTTCGGACTACCGTGGACGAAATGCGTATCGAAGACGTCGACCTCGCCGACGGCGCGACGTTCCTGTTCGGCCCGCCCCACGAATACTTCGACTTCCTCCGGCGCGAGCATCCGGTGGCCTGGGTCGACCACGTGGAGTCCGACGGTCCCGGCTTCTGGGCGCTGACGCGGTGGGACGACGTCATGGCGGTCGAACGCGATCCCGAGACGTTCTCGTCGTACGCGGGCGGCGCGTTCATCGGGCCGGTCGACGAGGGAACGCGGTTGATGCTGATCAACCAGGACCCGCCGCGTCACACGCGGCTGCGCAAGCTCGTGAGCCGGATGTTCACACCCCGGCACATCCGCTCGATCGAGGGCCGGGTGCGGACGGCGGCGAAGGAGATCGTCGACCGGGTGGCGCCCAAGGGCGAGGTCGACTTCGTGACGGAGGTCGCCGCCGACCTTCCCCTCATCGTGATCGCCGAGCTGATCGGCGTTCCGCAGGAGGACCGGCACAAGGTCTTCGAGTGGTCGAACAAGATGGTGGGCGCCGAGGACCCGGAGTACAGCGCCGGCAGCGATCCGCAGGAGACGGCGGCCGAGCTGTACGCGTACGCGCAGAGCCTCGCCGAACAGCGGCTCGCCGCACCGGGCGAGGACATCGTCACGCTGCTCCTGACCGGCGAGGTCGATGGTGAGAAGCTCGACGTCCTCGAGTTCAACGTCTTCTTCCTGTTACTGGCGGTGGCAGGCAACGAGACGACGCGCAACCTGATCACCGGCGGGACGCTGACGCTGCTCGAGCACGACGACCAACGCGAGCAGTTCCTGCGCGAGCCCGAGGTTCTCGAACCGGCGGTCGAGGAGATGCTCCGCTACGTCAGTCCCGTCAACTACTTCCGCCGCACCGCCACCCGGGACACCGAGATCCGAGGTGTCTCCGTCAAGGACGGAGACAAAGTCACGCTCTGGTACCCGGCTGCGAACCGGGACCCCGACCAGTTCCCGGATCCCCACATCTTCCACGTCGACCGCAGTCCGAACGACCACGTCGCCTTCGGTGGCCGCGGTCCGCACTTCTGCCTCGGCGCCAACCTCGCCCGGTTCGAGATCAACTGCATGTTCGATGAGCTGCGCCGCATCCTGCCCGACATGCAGCTGACCGGCCCCGTCGAGCGGCTGCATATGAACCTCATCAACGGCATCAAGCACATGCCGGTGAAGTTCACTCCGGTCGAACCGGGCTAGACGC
>DATFXK010000176.1:0-7388 GCA_035316005.1 Acidimicrobiia bacterium | reverse complement strand
GATGGCGAAGACCGACGCGAATCCGCCGATGCCGGACTTCGTGACCGACTACGAGCTCCAGGAAGTCGACCCCGCCTTCCTCACCTCGGCGGTCAAACCCAAGCAGTTCCTCCACATCGACCAGGCCGAATGCATCCTCTGCGAAGGCTGTGTCGACATCTGCCCCTGGAAATGCATCCACATGGTCTCCGTCAACGCCATCTCCGACGCCGTCGACACCGAACAACCCGGCGAAGACCCCACCGACCATGTCGCCTTCATCGTCGACGAGGACGTCTGTACCCGCTGTGCCCTGTGCGTGGACCGCTGCCCCACCGGCGTCATCATCCTCGGCAAGATCTCCCAGCAGATCGCCGAAGGCGACCCCCACACCCGCACCGACCGCCACGGCTACAGCTACGGCGTCCGCTTCTAGCCCTCGCGCCGAATAGAGGCACGTGAACCTGTTCGCTACCCGCCGGAAGCCGGTCGCGCCCGGCTCGGGGCAGGAATCGGTGTGGGACTACCCGCGGCCGCCCCGGGTCGAGCCCGTGCCGGCGCGGCTCGCCGTCGTGCTCGGCGGCGAGACGGTCGCAGCGACCAGCCGCGGGCTCCGGGTGCTCGAGACCAGCCATCCGCCCAACTACTACTTCCCGCTCGCCGACGTCGCGCCGGGCGTGCTCGAGCGCTCGTCCGGCGGGTCGTTCTGCGAGTTGAAGGGTCGGGCGCACTACTACGCGGTCCGGGGAGGCGGACGCGTCGAGCCGGACGCCGCCTGGGGCTACGACGAGCCCAGCGCCGGCTACGAGGCGCTGGCCGGGATGGTCGCCTTCTACGCCGCCCGCGCCGACGCCTGCTTCGTCGACGGCGAGCGGGTCACGCCGCAGCCCGGCGGGTTCTACGGAGGGTGGATCACCTCGACCGTGGCCGGCCCGTTCAAGAGCGGCCCCGGCAGCGAAGGCTGGTGACCGGCTACTGACCCATGGCGGCCAACAGCGTCGCCGTCTCGGGATCGCTTCGGTCGTAGTCCTGGACGAGGCGCGTGATCTTGCCCTTGCGGACGGTCGCGGTGAACGCGCCGATGGCGCGCGTGACGCCGGGCGGGAAGTTGGGCGAAGTCAGCGAAGTCGGCGCACTGACCTTGTCCTTCGAGACGTTCAGCCGGCCCGAACGGGCTGTGGTTCACGAAGTCGTCGGCCAGGATCTCCTCGGCGACGCTCTCGTCTCCCTGCGACTGGTATTCCACGATGAAACGGCGGACGATCGCCTTGTTGTCCACGGCTGCGCCTCCTCGCGTGGTCCCGAAGGAGTTCGCAACCGCGGGTGGGCTGGATCAGCTACTTCACGAGACGCGACATGCGCCGGTCGGCGAGCGCCTTGCCGTCGGTCTGGCACGTCGGGCAGTACGTCACCTCGTAGGACTCGTAGGAGACGCGCCGCAGCGTGTCGCCGCAGCGCGGGCACGGCGTGCCGTACCGCCCGTGCACGATGAACTTGTCGCCCAGCTTGGGCTCGGACAGCCCGCCCGTCCGTTCGCGCTCGCGGCCCAGCGCGTCGGTGAGGGTGGCGCGCACCTCGTCGACCAGCCGCTGGCGTTCCTCGGGGTCGAGTTGGGCGAGCGTCGCGTACGGGGACAGCCGGGCGCGCCACAAGGCGTCGTCGGTGTGCCCCCGACCGATGCCGGCGACCGTGCGCTGGTCGCGCAGCATCGTGTGGACACGGCGGCGGTCGTCGCCGTGCAGGATCAGCGCCGCGAACTCGTCCGAGTCGGGCTCGGGCCCCAGACCCTCGACCGGGCCGACCTCCCCCTCGCCGACCACCCACCAGCCCGCCTTGCGCTCGGTGCCGTGCTCCCGCACCAGGAGCGCGACCTCGTTGTCGAATCGCAGTCGCACGACGCCGCCCTTCCCTCCGCGGGTCTTCTTCGGCGGGTCCTCCACGTCGAGGCGGCCCGCTTGCGAGAGGTGCACGAAGATGCGGGGCCCGCCGAAGTCGAGGATCAGGTACTTCCCGCGCCGGCCGGTGCGCTCCAGCGTTCGGCCCACCAGCGACTCCGGGGGTGGGTCGAAGGTCTTCAGGCCGGAGAAGCCGATGGGCTGCACGCCGGCGAGGGCGGCGCCACCGACACGCTCCTGCAGCCGCTCCGACAGCGCCTGCATCTGGGGAAGCTCGGGCATCCGCTCACGGTACCGGGTGCCCGTCAGCCGACCTTCCTGGCCCCCGCGCTCTCGGCGTACGTCGACGCGCCCTTCGTCCACGCGGGGCCGTTCCCCCAGCTACGGCGGGTGCGCTTCTTCGGCGCGTCGGGGTCGAACCTGGCGCACGCGTCCTCATACTCCTTCAGCGTGCGCTGGCCCTCGACGAGCGACCAGAAGTCCTCCTCGAGCGAGAACCTCCCGTGGCCGGCGTACTGGAGCACTGTCATGCCGGGGAAGTCGATGGGCGGCCCGTTGGGATCAGGGTTGTCGCGCCGGTTCTGCATGTAGACGACGACGCGACCGTTCGGCTGGCACACGTGCCACTCGTAGGCCGTGTACATCTCGCCGAACTCGGCCATGATCGGCTTGATCCAGGCCCGCACCGCCTCGCGGCCTTGCTTGTTGCCGAGAACGTGCTCGATGTACTCGACGTCCTCGGTGAACAGGTCCGACCACGCGTCCCAGTCCTCGCCGACGGCGCCCTTCGCCCAGTAGTCGCGGAACGCGCGCTCCACTTCCTCGATGTCGTAGTTGTCTGCCATGGCGGTGATCGTATCGGCGGGGCTCAGGACGCGTCCGAGCCGCGGCGACGGCGCGGGCGCTCGCGCTCCTGCATGCGCCGCAGGATCGTCTGCCGGCGCTCCTGCAGCTCGCGGAACGTGAGGCTGTCCACGTCGGCGGGCAGGCCGAAGCCGGCCTTGACGGCGTCGATGTCGATGGCGGCCTGCGTGGGATCGATGCCGATGTCGCGCATGATCTGCTCGCCGTGGTGCTGCGCGAAGTAGAGGTACACCTGGGTGATCTCGGCGAGGATGTCGACGTCCGGCGCGAGGGTCGCGGTGGCGCTGTTCAGAAAGATCAGGTTCTTCACGAACAGCATGAGCTCCTTCGGGATGCGGGCGCCGTATCCGAGGAGCTTCTGCGTGATGTCGCCCAGCTCGCGGATCAGCTCCTCGGCCGACATCGTCGTGGGGTCCTTCACCGGCTGGTCGAGCTTCAGGTCACGGAACACCGCGTCGAGATCGGTGTCGGGTGGGAAGGCGCCCAGGTCGCGCAGCGCCGCCAGCTGTCCGCGCACGTCGCCGCCGGTGCCGGTCACGAGCAGGCGCAGGAAGGCCAGGCGCTTCGGCTCGTCGAGGCGACCGGTGATGCCGAAGTCGAGCAGGGCGGTGCGCCCGTCGCGCTGCACGAACAGGTTGCCGCCGTGCAGGTCGCCGTGGAAGACGCCGTAGAGCATGGCGCCCTCGCAGAACGCGATGAGGCCGGCGCGCAGGAGCGCGCTCGTGTCGATGCCGGCCTCGTGCATCGACTCGACGTCGTCGAATGCGAAGCCCCGCAGCCGCTCCATCACGAGGACGCGCCGGGTCACGAGCGTCGGGTGGGGCCGGGGGACCACGATCGTGCGCTGGTCGGTGAGCGCGAGCACGTGCGCGATGTCGAGCATGTTCTCGGCCTCGAGCCGGAAGTCGAGCTCCTCGACCACCGTCTCCGTGAACAGCTCCACGATCGCGGGCGGGTTGGCGAGGGCGGCGATCGGGATGCGGCCGACGAGCTTGGGCGCCAGCCAGGCCATGGCGGCGATGTCGGCGCGCACGAGGGCCGCCACCTCGGGCCGCTGGACCTTGACGACGACCTCCTCGCCGGTGCAGAGCCGGGCTGCGTGCACCTGGGCGATCGACGCCGCCGCCAGGGGCTCCTCGGCGAACTCCGAGAACAGGGTCTCGATCGGCGCACCGAGGTCGTCCTCGACGACCTTGCGCACGTCGGCGAACGTCTCGGGCGGCACCTGGTCGCGCAGCTTGCGGAACTCCTCCACCACCTCCTGCGGAAAGAGGCCCTCGCCGCCCGAGAGGATCTGGCCGAGCTTCACGTAGCTCGAGCCGAGCTGCTCGAACGCTCGCCGCAATCGGCGTGACAGGCCGGCACGCGATCGCGTGCGCCCCCGCTCTCGCACGTACCACATGCCGACCGCGGGCCCGACCTTGCTCACCACCCGCAGCACGCGGCCCATCGGCGGAAGGCGACCCGGCCGCAGCAGCCGCGGGACCGACGCACGGGTGCGGGCCCGCTCGGTGTCGACGCCCCGCCGCCACGGGAGCTTGTCGAGCTCGACGACCCAGGGGGCGCGCTCGCTGAAGGCGCCGAAGGCGAGGTCGGGGGGCGGCGAGCCGACGGAGCGTTCGATGTCACGAACGTAGACGCGCAACGTCCCCGGCCCTGACCCGGGCCGGGGACGCCGCGTTCGCGCTGATGGTGCAGTTGCTACGAGCGGTTGGATCACCCGCCGCTCGCGGCCCAGGCGCTCGAGGGCAGACGCGACGCGCACGCGGCTTGCGCCTCCGTGCTCGCGCTCCCGTGCTGACCGAGGTCGCTGCACGAGCTGGCCCACGTGCCCGGCATGATCTGGTAGCAGCCCCAGGCGCCGCTGGCATTGCGGGCGTTGGGGTTACCACCTGACTCGCGGCCGATGTAGGCGTCGGCTCCGTTGGTGGCGCCTCCGCACGACCCGCCGACGTTGCCTCCGCCGCTACCCTCACGACCGGTACGGGCAGCGGACTTGGACTTGGCTGCCGCGGCCTGCTCGGCCTCGGCGGCGGCGACCGCCTGGAAGAAGCGGTCAACGTCTTGTGCTTGGACTGCGTCGAAGAACCGCTTGAGTTGGGCGTCCTGGCTGGCCGCCGCGAGTGCGCCTTCGACAGGGAAGTGTGTTGCGGCGGCCGGCCGCTCCTTACTGAGCTCGTCGAGCCGCCTCCCGGACCCGGAATCCGTAGCCCGGTAGCCCGCGGCCCCCGCGATCGCCGCCACGATGACGACGGGCGCGATGGCCGCCTTGAAGCGCTTGCGCATGGATACCTCCGTTCGGGAGCGGCCCCGCCTAGCTCCGCGCGCGGGACCACGATCGGGGTAATTGGGTGCGGAAGTCGTAAATCAGCGCCTTCTCCGCTATCAGCGCGATCACGGAGCTTCCGGGCAGAAATGATAGTTGCTCGCCTCGTGCAAGTGGCGAACCCCGCCGGCTCGATCCCTTGCGATCCCTAGGTTGTGACATCCGGCACGATCGCCGCGGGAGCGCCGAATCGGCGCAAAAGGGGGCGAGCGGCGCTCAGTCGCGGGGTTGGCGCCCGGCGACCCAGGAGCTGGGGGCGGCACCGTCGGTGCGCACCCGGCGGTGGACGAAGCGCCAGGTCTCGCCGTCTCGTCCGAGCTCGTCCCCGTAGCGGCCCCAGTGGTCGACGCCGAGATCGGTCACGGCGAGGAAGTAGCAGCGGGCCCGGGCCCGGTCGGGCCCGTCGAGCTCGATCGACACGTTCGTGACGTGATGCCGGATCCGGGGCGCCCCCGTATCCGCCTTCAGGTCGCGGCCAGTGCCGGTGACGAAGGCCCGGATCGCCTCGCGACCCCGATGGGCCGGCTCCCCCTCGACCTCGAGGACGCCGTCGGGGGCGAAGAGGTCCACGAGCTCGTCGAAGCGCCCGCCGTCGACGTGGTGCGCGTAGCGGGCGATCGTCTCGCGGATCCGCTCGCGTGCTTCGAGCTCCCAGGCGTCCATCGGGTCAGCCTCGCGCCTCTGGCTAGCGTGACGGCCATGCGCGTCGGGGCGTCGCTGCGGACCGCGTTTCTCGTCGACGACGTCCGGGTCGGCGCGCGTTGGATCGTCGAGCGCGCCGGCGCCGCCCGCGACGCCGGGCTCGACTGCCTGCTCGTCGGGGACCACCACGCCGTGCCCGTCCCCTACTACCAGAACACGCCGCTGCTGGGCCGGCTCCTCGCCGAGTGGGGCGACGCGCCGTTCGGCGCGCTGTTCCTGCTCCCGCTCTGGAACCCGGTGCTGCTCGCCGAGCAGGTCGGGACGCTGGCGTCGCTGGCGCCGGGTCGCTTCATCCTCCCGCTCGCCGTCGGCGGGAAGGACCAGTACGCGCCGATGGGCGTGCACGTGCACCACCGCGGTCGCCATTTCGAAGCCGGCCTCGAGATCGTCCGCCGGCTCCTCGCCGGCGAGACCGTGACGACGCAGGAGCCGCACCGGGTGCGCGAGGCGCGGGTGTCGCCGGTGCCGCCCGATCCCGTCGAGGTCTGGATCGGCGGGACCCACGAGGCCGCCATCGACCGGGCCGCCCGCTTGGGCGACGGGTTCCTCGCCGACGCCCACCTCACCCCCGACCAGGCCCGGGCTGTGATCGACCTCTACCGGGAACGCTGCGCCGCCCACGGCCGGACGCCGACCGCGGTCGCCATCCGGCGCGACGTCCACGTGGGCGCCGATCCGGCCGACGCCGAGCGGGTGGCGGGCCCGGTGGTCGCGGGCGGCTACCGCGGCTTCGACCCGTCGGCGTGCACGTACGGCAGCGTGGAGCAGGTCACCGAGCGCCTCGGCGCCTACGCGGAGATGGGCTACACCGACGTCGTCGTCCGGCACCTCGCCGAGGACCAGGGCGAGGTCCTGGCGTCGTTCGCGCGCCTGGGCGAGGTGCGGGCGGCGCTGGGCTAGCCGACCGGACGCACCGCTGCGTCGAGCAGCGCGAGCACGCCCGCGGCGCGCTCCGGCTCGACGGTGAGGCCGGTCTGGAGCTCGGCCATCAGCAGCGAGAGCACGACAGTCTCGAGGCCGACGGCGAGCTCGGCCGGGTCGACGTCGCGCCGAATTCCGCCCGCGGCTTGCGCTTCGGCGAGCTCGTCGGCGAGCTCGGCCGTGAGCGACACCAGCGACGGGATCGTCACCAGGCGGGCGGCGACCTCGGGCTCCAGCCCCGAGAGGACTCGTCGGGCCAACGGGTGATCGTCGACGCGCTCGCGGAGGGCGGTCACGAAATAGAACAGACGCTCGCGAGTTGACCCGCCGCCGAGCGCGACCGACCGCGCCGCGTCGATCAGCGCCCCGGCGTCGGCGTCGACCGCCGCTTGGAAGAGCCCCTCTTTGCCTGCGAAGTACGCGTAGGCGGCCGCGGGGGTCAGACCCGCCGCCCGGGCGATGTCCGACAACGAGGTGCGGCGGAACCCGTCCTCCGCGAAACGACGGATGGCGATGTCGAGGAGACGCTGCCGGGTCCGTTCGCCCTTCCCCGGCACCACGGTCAACGGCTGAGTCACGGGGGCATCGTAGCTGGTCAGCGGGCTGTTCCCAACGAATTGAAGAGTTCCATTGACTCATCAATTCGGGCGGGAGAGGCTGGGAGCATGACGACGACCACCACGACGGCACCCCCGACCCCC
>DATFXK010000175.1:0-4270 GCA_035316005.1 Acidimicrobiia bacterium | reverse complement strand
GACGACCTCTACGAACGGGTGGCCCCCGACCTCATCGCGAGTCGGCCCGGATACCCGGGGACACGCCCCGACCCCATCCTCAACGCCGGTGAGCTCGTCGACTCGCCCCTCTTCCGCTCCGTGATGGAGCGCCGCTATCCCTGGACCGAGACCTACACGACCGCGTCGTACCTCGAGCTCATGGCGACGCACTCCGGGCACCGCATGCTGCCGACGGCTGTCTTCACTCGGCTCGCCGACGGTCTCATGGAGATCATCGATCGGATCGGTGGCGAGCTTCGCCTCGACTACGTCGCCCGGCTGTATCTCGCCCGTCGCGTCGGCGACTCGCGCCCCCGGGCCGGACCGGGGCCCGAGACCGGGCGCCGGTAGGCTTTGCGGTCATGCTCTGGCTCGAGCGGGAGGTCGTCGCGAGCCTCGTGAGCCCGAACCTGGGCGACGACCAGCGGTTCGCGGTCGAGCGATACGTCGACGAGTCGCTGCAGTCGATGCCCGAGCACCTCCGAGTCGGCGTGGCCGCCGAGTCCCTCCTGTTCGGCGCGTGGCCGCGACTCCAGGACGCGCTCGGGCGCTACGACCGCCGGTCGATGGACGCCCGCGTGGACCGCTGGAAGTCGAGTCGGTTCGACCCGGTCCGCCAGTACGTGCGCCTCATCCAGTCCTTGGTCCTCTTCGCCGAGCACGAGCTGGCGCCCAGGGCGACCCGGTGACGACCCGCGCGGTGACGATCGACACCGACGTCCTCGTGATCGGCTCGGGCGCGGGCGGCGCTGCCACCGCCGCCACCCTCGCCGCCGGCGGCCGCGACGTCACGGTGGTCGAGGAAGGCCCCTGGATCGACCCCGACGCGTTGGAACCGTTCTCGCTCGAGGAGATGACGGCGAAGTACCGGCATCGGGGCCTCGCCGCCGCCCTCGGCAACCCCGCGATCGCGTTCGCGGAAGGACGCTGCGTCGGCGGCAGCACCGAGATCAACAGCGGCCTCTACCACCGCCTGCCCGAGGCGCTCGCCGAGTCGTGGCGCGTCGAGTACGGGATCGACGAGTTCGGTGCCCGCACCATCGACACGTACGCGCAGCGCATCGAGACCGAGCTCGCCGTCTCGCGACTTCCGGGCGCGCCGCCGCCGTCGTCGGCGTTGCTGGAGCGGGGAGCCACGAAGCTGGGCTGGCGAGCGGTCGAGTACGCACGTGTCTTTCGCTACGACGCCGCCGGGCGCGGCGTGAAGCAGACGATGACCCGCACGCTGCTGCCCCGGGCGATCGAAGCGGGCGCGACGGTGATCCCGAACTGTCGCGTGCTCCGGCTGGTCCGCCGGGGCGGGCGCATCACCGCCGTCCGGTGCCGGCGGACGGAGAACGGAGTGACCGAGGACGTCACGATCCGCGCCGACCACGTCTTCGTGTGCGCCGGCGCCATCCAGACCCCGGCGCTCCTCCAGCGCAGCGGCATCCGCGCCGGCATCGGGTCGGGGTTGAAGGTGCACCCGATGATCAAGATCGCCGCCCGCTTCCCGCACCCGCTCGATCACGGCGGCGTGCCGATGCAGGTCATCACCGAGTTCGGGCCGAACCTGTCGATCGGAGGATCGGCGAGCCGCCGCGGTCAGGTCGCCATGGCGCTGGCCGACGCCACACCCGACTACCGCGACGCCCTCGACGACTGGGAGCACGTGTCGGTGTATTACGCCGCGATCCGCAGCGAGGGCCGCGGCCGCGTCGTCGCCGTCCCCGGCCTGCGGGCGCCGGTCGTAACCTACCGGTTGACCGAGAGCGACATGAGCTGCCTCGCGCGCGGTCTCGTGCACCTGGGCGAGGTCCTCCTCGCGTCGGGCGCGACGGAGCTGTACCCGTCGGTGGCGGACGCGCCGGTCGTGCACGGGCCCGACGAGCTGGCGGCGTGGTGGGACGCCGTCACGCGCAGCCGCACGAACCTCATGACCGTCCACCTCACCTCGAGCGTCCGCATGGGCGAGGATCGCTCCCGCTCCGGCGCCGACAGCTTCGGACGGGTCTGGGGCTTCGACAACCTGCGGGTCGGCGACGCGTCCCTCGTGCCGGACGCGCCGGGCGTCAACCCGCAGGGAACGATCATGGCGATCGCCGCCCGCAACAGCGACCAGTTCCTGACCGCAACCTGAGCATGGGTGCCGAGCGCTCCGCCGGTGACGCCGTTGCCGAGCTGACCGTCTTCTTCCCTGCCTACAACGAGTCGGAGAACCTCGGACGGACGGTGACGTCCGCGATCGCGGTCCTTGACGCCCTTGGCCTGCGTGACCTTCAAGTCGTCCTGATCGATGACGGAAGCACCGACGGCACCGGGGAGATCGCCGAGGCTCTGGCGCGAGCAGACCGCAGGATCGGCGTCGTCCATCACGCGACCAACCGCGGGTACGGCGCCGCACTGAAGAGCGGCTTCGCGGCCGCCTCACGCGAGTGGATCTTCTACACCGACAGCGACGGCCAGTTCGATCTCGCGGACATTGCACAGCTCTTCTCGTACGCAGATTCGTTCGACGCGATCGTCGGATACCGGCTCCGACGCTCCGACAATCCCGTACGGAAGATCAACCAGTTCCTGTGGTCGAGACTGGTGCGTCGCGTCCTCGGCATTGACGTGCGCGACGTCGACTGTGCGTTCAAGCTGATCCGTCGGGCCAACGTCGAGCGGATCGCACCGCTCGTCTCCGAGGGCGCGGTGATCTCGGCGGAATTGCTCGTCAAGCTCGACCGGTCGGGGGCGCGACTGAAGCAAGTAGGAGTCCGGCATCATCCCCGCGTCGCGGGCAAACCGACCGGCGGCAGCCCGTACGTGATCGCCCGCGCGCTCCGCGAGCTCTTTGTGTTGCGCCGCTCATTGCGGCCCGGTACGGGCGTGGGGGACCGGCCGGTCGACGCGCCGGAACGCCTCTGACCGGCGTCGCCGGCGCCCTACCGCAGTCGTTTGAGGATGCGGAGGAGGCCGGGCCGGACTGCGGATTGGTGGTGCGAGCGCGGGGAGGACTCGACCTCGTCGCGGTGAGCAAGGAACCAGTCGTACGACTCGATGATCATGGACGCGTTCGAGCGCGTCGGCTCCCAGCCCAGTTCGGTGCGGGCCCGTGTCACGTCGAACCACAGTGACCGGCCGTACAGCAGCCAGTGGTACGGGGCGAACGGGGCCATGCCCACGGTGGCGAGCACACGCATCGCCGCCGCCGCCGGCGCGACGGGAAGGGAACGGACCTCGGAGCCGGTGCCGGCGTGGTCGACGAGTGCCTGCAACGTGTCGCGCATCGTACCGAACTCGGTCGTCCCGATGTTGTAGACGGAGGGGCCTTCACGGCCGGCGGCGCGAAGGCATGCGTCGGCGAGGTCCGCGGTGTGCACGAACTGGTAGCGGTTGTCGCCGGGGCCGAGGACGTACACGGGCGCTCCGTCGGCGACGAACTCGAACAGCACGCCGAAGATCCCCAGCCGGCCGTGTCCCAGGATCGTGCGGGGGCGGATGACGGTGACGTCGAGGCCGGAGGCGACCGCCTCGCGGCACAGCACCTCGGCCTCGAGCTTGGCCCGTCCGTACGCCTCGAGGGGACGGCAGGGCGTCTCCTCGGTGACCGGGTTCGACTCGGGGATCCCGAACACGGCGCTCGAGGAGGTGTGCACGACCTTGCTCACGCCGGCGTCGCGGGCGGCGACAAGCAGATTGGCCGTGCCGACGACGTTCACCGACCGGAACAGCTCACGGTCGCGCGCCAGCGGCACCTGGGCGACGTTGTGGAGCACGACGTCGACGCCGTCGCACGCGGCGCGCACAGCGTCCCGGTCGCGTACGTCGCCGTGCACGTACTCGACGCCGGGCGCGGTGGCGGTGGGTGGGTTGATATCGAAGATGCGGACGCGGTCGCCGTTGGCGACGGCGTTGCCGGCGAGGATCTCCCCGAAGTAGCCGCTTCCCCCCGTCACGAGGATCGACCGGCCCACTAGATCCGCGCTCCTCGCTCGAGGCACCAACGAACGCTGGCCCGCATGCCGTCAACGAGCCCGGTCGCCGGCTCGTACCCGAGATCGGCGCGCGCCCTCGAGATGTCGCACGCGATGGTGTCCTTGAGCTCGCCCAGCACGTGGAGGCCCTGCACGTAGAGGCCTCGGTCCTGCAGCACGCGGTCTAGAGCCGCGGCCACCGTTCCCGCGAGGGCGGGCAGGTGCGGCTGGCGCTGCGATACCGGCAGCCCTTCGGCCTCGAGCGCGACGCGCACGCCCTGGATGACCTCACGCAGCTCGTAGGGCTC
>DATFXK010000174.1:0-7325 GCA_035316005.1 Acidimicrobiia bacterium | reverse complement strand
GCGCTATGAACCGGCCGACGGGCGGAGCGGCTTCAGGTACAGCGAAACTGTCTCCAGATCGGCGCGGTGCTGGAGCGTTGCGTACCGCCTCAACCTGCGCGACCAGGTCTTGTCGACCTTCAGAAAATCCTGCTGCACCATGAGGTCGAGTTCGCGAGAGTCGAACAGCACTTGGGGGTCGGCACCAGGACCTTGTGCCTGTACATCGGCCAGTCTTGGAAGGTCCCCACGCGCCAAGGCCGCTTCACCGCGACGGTTCAGCCGCAACGATCCGGCCTGTACGTACCCACGGATCTGTTCTTCCAGTCGCGAGAACTCTCTCTGATCGACTCTCGGGACGCCTTGCCCGTGTGCGACGCGACGGGCCCCTGACGGCGTATCTGTTCCCGTTCCGACGCGGAGGAGGAGGGCTGACCTTGCATTCCGACCGTTGTACATACGCGCGGGGCCGAATTGACGCACGAGTCCGGCGTCGCGAGCAACGAACGGTATCCCCCGACGTTGGAGCTCGGCGATGACAGCTCCTCCGTATGGATCCGCGAAGACACCTTTGAACAGATCGTCGATCAGCAGTGGGCCTTCGTTCTCCACCGATCCCAGCTGGCGGTCGAGCTCGCGCGCGGCGGGGATGGCGTACTCCTGCGAGTTGGGACCGCTCCCCTCGTCGGCGAAAGGCAGGTTGAGCACAGCGACGAGCAATGTGACGAGCGCGAGGCTCGCGACAATCCATGTCGTTCTCGCAACTGAACCCTCGCCTCGTGTCACCCGGGAGATGAGGTTGACGGCGACAGCGAAGAAGGCAAACGCCCCGAGCGGCCACAACCAACGGAAAGTATGGGGTGTCACATCCCCGAACACGGTGACCGGTCCCCGCCACGAGGTGATGAGCGCCCCGACCAAGCCGACGGCCGCGGTGGCTGCGACGAGAGACGACGTGCGATCGCTCCGGCGGCGTGCATCCCAGACGCACCACCCGAGGAGCGCGCACAGCACGACGAGTGACAAGACCGCGAGCCCCAGTGGCGGAGCGTCCCATCCCTTGACGAACTCGTCACGCATGGAGTGTCGGAACCACCACGGGGGGAGCGACAGAACGGTGGCCACGACGCGCGTGCCGAGACCCACGCCGATCGTCCCCGCCTTCGTGCTCCGGGAGCTTTCCACGAGCCGAGTGAGATTTCCGTCGCCATCACTCGTGAACTGCTCGATCAGCGGCTGGATCCAGCACACCACGATCACGACTCCGGCGGCAACGCTGAACCAGAGGGCTTGGCGGCGGAAGGCAACAAACGCATGCCGGTCACCGCGCGCCGATCGGATCCGCATCACAAGCCCGGCGACCGCCCAAACGCCGAGAATCGGCACGAGGAACGCATAGCTCAGGTGGGTTTGCACGAGCAGGCTGGCAAGACCGGCCATGAGCGGAAGAGCGGGGAGGTCGCCGCACGTCACCGACCAGACGAGCACGAGAAAGAACAAGAACGGGAGGAGCGCGCTATGCGGGTTCCATGGCTCGAAGAGCATCTCGCTCCCCATCGACCAGCCCAACGCAGCCGTGGCGGCCATGGCGGCGGTTCCCAGGAGGGCGCCGCCGCGCCGATACGCGAACACCGCGATGCCGACGATGCACAGCGCGTTGACAAGTGCGGCGCCGATCGCCACCCCGGCGCCGCCCTCCCAGAGTCGCGCCGGCACCGCCAGGAGGTCGAAATACAGAGGGCCCGGGTGATTGATTTGCGTGCTCGCGTTCAGAGACGCAGACGACCACGACCCGAGCAGTGGGAGGTTGTGCGTGAACAGGTCGCGGGCGCGGATGGCGAACAATGCGTTGTCGCCGAGCGGGATCCACCCGTCGTGGATCGCGCGCGTCGTCGCGACCACGACGGGAATCATCGCGATCGTGGCCGACGCCACGAAGAGTGCGAAGGTGAGCCTTGTCGGCGGTCGGCGCACCGTCCGGGAGCGCTCTTTGGCATCGGAGGTCGCCTGTTCCGTCATCGTCACCGCGCGCCGACCTCATTGCGCTCGACGGGTCGCACGAACAGGGCCACGGTGCGCCGGTCCCAGTCGTGGTGCAGCCGCGCGTACCGGCCGAAGCGCCTCGCCCACGTCGGGTTGAGCTCGAGCCAGCGCTGGCGGGTCATCACGTCGACCTCGCGCGACGCCAGCAGCGGCTTCGCGTCGAGACCCGCGCCGGCGCCCTGGGCAAGGGTCGGCAGCTTGCCGGCGGCGAGGGCGGCTTCGCCCCGGGCGTTGAGCCGGAGTCTTCCCTGCTCGGTGTACGCGGCGATCTCGGTCCGGAGGCGGTCGAGCTCGCGCCGGTCGGCGGCGGCGAGACCTTCGGCGTGGACGACCCGGCTGGTACCCGGAGGCGGCGTCCGCGTCGCATCGGAGATGCGGAGCAGCAGGACGGAGCGGGCGTTCTTGCCGTTGAATCGCCGGGCGGGGCCGAAGAGGCGCACCAGCTCGGGATCGGCGGCGACGAACTCGACGCCGCGCCGCTGGAGCTCCGCGAGCACGGCGGCGCCGTAGGGGTCGGCGAACACCCCGTGGAAGAGATCGTCGATCAGGTACGGGCCCCGGCCCTCGAGCCGGCCCATGCGCCGCTCGAGCTGACGGGTGGCAGGCTGGGCGTAGCTGAAGGTGGTGGGACCCAGGCCGATGTTGGCGGTGGGGAGCGTCAACACTGCGAACACGACCGTGATCACCGCGAGCGCGCCGGTCAGCGTGGTCTGGCTGACTGCGCTGCTCAGCCGGCGGACGACCACGATCCCGACGGCAAGGAACGTGAACGCGGCGATCGGCCATGCCCAACGGAGCGTGTGCACCTGGAACTTGCCGAACGCGGTCTCGGGTGACCGTGCGGCGGTGACGACGCCCAGCACGAGCGCGGCGACCGCGATGGCGAGCGCCGACAACGAGACGCGATCGCGGTGCCGGCGTGCCATCCAAGTGCAAGCGCCGACCACCGCTGCCAGCGCCGCCAGGGAGAGCAGCGCGACCGCCAGCGACGGGGCGTTCCATCCCGGCTTGAACGTCTCGTCGAACGAAGGTCGGAACCACCACGGCGGCAGGCTCGCGACGGCGGCGACCGCGCTGGCGCCAAATGAGAATCCGGCGGTAGGGGCGCGTGATTCGGTGGCGCTGCGGGCGAGCAGTGTCAGGTTCCCATCCCCATGACTCGTGAACTGCTCGATGAGCGGCTGGGTCCAGCACACCACGAGGACCACGGCCGCCACCGCGCCGTACTGCGCCGCCCTTCGCCAGCGGTCACGCGCGGGACGCGGGTCGCGCTTCGTGTCGGCACGAATCCGCAGGACCAGGAGAACGATCGCCAGGGCGGCGAGAACCGGGACGAGCAGCGAGTAGCTCAGGTGCGACTCGGCGACGAGGCTCCCGGCCCCGGCGGCGAACGGGAGAGCGAGGAGGTCGCCGCACGAGACCGACCACACCAGGACGAGGAAGAAGAGGAACGGCAGCAGCACGCTGTGCGGGTTCCAGGGCTCGTAGAGCACCTCGCTGCCCATGGTCCAGGCGAGGATCGCCGTCACCGCGGTGGCGAGGGCGCCGAGGACCGGCCCGCCCCGCCGGCTCGCGAAGACCGCGATGCCGAGGACCGACACCCCGTTGACCAGGGCGATCGCCACGACCGTCCCGACGCTGCCGCCGAACAGTCGCACCGGGAGTGCGCCCAGATCGAAGAGAAGCGGCCCCGGATGGTTGAAGTTGAAGCCCGACGTCTGCGACGCCGACGAGAAGACGCCGAGCAGCGGCAGATGGTCGATTGTGAACACGTCCCTCGCCCGGATCGGGAAGAACGCGTTGTCCTCGGTCGGGATCCACCCCTTCGCGATTGCGCGGGTCGCGGCCACGACGATCGGGAGGATCGCGGCGCCGACGGAGACGGGAAACAGGTACGACGTCAGAACCTCGGCGCGCGATCGCCGCGTGCGACCGTCGGGCGTGGGCGGCGCAATGTCACGGGCAGCCGGTGCGCCGGCGGTGCTCTCGGCGGCGTCCTCGGCCTCGGTGCCGGGCGTCGGGCGCGCGGTCACGTTTCGGTGACGGCCTCACGCGGCCCGACGAACACCGCGGCCGGCAACCCGAGGTCCGTCATGCGGACCACGCGCCGGCGGATCGAGTCCGGCACCCGGGTGTCGAGACCGAGGCGGAACAGGTTCTCGTCGACCGTCGGGAGGAGATCGGTGAGATGGGCGTTCCTCAGCCCGCCGAGCACCTCGGTGTGGAGCAGGTCGAACTCGTTGCGCTGCTTCGGCGTCCGGGGGTCGATGGCCGCGACCTGGCGGACATCGGCCTTCGCGCGCCACGTAGCGATGTCCTCGGGCCCGATCGCCAGGTGCACGATGCCGGTCGCGTCGGCCGCGGGACGGACGCGGTATCGCGTCGCGCCGGGTCCGTAGCCCTCGATGACGCCGACGTCGAAGCCGCGGCGTTCGAGCTCGTTGACGAGCCCGTAGCCCATGGCGCCGATGTCGACGGGGTCCCGGAGCGTCACCAGGTAGCGCCCGTCGCGGCCGCCGCCGGGAGCGGAGGGGCGATCGAGCGCGGCGGCGGTCCGTCGCGTGAGCACACCGAGCGTGTGCGAGAGGCGCGGGGCGGGAACGTCGACCGACGTGGCGTTGTAGGTGAACACCGCGCTGAGCACGACGACCACCGCTACCAGCACCGCCGTGCCGAGGCGGGCCGCCCTCGCGGCCGCGTCACCCTCGAGGCGCCGGCGGACGAGCACAGCGGCGGTCCAGCCGATGGCGAGGATCATCAGCGAAGTGATCCCCCAGGCCCAGAGCACCAGGTAGTACCAGACGAGCCCGAAGATGCGGCTCGTCGACACGAGAGCGAGCACGAGCGCGACACCGAGCACGAGGTCGAGGCGAAGGATCGTGCGGTTGCGGACGCGCCACGCGGCGACGACCGACGCAATCCACACGCCGAGGAAGAGCACGCCTGGCACCGACGACCCCGATTCGACCTGCGTGCGGTCGGTCGTCAGCTCCTGCACCAGGTGGAACGGATTGAGGTGCACGAAGATCACGTCGATCGCGCGTCGCAGCCCGACGGGCGCCTCGGGCGGGTTGCGGAAGTAGTCCGAGAGGACCGAGAGGTTGCCCGGATCGTGCACGATCTGATCGATGACCGGGGGGATCCACACGACAACGGTGACGCCTGCCGCGATCGCCAGCCACGTGAGGTACCGGCGGAGCGCGGCGCGGTTCACCCGTTGCCGGTACGCGGACCACGACGCGACTGCGACGGTGAAGGCGCTCAGCCCGACGACGAGCCCGAGGTACGGAACGTGCGTCTGTGCGCAGAACGAGCCTGCGAGCGCGGCAACGGGGAGCATGGGCGCGTCGCCGGCGACGATCGACCACAACGCCAGGACGAACACGATGAAGCACAGCAGCGGCAGGTACGGGTTCCACGGCTGGGTGAGGGTGAGCGCACCGTAGGCGTGCGTGAGGAGAGCGAGTACGGCCGCGACCGCGATCATCAACCTGATCCCGGCGCGGCGGAAGGCGATCCAGAGCGCGGTGCCCATCGCGAGCAAGTGGAGCGCGACGGTCGAGACCTGCATCGCCCAGGACGACGCGCCGAACGCGCGATACATCGGCCAAAGCGCCCAGAAGCTGATCGGCCCCGGGTGGCTTCCCTGACGTCCGAGCGGTCCGATTCGACCGACGAGCCCGATGAGCGGCGGGTGGCTGCTCCCGACGTCTCTGATGCGCAGCTCGGTCATCGCCAGATCGAGGATCGGGTACCAACGCTTCTGCGCCAGCAGAGCGAGCGCCACGACGAGTGGCAGCGCGAGCAGCGCGAGGAGGCCCGCACCGACCAGCAGTGCGCGCGAGCGCTTGCCGGTCGGTAGGCGCAGCCGTCGGCGCCGGGTCGCGGTGGCAGGAGCGGGCTCGGCGCCGAGATCCGAGCGATCGCCGCCGGCCGTGTCGGCAACGTCCTGTAGGGCCGTGCCGGGTCTACGGTCCGGGTTCACGAGGGACGAAGTATACGAACCGCCCTCGACCTGACCGGGGCGGCGTCACTCGTCATCCGCCTGTGATGCCGTGGGGCAGCGGCGCCCTACCGCAGTCGTTTGAGGATGCGCAGGAGTCCGGGGCGAACCGGGGATTGGTGGTGGGAACGACGCTCGGATTCGAGCTCGTCGCGGTGAGCGACGAACCACTCGTACGACTCGATGATCATCGACGCGTTCGAGTGCGTCGGCTCCCAGCCCAGCTCGGTGCGCGCACGGGTGACGTCGAACCACAACGACCGGCCGTAGAGCAGCCAGTGGTACGGGGCGAACGGTGCCATGCCCAGGGTGGCGAACACGCGCATCGCGACCGCCGCGGGCGCGATCGGAAGGGAGCGAACCTCGGAGCCGGTGCCGGCGTGGTCGACGAGGGTTTGCAACGTCTCCCGCATCGTGCCGAACTCGGTCGTCCCGATGTTGTAGACGGCGGGTCCCTCACGGTCGGCGGCGCGCCGGCAGGCATGGGCGAGGTCGGCGGCGTGCACGAACTGGTAGCGATTGTCGCCGGGACCGAGGACGTACACGGGCGCGCCGTCGGCGACGAACTCGAAGAGGACGCCGAAGATCCCGACCCGGCCGTGGCCGAGGATCGTTCGGGGCCGGATGATGGTGACATCGAGGCCCGAGCCGACCGCCTCGCGGCACAGGACCTCGGCTTCGAGCTTGGCCCGACCGTAGGCCTCGAGGGGTCGGCACGGCGTCTCCTCGGTGACGGGGTTCGACTCGGGGATCCCGAACACGGCGCTCGACGAGGTGTGCACGACCTTGCTCACGCCGGCGTCGCGGGCGGCGACGAGCAGGTTGGCGGTGCCGACGACGTTCACCGATCGGAACAGGTTGCGGTCGCGCGCCAGCGGCACTTGCGCCACGTTGTGGAGGACGACGTCGATCCCGTCGCAGGCGGCGCGCACGGCGTCGCGGTCGCGCACGTCGCCGGGCACGAACTCGACGCCGGGCGCGGTGGCCGCGGGCGGGTTGACGTCGAAGATGCGGACCCGGTCGCCGTTGGCCACCGCGTCGCCGACGAGGACCTCGCCGAAATACCCGCTTCCCCCGGTGACGAGGACGGATCGACCCACTAGATCCGCTCTCCCCGGTCGAGACACCACCGCACGCTGGCGCGCATACCGTCGACGAGCCCGGTCGTGGGCTCGTACCCGAGGTCGGTGCGCGCCTTCGAGATGTCGCACGCGATCGTGTCCTTGATCTCGCCCAGCACGTGCAAGGCCTGCACATACAGGCCTCGGTCCTGGAGCACACCGTCGAGGAAGGCCGCCGC
>DATFXK010000173.1:0-2271 GCA_035316005.1 Acidimicrobiia bacterium | reverse complement strand
CCTGCTGACGCGCCCACGCGACGACGTACTGGATCGAGATCCCGAGGCGGAACCGATCGGTCGTGTTCGCCCCGCCGGCGTGCCACAGCGTGCCCGGGTAGATGGCGACCGACCCCGCCGGCATCTCCAGCCGGACGAGCTCGACGTCCGGGTCGGGCCGGCCGTCGCCCCAGTGCGTGCTCCCGGGCGCGATCAGGGTGCCGCCGTTCTCGGCCGTGAAGTCGTCGATCGCCCACAGCGTGCTGAGTGACAGCGGCCGCCGCGGCCGCGGCAACCCGTAATAGAACGCCTCGTCGTAATGGAGGTCCTGGGCGGTCTCGTCGGGCCCGAGGTTGATCGCCAGCGCCGCCGTCAACAGGAAGTTCGGGCCGAGCAGCGCACCGGCCACGTCGAGGACGCGCTCGTCCTCGATGAGCCGGTCGAACGCACGCGACTTGGCCGGGAGGCTGTAGATGCGCTTGGTCCGGAAGCCCTCGAAGTCGTTCCGCCCGAACGGGCCCTCGCCGAAGTACGGCGCCAGCGCGTCCCTCACCGCCTGCACCTCGCTCCGCGCCAGCGCGTTCTCCAGCACCGCATACCCCTGGTCCTCGATCACGTCGATGAGCGCGTTCGGGACGCCGCCCTGCACCGGCATGTCACCCATCGCCGTTCGCATCATCACGGTGGCCTCGTCTCCTTCTCGGATGCCCAGCTCGATACGCAGCCGATCGGCGAGCTCGGCGACGAACGCCGGTCGCGGCGGCACCGCGTCGCGGGTGCGGCGCAGCGCCTCGAAGGGATCACTCATGACCGCCTCCTTCTCCTTCCAGGTAGACGCGGCGGTACGCCGACCGGGCGCGCACGAGCAGCGCCTCGGTGGCACCGGGTGTGCGCCCGAGCAGCTCGGCGACCTCGGCGACGGGCAGCCCGTCCACGTACCGGAGGGTGAGCGCGAGCCGATGGTGCGGGCCCAGCGCAGCGAGCACATCGTTCGCGCGCATCTGGTCGAGGCGCACGTCCCACGGATCGTCGTCCGGCTCGGGATCCTGCTCGAGCGCGTCGCGCACGCGCTGCTCCCGGGCGCGGCGGCGCCAGTGGTCGGCGAGCTTGTGCCGGGCCACGCCGATCACCCACGGGATGTCGAGCGGCGCCGGGCGCCCGTCCTCGACACTGCGAACGGCGGCGAGGAACGTCTCCGAGGTGAGGTCCTCGGCGGTGGCCGAATCGCCGCAGCGATGGAGGAAGTACCCGTACACCTCGGGCACCGCCTCCTGGTAAAAGGCGAGGAACGCGGCGCGGTCGGGTTCGCCCGCCGCTGATCCCGCGCTCACGGCCGCCTCCGGCCATTCGCTCATCGCCCCATCATCGCTCCGGGACGCCGATTCCCTACGGGCCGCGGCAGATTTTCCGGAACCGCACGAGCGCCCCGGGTGTAGTCGGGGGGACGGGAGGAGCGGGGATGCGACAACGCATGCTCGTGGCGGCGGCGCTGGCTGCCGGGCTCGCAATGATCCCGAGCCCGGCCGGTGCCAAGGGAGCGAAGGAGATGACGGTGGTCGGGCCCGGTCTGGCGACGCCGATCCGACTCGCGAACATGTCGGAGAGCCCGATCTCGCCCAACCTCATCGCGCAGGAGTCCGGGCTGTTCGGCGCGACTGCCGTCCGCCCGCTGCCGGCGCGCCCATCGGGGCGACTCGGGCCTCGCTACGTCGCGACCTATCAGTGGCTCGTCGGTCCCGACACGACGACACCACTGCGACAGGAGCTGTACCCGTTCGCCGACAGGGGCGCGGTCAGCCACATGGCGCGGGAGCAACGCGTGCTCGAGACCACCATTCCGCGCGGCTGGTACCGGGCCGGACCGGAGTTGACGTTGCTCCTCGTCGCCGCGGGGGTGCCGGTTCCCGAGCGTCGCCCGCCTAGAGCTTCCGCAGGCGAACGGCCCGAACGGAATGGTCGGGGGCCTTCTCGAGGATGAGCCGTGCCCGTTCGCGGGTAGGGAGGATGTTCTCGTGGAGGTTCACCGCGTTGATCGACCGCCAGATGCTGCGGGCGACCTGAACCGCCTCGTCCTCCGACAGCGCGGCGAAGTGGTGGAAGAACGATCGCTCGTCCGTGAAGGCGGTCTCGCGGAGCGTGAGGAACCGGTCAAGGTACCACTGCTCGATGTCGGGCTCGTCGGCGTCGACGTACAGGGAGAAATCGAAGAAGTCCGACACGAACAGCTGCGGGGCGCGGCCGGCGCGGCCGTCGCTCGTCTGCAGCACGGTCAGGCCCTCCACGATCACGATG
>DATFXK010000172.1:0-2894 GCA_035316005.1 Acidimicrobiia bacterium | reverse complement strand
CACCTCCTTCGCCGCCAACGGCTGCTCGGTGGTCACGCTCACGACGAGCTGCGAGATGCCGAGCTCGCGCATCATGCCGATGGCGTGGCGCGCCGGTTGGTCGGGCGTGATCAGGACGAGCTCGGGCACGCGGCGGTCCTTGGCGCCGAGGACGTCACCGGCACACGGCCCGTCGCCCTGACGCAGGAACCCGAAGTCGATCATCCATTGGTCGTCGAAGATCTTCGACAGGTAGTTGCGACCCGAATCGGGCACGAGCACGACGACGATGTCGTCGGGGCCGAGCTCCTGGGCGACGACGAGCGCGGCGTGCACGGCGGTGCCGCACGACCCGCCGATGAGCAGTCCCTCCTCGCGGGTCACGCGCCGCGCCATGGCGAACGACTCGGCGTCGCTCACCTTGACGACGCGGTCGACGACCGAAGGGTCGTAGGTGGTGGGCCAGAAGTCCTCGCCGACGCCCTCGACGAGATAGGGGCGGCCGGCGCCGCCGGAGTAGACCGAGCCCTCGGGGTCGGCGCCAACGACCTGCACGCCTGGGTTCTGCGCCTTGAGGTACCGGCCGACGCCGGTGATGCTGCCGCCGGTGCCGATGCCGGCCACGAAATGGGTGACCCGCCCGGCGGTTTGGCGCCACACCTCGGGGCCGGTCGATCGCTCGTGCTCGGCCGGGTTGGCCGGGTTCGAGTACTGGTCGGGCCGGAACGAGTCCGGTGTCTCGCGCACGAGCCGCTCGGCCGTCGAGTAGTACGAGTCGGGATGCTCGGGGGGCACGGCCGTCGGGCACACCACGACCTCGGCGCCGTAGGCGCGCAGCAGCGCGACCTTCTCCTCGCTCATCTTGTCGCTCATCACGAAGATGCAGCGGTAGCCGCGTTGCGCGGCCACGATGGCGAGACCGACGCCGGTGTTGCCGGACGTCGGCTCGACGATGGTGCCGCCGGGTTTGAGGAGCCCGTCGCGCTCGGCGGCGTCGATCATCGCGACCGCAGGCCGGTCCTTCACCGACCCGCCCGGGTTCGTGGTCTCCATCTTGGCGACGAGGTCGCACGTCAGCCCCCGCCCGATGCACGGGAGCCGCACTAGGGGCGTGTCACCGATGAGCCCGAGGACCGAGTCCGCCACCTCCATCTCGCCGCTCATCGCCCGCGACGGTACCCCTCACCGTCGTATTCTCGGTTCCCTTGCAGGAGCACTCGTTCTCGATCGTCGTGAACGCGCCGCCGGAAGAGGTCTGGGAAGTGTTCTGGTACCGCGGCGACGACCGGCCGAAGAACAAGATCGGGACGATCGACATCCTCCATCCCGGCGACGACGTCGGGAACGGGCTCGTCCGCCACTGCACGTTCCCCGTCCCGCGCTTTCTGTTGTCGGGGGGCGTGGGCCAGTCGTGGGAGTGGCTCACCGAGGTGAAGCTGCACGAGTCGTGGCGCTACGACGCCATCGGCAAGCCACTGTGGTCGCGGGCCGAGGGCTTCCAACGGCTCGAGGACCTCGGCGACGGCCGCACCCGCATCCACTTCACCGAGCGCTACGAGACGTTCAACCCGTGGATGCGGCGCCTCGGGCTCGAGCGGTACGTGCACAAGCGGCTCTCGCGCGACAACGACACGCTCCTCGCGGCAATCGAAGGCGGTATCCACTGGCACCGGAAGCGCCGTGCCCGCGCCGAGGCGGGAACCGGAGAGGGCTCGGGGTCGTCTGATCAGGTGTGAGAAGGCTGGCTTGCGTCGCGGGCGCGGCCGCGCTCGTGGTCGCGGCCTGCGGCGGGAGCTCGGGAGGCACGCCGCCCGCCGCCGCCGACGAGGTCGTGCTGCGAGTCCTGTCCCGGGGCGGCTTCGCCGCTGAGTCGCGCCAACGGGCGAAGCTCCCGCGGCTGAGCGTCTACGGGGACGGACGCGTGATCACCCTCGGCCCGACCACGCTCGAGTATCCGGGACCGGCGCTGCCCAACCTGCAGGAGTTCCGGCTCACGCGCCGGGGTCTGGCTCGAGTCGTCGACGGCGCGCGCGATGCCGGTCTGCTCGATGACCCACCACCCGACTACGGCGACTCGGGCGTCACGGACCAGGCCACGACGACGGTCACCGTGGGCGTCGGGGGCAGGACGCGTCGCGTGGACGTCTACGCGTTGGGCTTCTCCGACGGCCTGACCGCTCAGCAGCGCGAGAACCGCGCCCGCCTCGAGCGGTTGATCCAGCGCGCCGGCGATCCCGGCGCGCTCCGCCCGTTCGTCGTACCCGGGAGCGAGCGGCGCTACGAGTCGGCGACGCTCGCGGTACTCGTGCGGCCGACGGACATGGGCGACGGCAACGTGCACGCCTGGCCGCTCGGCGATCTCGCCGGCACCGACTGCGTCCTCCTCACCGGCGCCGACGTCACGACCGCGATGACCGCGGCGCGCAGCGCGCACGATGGCGACACCTGGACGTCGGCCGGCGCGACGTACGACCTCGACTTCCGCCCCCTCCTCCCCGACGAGCAGAGCTGCAACGATGTCGCGCGATGACCGATCTCGGGATCGTGCAACTCGCAGACCTCGACTGGCAAGCGATCGGTGATGACCTGGACCGGTGGGGCTTCGCGGTGACGCCGCCCCTGCTCGACGCCGAGCAGTGCCGAGAGCTGATCGACCTCTTCGACGTGGACGAGGCCTTCCGGAGCACGATCGTGATGTCGCGGCACGCGTTCGGGGAGGGCACGTACCGATACTTCGCCGATCCGCTGCCGCCGGCCGTGCAGCAGCTCCGGGAGGAGATGTACGGGCCGCTGGCGCAGATCGCCAACGGCTGGACGGCGCAGCTCGGCACGCCGGAGTTCCCCGACACGCTCGACGGCCTCCTCGAAATGTGCGCGGCGGCGGGCCAGCACCGGCCGACGCCGCTGCTGCTGCG
>DATFXK010000171.1:0-2536 GCA_035316005.1 Acidimicrobiia bacterium | reverse complement strand
CCGACGTCGTTCGTCACGCTCGAGCGCCCCGCGGGTCGGCTCCTGGCGACGATCGCGACCGCCAACGACGTGCACTTCGGCGAGGTCGAGTGCGGGCGTCTCGGCGACCTCGGCGCGGAGGAGCTCGGTCCGATCCTGCGTGCCGAGCCCGGCGAGCCGCCGTACCCGGCAGTGATGAACGGTGCCGTGATCGAGGAGATGCGCGCCCTCGACCCGGACGTGATCGTCGTGAAGGGCGACCTGACGGACGCCGGCGACGAGCGGGAGTTCGAGGACTTCTTGAACGCGTACGGCTCGCTCGGCGACCGGATGCAGTGGGTGCGCGGCAACCACGACGTCAAGACGGACCCGCACTTCGCCGACGGCTACGCGCCGTACGCGGTGCACGCCGACGGCGTGACGCTCGCCGTCGTCGATACGGTGATCCCCGGGACCGACCGCGGCGAGCTCAGCGCCGAGCAGATCCGCTGGCTCGACGATCTGGCCGGCTCCCTGTCGACGCCCGTGCTCGTGTTCGGGCACCACCACCTCTGGAACCTCGAGGCCGACCACCGTTCGGGCACGTACTTCGGCATCAACCCCGACGACAGCGAGGCCCTCGCCGCCGTCGTCGCGCGACGCGAGAACATCGCCGGCTACTTCTCCGGCCACACGCACCGCAACCGGGTGCGGAGGTTCTCCTCCGCCCGCGACATCCCGTTCGTCGAGATCGCGTGCACGAAGGACTATCCGGGCGCGTGGGCCGAGTACCGCGTCCACGAGGGCGGATACACGCAGGTCGTGCGGCGGGCGGCGTCACCCGCCGCGATGAAGTGGAGCGAGAAGACCCGCGTGATGTTCGCCGGGCTGTACCGCGACTACGCGCTCGGCCCCCTCCACGACCGCTGCTTCACGGAGCGCTTCTAGCTTTCTCGTCCCGCGGCGTCGAGATGCTCGACGGCGTCGACGTCGGTCGCGAAGAAGTGCACCCTCGTCTACTCCGATGGCGTCCGGGTGCGGCTTCCCATCCGCGGGAGGGTGGCGACGGGGACCCAGGACACCCGGCATCGGGACGGTCACCGTCACCCTGCGCTGCCAGCGGAAATGCGACTGACCCCGGACACAGCTCGTCCCGAGGAGGTTGAGTAGAGAACCCGCGCGCCGGGCGCCCCAACGATCTCCTCGGGACGAACGGCTGACAGTATCCACCATTCTCCACAGGTTTTCCACCCTGGCCTGTGGAGAACTCGCCCTGCACACGGTCCGAGCCCGTGCGCTACATATGGTGACCAGCCACAAGGACCAAGGGGGAGGCCCTCGTGCAGCAGGTGACGAACGAGATGCTGGCCGAACAGACCCGGGGGCAGACCGTCCCCAGCCGCTTCCTCGAGACCGTCCGGGCCCGCCCCGACTCGGTGGCGCTGCGGGCGCGGGACGGCGACGGGTGGCAGGAGACCACCTTCGCCCAGTACGCCGAGGACGCCTGCCGGGTGGCAGCCGGTCTCCAGGAGCTCGGCGTCGGGCGGGGTGACCGGGTCGTGCTCATGGTGCGCAACCGGCCCGAGTTCTTCGTCGCCGACATGGGCGCGCTGCTCGTGGGGGCGACCCCGATCTCGATCTACAACTCGTCCGCCCCCGAGCAGGTGCTGTACCTCGCCGGCCACTGCGAGGCCAAGGTCGCGATCGTCGAGGACGTCGACTACCTCGAGCGGTTCCTCAAGGTGCGCTCGGAGCTCCCCGCCCTCCAGCACATCGTGCTCATGCACGACCCGGAGGGCGTCGCGCCGGACGACGTGGGGTCGTGGGACGCGATCCTGGCGCTGGATCCCGTCGACATCGAGGCGGCGAGCACGATCGTGCAGCCGTCCGACCTCGCGACCGTCATCTACACGTCGGGGACGACCGGCCCGCCCAAGGGCGTCATGCTCGACCACGCCAACGTCTGCTGGACGGCCGAGAGCCTCCGCCTCACGCTCGCGCACGTCGCCGCCGAGGGCCGCCGGCTCGTCTCGTACCTGCCCATGGCCCACATCGCCGAGCGGATGACCTCCTACTACCAACAGGCCCTGCTCGGCTACGAGGTGACGACGTGCCCCGAGGCGCGGGAGGTCGCGTCGTACCTGCCCCAAGTGCGGCCCGAGATCATGTTCGCCGTGCCGCGCATCTGGGAGAAGGTGTACGCCGGCGTGCAGGCGGTGATCGCCGCCGATCCCGAGCAGAAGGCGGCGTTCGAGCGCGCCCTCGAGACGGGCGACGACGCGGTCCTGCGCCCGGTGCGCGAGCTGCTCGGCCTCGACCAGGTCATCTCGGCGATCACCGGCGCCGCGCCCATCCCGGTGGAGATCCTCGAGTTCTTCCGCGCCCTCGGCGTGCCGCTGGCGGAGATCTACGGGATGTCGGAGTCGTCGGGACCGATGACGTTCGACGCCGTCGACGTGCGGATCGGGACCGTGGGCCGGGCCATCCCCGGCTGCGAGGTGAAGCTGGCCGAGGACGGCGAGGTGATCTGCCGGGGCGGCAACGTGTTCCGCGGCTACCTCAACGACCCCGACAAGAC
>DATFXK010000170.1:0-7436 GCA_035316005.1 Acidimicrobiia bacterium | reverse complement strand
ACCGTGCTCGGTCTCGTCGTGCGCGATCTCGGCACCGGCGCGCTGGTCACCACGCTGTTCCACTATTCGCCCGACCGGTTCATCGGCGGGCAGGTCTGGACGCTGGTGCTGTCGGGGATGCTGCCGCCGAAGCTCGACAGCATCGGCCTCAACACGATCGTCATGACGATCGTGCTCGTGCCGTACGTGCTCGTGCGCGGCCCGTGGCGCGCCGTCGGCCGGTTCCTCGCCGGACACGTCGGTGCGACGCTCGCCGTGGCGGCGATCGTCCTGCCGGCGGCCGCGCTCGGGTCGAGCAGCGCGGCGGCGGTGGCGCGAGCGCCGGACTTCGGCGTCTCGGCCGGATTGGCCGCCGTTGCCGGCGCGCTCGTCGTCGTGGTGTGGCGTCGCGCCGGCCCCGTCCCCGGCGGGCTCCTCCTCGCGGGCATCGTCGGCTTCTTCGTGGTCCACCTGCTCTTGACGACGTCGCTCGGACATCACCTTTCGGAGACCGAGCATCTGATCGCGGCGGGGTTGGGCATCGTCCTGGAGCGACGCTCCCGGTGAGCCTCGACGCGCAAGCGACGCCGTACGATGCCCCTGTGCGCGTCCTGGTCGTGGAGGACGAGGCGAAGATGGCGACTCTGGTGCGAAAGGCACTGGAGCTCGAGGGTTACTCAGTGGACGTCGCCATGACCGGCACGGACGGCGTGTGGATGGGCACCGAGAACGAGTACGACGCCATCGTGCTCGACGTGATGATCCCCGCGCCGGACGGCTTCGAGGTCTGCCGGCGGCTGCGCGCCGAGGGCCGCTGGGCGCCGATCCTGCTCCTCACCGCCCGCGACAGCGTCGACGACCGCGTGGTCGGCCTCGACGCCGGCGCCGACGACTACATCCCGAAGCCGTTCTCGTTCGCCGAGCTGTACGCGCGGCTGCGGGCGCTCACGCGTCGCGGCGCGCCGCAGCGGCCGGGCATCCTCGAGGTCGGTGATCTCGCGCTCGACCCGGCTCGGCACCGCGTCACCCGGGGCGGCAAGGAGATCGACCTGAGCCCGAAGGAGTTCGCGCTGCTCGACCTCTTCATGCGGCACGCCGACGAGGTGCTCAGCCGCACGACGATCCTCGAGCACGTCTGGGACTTCGCGTACGACGGCACATCCAACGTGGTCGACGTCTACGTCCGGTACCTGCGCGAGAAGATCGACCGGCCCTTCGACCGCGAGACCCTCGAAACCGTCCGGGGCGTCGGCTACCGGCTCCGGATCGACGCGTGAGGCTGCGCCCCCGGACGCTCCGGGGCCGCCTCACCCTCGTCTTCGCGCTGGTCACGGCGGTGCTGTGTCTCCTCGTCGGTGTCCTCGTCGACTTCCAGTACCGGAACGCCCTGCGCCACTCTCTCGACGATGGCCTCATCACCCGCTTCCAGAACCTCGAACGCGACTTCGCGACCAGCGGCGACCGAGCCGTCGAGCCCACGCTGCCCGACGAGGAGGCGTTCGCGCAGATCGTCGACGTCGACGGCGCGGTGGTGAACGCCGCCCCCCGCGCGCTCCTCGAGCGACGGGTACTGACCAAGAGCGAGCTGGCCCGCGCCCGCACGCACCAGATCACGATCGAGCGGGCGGCCGCCCCCGGGAACCAGCAGTCGCGCCTGCTGGCGGGGCCGGCGGGCCAGCGTGGGCTCGGCTTCGTCGTCGTGGTCGGGACGACGCTCGAGGAGGCGATCAACGCCCAGCACCGGCTCGAGCTGACGCTGGTCATCGGGCTGCCCCTGTTGGCGGCGCTCGTGTCGGTCGGCGGTTGGTTCCTCGCCGGCGCCGCGCTCAAGCCCGTGCGCGACCTCGTCGAGGAGGCCGACGAGATCTCCGCCGTCGCCGCCCGCGGACAACGACGGCGGCTCTCGGTGCCCGAGACCGGCGAGGAGCTTGCCGATCTGGCGCGCCATCTGAACGAGCTCATCGCGCGGATCGAGGCCGCGCTCCAGCACGAGCGCGCCTTCCTCGACGACGCCAGCCACGACCTGCGCACCCCGATCTCGATCGTCCGCAGCGAGCTCGAGCTCGCGCGCATGCAGACGGCGGACGGAACCGAGCTCGCGCACGCGCTGGACTCCTCGCTCGAAGAGGTCGACCGGCTCGACCGCCTCGCCGTGAACCTGCTCGTCCTCGCCCGCTCCCGCTCGGAGGGGCCGCGCCCGTCCGAGCCGGTGGAGCTGGGGGCGCTGTCGCGGCGCGCCGCGCAGGCGGTGGCGCGGTCGCGCGACGGCAAGGCCGTCCCCGTCTCGGTCACGGGCTCGGCGCGGGTCCGTGGCGACGAGGACGCCATCGAGCGGGCCGTGCTCAACATGGTCGACAACGCGGCGCGCCACGCCAGCAGCCGGGTCGACGTGGAGGTGTCGAGCGGCGCCGATCGCGCGGTGGTCCTCGTCCGGGACGACGGGCCCGGGTTCCCGGCCGAGCTCCTCGGACAAGCGGCGGGACGGTTCGTGCGCGGACACGACGGTGGTCCCGCCGGCGCCGGCCTGGGTCTCGCGATCGTCGACGCCATCGCCGCCGCTCACGGCGGCGAGCTCGAGATCGAGAACGGCCCCGAGGGCGGTGCCGAGGTGCAACTCCGGCTCCCGGTCGACGGTGGGTGACGCGCCGCGCCCGTTCACGTCGTTCTCATTCGCGTTCTCGTACGTTCCGGGTCGTAGCAGTAGACGGCTGTAGCTTGCGACGGCGCCGGAGAGGGGGGCAGGCCGGAACGGACGGGGGAGAAGTGGAGAGAGGGAGTCGACCCGCGACGGCCCCGCGGGTCGTCCGTCGTCCGACGCCGGTGCGTCGGCGACTGCGCCTGCTGGGCCTGGCCGTCACCGGTGTGGGCGTCGTCAACATCGTTTCCGCGATCACGCCGGAGTTCCGGGGGCGCCTCCACATCGTCCGCGACGCCTTCACGCCCGAGGTCGCGCACGCCGCCATGGGAGCGACCGCACTCGTCGGCGTCGCCCTCGTGCTCCTGGGCCGGGGGATCGCCCGTCACCGCCGCGTCGCGTATCGCGCCGCCGTCGGGCTGCTCGTCCTCTCGGCCGTGACGCATCTGCTCAAGGGGCTCGACGTCGAGGAAGCCCTGCTCTCGATCGGCGTGGCCGCCCTGCTCGTGCATTCCTCGCGGCTGTTCACCGCGCCCACGCCGACCGCTAGGTGGCGCACGGCGGCCATGCTCGGGCTGACGGTGATTCCCGTCGCCTTCGCGTACGGGGTCGCCGGGTTCGCCATACGCCACAACCGGGTGAAGCCGCAGTTCACGATCGTCGGGGCCGTAGAGGAGACGGCGGCGCGCCTCGTCGGGCTCACCGGTCCTCTCCACGTCGGTCACGGGTTCGGGCGCTGGTTCCCGGCGTCGATCACGGTGCTCGGCTTCGGGCTCGTCGTCGGCATCGCCGTCGCCCTCCTCGCGCCCGTCACGGAGCGGGCCCTGGCGCCGGCGTCGGAACGTGACGCGATCCGACGCCTGGTCGACCGCCGCGACGGCGACACCCTCGACCCGTTCGCGCTCCGCCACGACAAGCGCTACCTCCTCTCTGCCGACGGACGCGCCGCCGTCGCCTACCGGTACGTGAACGGCACCGGGCTCGCGTCCGGCGATCCGATCGGCGATCCCGACTCGTTCGTCGACGCGTTCGACCGGTTCCTGGCCCGCTGCGCGGAGCGGGGGTGGCGCCCGGCCGTCATCGGCGCCCGAGGGGATCGCCTCGATCTGTACACGGGTGTCGGGCTCCGCACCCGCTACCTCGGCGACGAAGCGGTCATCGACGTCGACCGGTTCACGTTGGACGGCCGGCGCATGCGCGGCGTCCGCCAGGCGTTCAACCGCACCAGGAACTTCGGGCTGACGGCCGAGGTCCATCGCGAGGGCGAGCTCGACCCGACACTGCGTCGCGCCCTCGTGGGCATCTCGGACCGTCACCTGGCCGGTGGGCGCGAGCGCGGCTTCTCGATGGCCCTCGACGGGTTGCTGACCGCACGCGACGGCGACTGCGTGATCGCCGTCTGCCGCGATCAGAGCGGGACGCCCATCGCGTTCCAGCGGTACGTGCCGTGCAAGGCCGGCGCCGGATTGTCACTCGACACGATGCGGCGCGACGCAGTGGGCCCGAACGGAGTGAACGAGCGTCTCATCGTCGAGACGGTGTTGTGGGCGCGCGAGCACCTCATCGGCGAGGTGTCGCTGAACTTCGCCGCGTTCAAGGGTCTCATCGAGGAGGACGCCGACCTCGGGCCGCTGGAAGGAGCGCAGGCGTGGCTCATCAGGCGGCTCAACCCGTACTTCCAGATCCAGTCGCTCCTGACGTTCAACGCCAAGTTCCAGCCCCGGTGGGTCTCCCGTTATCTCGTGTACCGGTCCGTCGGCGATCTCGCGCCCGTCGCCGTCGCCGCGCTCAGCGCCGAGTCGTTCCTGCCGTTCGACCGCGGGCCGCGCTGCGAATGCGCTAGCCCGCCCGACGGCTCGTCTCCGACGCCCCTCGAAGCCCCGGCCAGGATCGACGCCTGACCCCGCGCCGGCAGCGAGCTCCACGTGCGGAACCGGCTTGCGCGTCCGTTCACGATCGTCCACACTGTTGCCCTGATGGATCGCCGGACCAGCCTCGTAGTCGTTACCTAGCGCGCAGTCGCCCCACCGCGTCTGCGCGCCTTCGCCCCTCGCAAATGCGGGGGGCTTTTCATGTCCCGAGATCTCCGACACCGAGCAACCCCGCTGAAGACGAAGGAACCGAGATGAAACTCACCGGAGCCCAGGCCCTCATCAAGAGCCTCGAGATGGAGGGCACCGAGGTCATGTTCGGGCTCCCGGGCGGGGCGATCCTGCCCGTGTACGACCCGCTGATCGACTCCTCGATCCGCCACATCCTCGTCCGTCACGAGCAGGGCGCGGGGCACATGGCCGAGGGGTTCGCGCACGCGACGGGGCGTCCCGGCGTGGCCATGGTCACGAGCGGGCCGGCGGCCACGAACATCGTCACCGCCCTGTGTGACGCCTACATGGACTCCGTCCCGATCGTCGTCATCACCGGGCAGGTCCCGTACGCGGTGATCGGCAGCGACGCGTTCCAGGAGGCTGACACCGTCGGCATCACGATGCCGGTCACGAAGCACAACTGGCTCGTCACCGACCCCCAGGACATCCCGCGCTACGTGCGCGAGGCATTCCACGTGGCGACGACCGGGCGACCGGGCCCGGTGCTCGTCGATGTGCCCAAGGACATCGCGAACCAGATGATGGACTGGTACTGGCCGGACACGGTCGACCTCCCCGGGTACAAGCCGAACGTCAAGGGCCACCCGAAGCAGATCAAGGACGCCGCCCGCCTCTGGGGTGAGGCGCACCGGCCGGTGATCTACGCCGGCGGCGGGATCCTCAAGGCCCGCGCCGCCGACGCGCTGAAGGCGCTGGCGGAGGCGACCGGCACGCCGGTGGTGACCACACTCATGGCGCGCGGTGCGTTCCCCGACGACCATCCGCAGTGCCTCGGCATGCCGGGCATGCACGGCAACTACACGGCGGTCACGTCGATGCAGAAGTGCGACCTGCTGATCGCGTTGGGCTCGCGCTTCGACGACCGCGTGACGGGCAAGGTCGACGCGTTCGCGCCCGGTGCCAAGGTGATCCACCTCGACATCGACCCCGCCGAGCTGGGCAAGGTGCGCCGGCCCGACGTGCCGATCGTCGGCGACTGCCGGCTCGTGATCGAAGAGATCCTGAAGGCGGTGCAGTCCGACCAGAACAAGCGCGACTGGCCCGACCTCACGCCGTGGTGGACCCAGCTGCGCGAATGGCAGGAGCGGAACCCCCTCCACTACGAGCAGCTGGAGGACGGCCCGCTCAAGCCGCAGTACTGCATCGACATGCTGCGCGACCACTGTCCCGACGACACGATCGTGGTGTCGGGGGTCGGCCAGCACCAGATGTGGGCGAGCCAGCGCTGGAAGTTCAACCACCCGAACACGTGGGTGAACTCGGGCGGGCTCGGCACGATGGGATTCGCCGTCCCGGCGTCGATCGGTGCCAAGGTCGGCAAGCCCGACCGCATGGTGTGGGCCATCGACGGCGACGGCTGCTTCCAGATGACGGCGCAGGAGCTCGTCACCGCGTCGGCCGAGCGCATCCCGGTCAAGGTGGCGATCCTCAACAACGCGTACCTGGGCATGGTGCGCCAGTGGCAGGAGCTGTTCTACGAGGAGCGGACAGCGAGGTGTACCTGTCACCCGACCTGCCCGACTACGCCAAGTGGGCCGAGGCGATGGGATGCGTGGGCTTTCGCGTCGACACGCCCGACGACGTCATTCCCACCATCGAGAAGGCGAACCAGATCGACGACCGGCCGGTGGTGGTCGACTTCCAGGTCGACTACCGCGAGAAGGTGTACCCGATGGTGCCGGCCGGCGGCTCCAACGACGACATTATCCTCGACCCCGCCCACGACAAGTCGGTGGGGAGGTAGGAGCGGCCATGCCGAACGGTGCGCAACATCACATCCTGTCCGTGCTCGTCGAGAACAAGTTCGGCGTGCTCTCCCGGGTGGCGGGGCTGTTCTCAAGGCGCGGGTACAACATCTTCTCGCTGGCGGTCAGTCCGACAGAGGACGAGCGCCTCAGCCGCATGACGATCGTCGTCGACGCCGAGTCGGCGCCGCTCGAGCAGGTGACGAAGCAGCTCAACAAGGTGATCCCGGTGATCAAGATTACCGAGCTCTCGCCGGACGAAGCCGTCGAGCGCGAGCTCATGCTCGCCACCGTGAAGGCGGGGGCCGAGTTCCGTTCGCAGGTGACGGAGCTGGCGGCGATCTTCGAGGCCAAGATCGTTGACGTCGGCTACGACGCCATGACGCTGCTCGTCGCCGGCACCCCCGACAAGCTCGACGCCATCAGCGACCTGCTGGCGCCGTTCGGGATCGTCGAGTCGCAGCGCACGGGCCGCATCGCCCTGCCCAAGCTCGCCCGCCAGCCCACCAAGCTGCGGGCGGTCAAGGACCGCGGCGCGTAGCCTCGGAGCGCCCGAGACGGGAGGAGACCGATGCCGGCGACCATCTACTACGACGACGACGCCGACCTCGCGTTGCTCGAGGGGCGCAAGGTCGCCGTCCTCGGCTACGGATCACAGGGCCACGCCCACGCGTTGAACCTGCAGGACTCCGGCGTCGACGTGCGCGTCGGCCTGCGGGACGGCTCGTCGAGCTGGGCCAAGGCGGAAGCCGCCGGGCTGACCGTGACCACGATCGCGCAGGCGTGCAAAGAAGCCGACGTGATCATGGTCCTGCTCCCGGACACCGAACAGGCAGCGATCTACAAGCGCGACATCGAGCCCAACCTCGATGACCGCGACTCCCTCGCATTCGCGCACGGGTTCAACATCCACTTCGGGCAGATCCGTCCGCCCAAGGGCGTCGACGTGTGGATGATCGCCCCGAAGGGACC
>DATFXK010000169.1:0-9477 GCA_035316005.1 Acidimicrobiia bacterium | reverse complement strand
ACGTCGTCGACCACAGCTGCGATGCCGAGCCATGGGATCCGCCCGGCGAGGAAGGCCTCCACCGCGACCTCGTTGGCACCGCTGAGCGTGGCCGGGGCGCCGCCACCCGCCCGGCCGGCGGCGTAGGCGAGCCCGAGGCAGGGAAAAGCCCCGAGGTCGGGCGGCTCGAAGGTGAGCGACCCGAGTTGCGTCCAGTCGATGGCGCCGAAGGGCTGATCGAGCCGGTCGGGGGCGCCCAGCGCGAGGCCGATCGGGAGACGCATGTCGGGCTGGGAGAGCTGGGCGACGGTGGCGCCGTCGGTGAACTCGACCATCCCGTGCACGATGGACTGCGGGTGGACGACGACGTCGACATGATCGAAGTCGACCCCGAACAGCTCGTGCGCCTCGATGACTTCGAGGCCTTTGTTCATGAGTGTGGACGAGTCGATCGTGATCTTGGCGCCCATGTTCCAGGTCGGGTGTTGCAGCGCGTCGGCGACGGTGACGCGTTCGAGCTCGGGCCGAGATCGGCCGCGGAACGGCCCTCCGCTGGCGGTCAGCAGGATGCGCCGGACCTCGTGCGGCGCGCCCGCCCGCAGCGCCTGGTAGACGGCGGAGTGCTCCGAGTCGACGGGCACGATCTCGCCGCCGCCGTTCCCGCGGACCTTGGCGACGACGGGGCCGCCGGCGATGAGGCTCTCCTTGTTCGCCAGTGCCAGCCGCTTGCCGCGCTCCAACGCGGCCAGCGTGGCGGGGAGCCCGGCGAAGCCGACGACGGCATTGAGCACGACGTCGGCATCCGCCAAGGAGGCCAGGGATGCCAACGCGTCAGATGCGTCCATGCCGAGGTGCACGCGATCCGCCGCCACGTCGAAGTCGGCGGCCTGACGCGAGAGCAGCTCCTCGTTGCGACCGGCGGCGAGCGCGAGGACGCGATAACGGTCGCGGTGCGATGCGATGACGTCCAGAGCCTGGGTCCCGATGGATCCGGTCGATCCGAGCAGGACGACGTTCGTCGCCCGACCGCTCATACGATCTTGAGCTGAATGGCCAGGTAATAGACGGCCGGGAGACAGAAGAGCATGGCGTCGAAGCGGTCGAGGACGCCACCGTGGCCGGGCAGGAGCGTGCCGAGATCCTTGATCCCGAGATCACGCTTGATCATCGACTCGCAGAGATCCCCGATCGGGGCGACGATCGCGACGACGATGCCGAGGGCGAGACCGTGGCTGATCGACCCGTTCCACGGCGCGAGGAGCGTGCCGACGATCCCGCCGAGCACGATGGCGGCGACCATCCCACCGAACAGGCCTTCCCACGTCTTGTTCGGCGACAGGCGCGGTGACATGCGGCTGCGCCCGAACTGCGACCCGATGAAGTAACCGAACACGTCGTACCCGATGGCGCAGAGTGCGAGGCCGATGATGAACCCGGTGCCGTCGTGCGAGCTGAGGAGGAGCCCGGCGAACGCGCCGAAGATCCCGATGTAGCCGAACCCGAGCAGCGTGATCGCGATGTTGACGATCGGCCGCGCTTTTACGACCTCGAGCATGTACCAGAGCATCGTGAACGCGACGACGAGGATCGTGACGAGCGGGAAGGCGTCGAGGCCGTCGGTGTACGCGATCCCGACGATCGACACGCACCCCAGGAGACCGATGACCGTGGCCGGGTGGTAGCCGGCGCGCCGGAAGGCCTCGTACAGCTCGAACGCGGCGGCGCCGACGATCACCGCCACCATGATCGTCGTCGCTCCCCGACCGAGCTTCAGCATGATCAACGCCACGACGGCGATCGCGGCCGCCGTGAGCAAGCGGGTGACGAGGTCGGGCGGCGGTCCGTGCTCCTCGACGGGAGCCGGCTCCTCCTCCTCGAGCCGGCCGGGCGGACGCGAGCGCCGCACCGGCCGCCGGCGCCCGTTGCCGGGGCGCCGGCGGGCGGCGACCTCGGCTTCGAACGCCGCTTCGTCGTCATCGTCCTCGGGAAGGTCGCGGTCGCGCAGCGCGCCAAGCGCGAGGGAATCGTCCTTCAGGAGCTCGGGTTCCGAGAAGTCCGGCTCCGACCAGTCGCTGTCGTCGGTGCGGTACCGAGGTGTCTGCCCGCTCCTGGACCAGCTCTCCAAGTCGTCGTCGTTGCGGGCGGCGGGCTGCTCCCCGGAGATCGCGGATGGCACCTCGCCCGTCGGCGGCTCCGTCCAGTGCGGAAGTTGCACCGGGCCGCCGGCTTCGGGCGGCGGTTCCGGGCGCACGTGTGACTCGGGCGGCGGCGTCGCGGTGGCATTGCGACGGGCGGCGCGCCGACCGCGGCGGGTGCGGGGGGTGGATTCTGGTTCCGTCAAGCCCTGGGACGACGCCGACCATGTCGCGTCGTCGTCGGTCTCGGCGTGCGACTGGGCGTCGGCGAAGGGCTCGCCCCAGAACTCCTCCGAGTCGTCGACGCCGCGTCGGCCGCGACGCGGAACCGGCCGTGGCGCGGGACGCGTCGCCTCGTCGTCGGGACCGAGCACCCGCACGCCTTCAGCTTCGCTGCGCGGCAGTCGCTCTTCGTCGTCGAAACCGAGCGGGTCGCGCTCGTGATCGTCGCGCCAGTCGGACACGGCACCCCTTCCGGTCCGAGCCCAGGCTAGACCCTGACCCCGGCGGGGTCGCGAATAGAGCCGACCCGGGCCTCCGGCTCACGCCGGGGCCCCTCAGACCTCCAGGAGCTCCTGTTCCTTGTGCTCGAGCATCTGGTCGATCTCTTCGACCGTCGCGTGCGTGACCTTCTCGAGGTCCTTCTCGGCCCGGTCGAGGTCGTTCTTCGAGATGTCGCCGTCCTTCTCGAGCGCTTCGAGGTCGTGGCGCGTCTGGCGTCGGATGTTGCGCACCGAGACCCGGCCCTCCTCGGCCCGGTTGCGCACGACCTTCACGAGATCGCGGCGCCGTTCCTCGGTCAGCGGCGGGAACACGAGCCGTACGACCTGTCCGTCGTTGGAGGGGTTGATGCCGAGGTCGCTGGCCTGGATCGCCTTCTCGATCGCCTTCATCGAACCCTTGTCGTACGGCGAGATGACCAGGACACGCGGCTCGGGCACGGTGATGCCGGCGAGCTGCTGGAGCGGCACTTCGGCGCCGTAGGCGTCGATCTTGAGCTTCTCGACGAGGCCCGGGGTCGCGCGCCCGGTGCGGATCCCTCCGAACTCCTCCTGCAGGTGCGAGACGGCCTTCCGCATCTTCTCGCGGCACTCGTCGAACGCGAGCTTCCGCATCTCGTCGCCGGTGTCACTCATCGCGCCTCGGCTTTCTCGGTGCTGACCAGCGTGCCGATCGGCTCGCCGACCAGTGCCCGGTGGATGTTCCCGGGCGCGCTCACGTCGAAGACGATGATCGGCAGCTCGTTGTCCATGCAGAACGTGATCGCGGTCGAGTCCATCACCTGCAGGCGCCGGTTCAGCACCTCGAAGTGGGTGACCTGCTCGAACTTCACCGCCTTGGGATCGCGCCGGGGGTCGGCGCTGTAGACCCCGTCGACACCCGAGTGCGTGCCCTTCAGGATGGCGGCGGCGCCGATCTCGGCAGCGCGCAACGCAGCGGTGGTGTCCGTCGTGAAGTACGGGTTGCCCGTGCCGGCGGCGAACACGACGACCCGCCCCTTCTCGAGATGGCGCATGGCGCGCCGCGGGATGTAGGGCTCGGCGATCTGGGCCATGGTGATCGCGGTCTGGACGCGCGTCGGCTGGCCGACGCCTTCGAGCGCGTCCTGCAACGCGAGGGCGTTGATCACGGTCGCGAGCATGCCCATGTAGTCGGCACGAGCGCGGTCCATCCCGCGGTCGGCGCCGGGCATGCCGCGGAAGATGTTGCCCCCGCCGACGACGACGGCGATCTCGACGCCGAGCTGGGAGTTGGCCGCGGCGACCTCGTCGGCGATGCGCTGCACCACACCGGCGTCGATGCCCCAGCCCGTCTCGGCGTCGGCGAACACCTCGCCGGAGAGCTTCAGCACCACCCGGTCGTACTTGGACGCCTCCCCCACGCGTCTCCTTCGTTCCCGTCGCCGCTCTGAGCCGGCGCCTACTCGGCGCCGACCTGGATCCGCACGAACCGGCGGACTGTTGCGTCCTTGCCGAGCTCGCCGAGCAGCTTGCCGACCGAAGTCTTGGGCTCCCGGATGAACGGCTGCTCCACGAGGACTGTGCTCTTGTAGAAGCCGTTGAGCCGGCCCTCGACGATCTTGGGGACCGCCTGCTCGGGCTTCCCTTCGTTGCGGGTCAGCTCCTCGAGCACGGCCCGCTCCTTCTCGACGACGTCGGCCGGGACATCCTCCCGCGTCACGTACTGCGGCGCAGCCGACGCCACATGGAGCGCAATGTCGTGGGCGATGTCGCGGGCGCGGGCATCGGACGCGTCGACGCCGCCGACCTCCACGAGGACGCCGATCGTCCCGCGCTCGTTCTGGATGTGCTTGTACCCGTCGACGATGCCATCGCCGGGCTCGATGCGGGCCGCCCGACCGATCGAGACGTTCTCGCCGAGCTTGGCGCCGAGCTGCTTCACCGCATCGCCGACCGTCCCGCCCTCGAACGCCTTGCCGTCGAGGTCGGCGTCGCCCTGCTCGGCCACGAGCTTCGTGAGCGCGGCGACCATGCCGCGGAAGTCGGCACCCTTGGCGACGAAGTCGGTCTCGCAGTTCAGCTCGAGGATCGCGCCGACCCCGTCCTCGACGACCACGTCGACGGCGCCGTCCTCGGCCTCGCGCCCGGCGCGCTTGGCTGCTCCCGCCAGGCCCTTCGTGCGCAGCCAGTCCTTGGCCGCCTCGACGTCGCCCTCGCACTCCTCGAGCGCCTTCTTGCAGTCGAGCATCCCGGCGCCGGTCTGCTTGCGCAGGGCCGCGATGTCCTGCGCCGAGATCTCAGCCATTGCTCGCGCCTCCACTCTCGGTCGTGGCCGCCTCCGCCGGGACCTCGTCGGCCTTCGGCGCGCCCTCGGACGCCCCGTCGCCCGTGGTGTCGGGAGGCGGCGGGGGCTGCTTCTTCTTCGCGTCGCGCAGACGGGCCTCGCGCTGCTCCTGCGCCTTGGCGGCCTCGGTGCGAGCGCGGCGCTGGTCGTCGGCCTTGCGCCGCTCCGCCTCGGGGTCCGGCGGCGGCTTCTCGGCCTCGTCGGACTTGGGGGGGCGCACGCCCTTGCGGTGCGCGAGCTGGCGGCCCTCCTCGACGGCGTCGGCGACCACGCGGCTCATGAGCGCGGCGGACCGGATGGCGTCGTCGTTGCCCGGGATCACGTAGTCGATGACGTCCGGGTCGCAGTTGGTGTCGACCACGGCCACGACCGGGATGCCGAGGCGGTTGGCCTCGGTCACCGCGATGTGCTCCTTCTTCGTGTCGATCACGAAGACGGCATTCGGCAGCTTCTCGAGGTTGCGGATGCCGCCCAGGTTGCGCTGCAGCTTGGTGAGGTCGCGGGTGATCTTCAGCGCCTCCTTCTTGGGCATCTGCGCCGTCTCGCCCGACTGCACCAGGCGCTCGAGCTCGCGCAGCTGCGCCACGCGTGAGTGGACGGTCTGGAAGTTGGTGAGCGAGCCGCCCAGCCAGCGGTAGTTCACGTAGGGCATGCCGCTGCGCTGCGCCTGCTCCTGGACCGGCTCCTGGGCCTGCTTCTTAGTGCCGACGAACAGGACCGTCCCGCCGTCCTCGACGACGCCGCGGATGAACCGGTAGGCGGCGTCGATCCGCTCCAGGCTCTGCTGCAGATCGATGATGTAGATGCCGTTGCGCTCGCCGAAGATGAACCGCCGCATCTTCGGGTTCCAACGGCGCGTCTGGTGGCCGAAATGGACGCCGGCCTCCAGCAGCTGCTTCATGGTGACGACAGCCACGGGGTCTCTCCCTCGGTTGTGACCTCGGCCCGCCCGCGCCCGTCCCGGGGGACGAACGACCGTGGGTGGCGGGCGTGCGAATTCTCGGAACGGGCCGCGACCCGCGCCCGAGTGGCACTCAGTGTACCGGAGGCCCTCTCACGGCAGCGGCTCGGACTCGACCCGGTCCGGCCGCGCGAGCCGCACCGCGAAGACCAGCCGCCCGTCCCCCACGCCGAACCCGACGGGGAAACCACCGGGGTCGCGGCGCCGGACGACCCGGCCCGACTCCCGGTCGAGGACCACGATGCTCCCGCCGTAGGTGCGGATGACGACTGCGTGGGACGTGAGCACCACCCGGGTGTCGAGGATCGGCACCCGGAGCGGCGTCTGCCACCGCGTCGTTCCTCGCGGCGCGTCGACGAGCGTGACCGTCCCGAAGTGGTCGCAGACGGCCACGTCGTCGCCGGCGGCGCCCGGGGTGACGCCCGATTCGAACGACGCCGGCGCGGGCACGGACCATCGCTCGGCGCCCGAGGTCAGGTCCCGTGCCACGACGCGGGCGGCGAAGTTGCCATTGCCCTCGCCCAGCACGACCAGCCCGTTGCGGATGACGGGCGCCGACGCTCCCGCCTCGACGACGGACTCCCAGCGCACCGCCCCCGTCGCGAGGTCGAACACGTGCAGACGCTCCTCGTCGCCCGCCCACAGCACCGCGCCGACGCCGGCGGTTGCGTCCGCGGCCGGCGCGGCCCAGATGTCGCCCGGGAACCGTGCCGACCACCGTGCCTGACCGGTGCGGACGTCCAACGCGGCCACGACGCCGCGCTCCGTCGTGACGAGGGCGATCGCATCCGAGCCCGCTCGCGTCAGCACGGCGCCTCCGGCGTGCTCGCCGACGCTCGCTTCCCAGCGTCGCGCGCCGGACCGACGCTCGAAGGCGACGAATCGGTCGTCCGCGCTCACAAGGACGGTGTCGGCGTCGAGCGCGGGCTCGTAGTGCGTGGTCTGGGCGACCTCCGCGCGCCAGCGCTCGCGACCGGTCGCGGTGTCGAGGGTGACGATCCGGTTCCCGCCCATGGCGACGACGGCGTCGCGGCCCCGGACGGCGAGCGAGAACGGCCAACTCGCCTCGGCGCGCCATGTCGCGGCGCGAGCGGGACCGCCGGTGCCCGCCGGCGCGCACGCGGCCGCGGCAGCCACGACGGCAATGGCGGCCATGGCAGCGCCAGCCGCCTTCGTCCGGAGACCGGTCATCGCGACACCACCGGTAGGTCGCCGAGAGCGTGCTCGACGCGGGTGATCAACGTGGGGACGACGACCCCGCGCGCCCCCTCGACGATGCCGACGCACGGCGGCGGCCGGCCCTCGAGCGCGGCGCGCACGACACCGAGCGCCCCGGGATCGTGGGGAATGCCCGCGTGGTCGCCGAGCGGACTGCCGCCCACGTCGACGACGACCTTCGTGGCGTCGGGGACATCGATCTGCGTCGCCGGTACCAGCACGTCGTCGGTCGCGCCGATGGTCGTGAAGTCGACGTGGTCGGGCAGGCGGTCGTTCCACAGGTCGTGCAGAAAGCGCGAGTGCTCGTCGAGCTGGCGGACCGAGGGTCCGTCCGCCGGCGCGAGGGGGATGCGGCCCTGGGCGGCGTCGATCAGCGCGTCGCCGACCGGGCTGCGCCGCCAATCGGCGGCGGCGGTGGCGAGCGGGGCGCCCTCGTGTGGTGAGGACAGCGTCACGACCGTCCCGATGGGCGGGTACTCGGGATCGCCGGCGTCGTAGTAGTCCCGGAGGAACACGTCGACCACGACGCCACCTTGCGAATGCGCGATGAGGTCGACTTCTCGTCCCGGGTGCTCGCGCTGCATCCGCTTGAGCTGCTCGGCGAGGCCGAGCCCGGCGCGGCGCAGATCGCCGTGCGTCTGCGCGGGCGAGTACGCGCCGCCTCCGGGCGCGTAGGAGAAGTAGGCGACCTCGTCGTCGTGGTAGCCGAGCGCACGAGTATCGAGATCGAACGTCGGGTCGTCCGGCGCCCCTGCCGAGTCGATGCCGCCGACGGCCATGAGCAGGTGACCGGACCCGCCGGTGCCGTCGGCGGCCGGGCTGCCGTCCGAGCATTCGCGACGGTGGCGCCACCAGTCGACCGCCCCGCCGGCGACGTCGACCGCCACCGATGCCGCGATGCCGGCGGGCGACCGGGCGAAGACCGCCGTCGCGACGTTCGCCAGACTTCGCCCCGCGGCCGCGCCGGCGTCGGCGACGGAACGGGCCCCGGCGGCGACGGCGGTGCCGGCGACGCCGATCATCACGTCCCAGTGCCGGCGACCGGCGTCGAACGCGCCGCCCGCGGCGTCGCCGAGCGCCCCCGCCAGGTCGCCGGCGACGGCAGTAACGCCGGAGCCCCCCGAGGTCAGCGTTCCGGGCGCGTACGGGCGGCGGGCGTCCCAGGGCTCGGCCGGCAGCTCGTCGACGGGTACGAGCCGGACGAGCTGCGTGAGGTCGCAGACCTCGAGGAGCTGCCGGGGATCGATGTAACGGTCGCCGAGGCGGACGCCGAAGTGGAGCCCGCCCTGGTCGTGCTCCGGCCCGCTGCCCCCGGCGGCGCCGACGACCTGGCCGCGCGAGACGCGATCGCCTTCGTGCACCGCGATGACGGCGAGGAAGGCGTAGGTCGTACGGAGACCGCCGTCGTGGGCGACGACGACGTGCAGCGACCCCGCGACCGAGCCGGCGAACGCGACCACGCCGTCCGCCGCAGCCCGGACGGGGGTGCCGGGCGCGGCCGCGAAGTCGACGCCGCGATGGCCGGGCCCGTAGGCGAACGCGGGCGCTTGGAACGCCCGCGTGATCTCGCCCTCGACCGGTGGCAGCCACGTGCCGCAACCGCCGGGCGCCGGAGCGGCGCCGGCGAGCTCCGTCTGGCGCGCCACGAGGAACGACGAAGCTGCGAGACAAAGGACGAGGCAGATCGTGGCCTCGCGGCGCGGCTGGTGCAGGCGCATGGGCGCTCCCGTGGGTCGAGCACGACACGGGGAAGCGCCGGGGAAGGCGTCGCGGAGCGAAGGTCGACGCGACGCCGGGATCGTACCGGCCGGCTACGACAATGAAAAGAGTCTCGTCACCGCACCCGGTCGCTCTCGCTGTCGACGAGCCTCGCGCGCAGCCGGAGGATGGCCTTGGTGTGGATCTGGCACGCGCGGCTCTCGGTGACGCCGAAAAGCCGCGGGACGGCTCGAAACTTGTCGATTGCGTCGATGAGCCCGAAGATCCCCTAGCTCACGAGGCCGGCCTGGTCCACACTCGGCGGCAACCCGGACGCGACCCGACCGGCCACGAACTTGACGAGCGGCGCGTAATGGAGGATGAGCCGCTCGCGCGTTTCGGGCGTCTGACGCTGCTTGTACTCGCGCCAGAGCTCGGCGACCGCGTCGCCGCCATCCTCAGGCACGGGGATGCGTCGCGTCGTAGACGGCGCGGAGGCGCTCGCGCGTCAGGTGCGTGTAGATCTGCGTGGTCGCCAGGTCCGAGTGCCCGAGCAGCTCCTGCACGGCGCGGAGGTCGGCGCCGCGCTCGAGCAGATGGGTGGCGTACGCGTGTCGGAGCGCGTGCGGATGGAGCGGCTGCCCGTCGGGCAACGGGTGACGGGCGACGATGCGGCGGGCG
>DATFXK010000168.1:0-29762 GCA_035316005.1 Acidimicrobiia bacterium | reverse complement strand
CGGGCGCCGTACAGGTCCGGACGCCTGCCCGATACAGTAGTTTCGGGTTGTCTTCTTCTGAATTGGCTCGGACGAAGACACCTGGCTGGTCCCCGCCTCGGCGGGGACCAGCCGCGTTCGGTGGCTCGCTGATTCCAATGTTCAGCGTCTACAGCGTGCTGTGCGCGCGCAGCGCGCGAGAACCGCAGCGGGGCACCGGCTGAGGACACAACAACCCCTTTTGCGTGTTTCGCCCGGAAACGGCGATATGCCTGAACGCTCCTGTTGACATGTTCGGATGCGACCACTAAGAGACACGTGCGTCAATCGTTCCCCACGTCTGAACCCGAGCCGCAACGGCGTCGGTCTCGCGTTCTTCGTTGCTCCATCAGCCACAGGGCAGGCGGGGGGAGGTGGTCGCAAGGCGGATTCGGTTGTCGCGCCCGTGAGAGGGCGCCGGAGCGACCAGCACGGCGTTCTTGCGCGGGTTTCTATTTTGGTGCGTGCGCCGCGTCGCGGACGCGTGTCTTCGTCCGAGCCAACAGAAGGAGTGTGCTTTGAAAGACAAATCACGACGACGGCGTCTCACGGCCGGCATAGCGGCCATCGCCACGGCGATCGGAACGCTCCTGGGCCTCGTAGGAGTCGCCCTCACGACCACACCTGCCAGCGCAGGAATGAATGCGAACACCAGCTACGAGTTTGACTGCACAACGAGCCTTCAGGCTGGGGTTGCCGCGCCGTTCCTGCTCACTACGAACCTGAACGCCGCGCCAGATCCATCGTTCCCATCGGGTGCGAAATTTGGCGCGTCGGGGGCGGTGACGGGATCGGTGATCGCGCCTGTTGTCGCCGGCTTGGAGCAGGCCCTTGGCCCCGCCTCGATCGGCCTGAACGTGGCTGGGGTCAATTTCGGACCGCTCGACACGCACTCGACTGGCTCGGCGGCGTACAGCCAGAGCTTCGCGCAAGTTACGGCGGCGCCGGCTCGCCAGATGACCAATATCACCTGGCCGGCCGCTTCGACCACGTTGACCGCGACCGGCACGTCGTTGTTCAACGGGGGGACTGACGTCGGGCTGTCCGTGGCCGGCACTGGCATCCCAGCGCAAGCCACGATCACGGCGGTCGGGGCCGGTGGCACCACCGCCACCATCAGCGTCGCCACGACGGCGGCTTCGCCTGCGCCAGTCCCGCCGGCGACCGGCGCGACCATCGGACTGGGCAAGACCTTCTCCTTCACGGATGCAGCCGTGAGCACCGGCGCAACCGCGTTCACGAGCAGTGGCGCGCCGGGGCAAACTGCCAACATCGGAGTGACGCAAGCGACGACCTTCACGGTCACCACTCCGACGATCAGCGTCGCGTTCGGCGGGGCGGCCGGTGTGGGCACCTCGAACTGCCTGATGACCGGTTTCCAGAACGCCACCACCCCGGGTCCAGCTCAGACAGGCGAGACCGCGCCTGGGCTGCCGTTCGGTACGCCGGGGACGACGCCTCTGGTGCTCGCCACCGGTGGGTTCATCACCCAGCCGGGCACGACGCAGGCGATCACGCCTCCGGCGGCGGCGTTCGTGAACCTCGTGGATCAGGCTCCGGTGGCGCACGACGGCACCGCGAATCTTGGCGTTGGTGGCACGAAGACGATCACGCTGTCGGCCACCGACACCGATGCCACGCCGGTGACCGCGTGCAACCTGGTCGGCTCTCCGTCTCTCCCGCGTCTGGCCGTCTCGATCAGCAACGCGCCGACACCGTGTTCGGCGCTGCTGACCGACTCGGGCTCCGGGCCGGCGACCGTGACGTTCCAGTTCACGGCCACGGACGGCGTCGGGACCAGCAACACGGCGACCGAGACGGTCAGCATCGGCACGCCGCCGGTGGACGAGCCGCTGACCCAGTTGGTGAACGGCGGTCAGCTCGTCCTGAGCTGTAGCGCTCCGGGGACGCCAACGTTGCTGACGTGTCCGGCGTTCAATTTCCCGGCCATCACGCTCAACGGCTCGCCGCAGACGACGACCGGGAACGGCAGCACGCTGTTCGTGTCGGACAACCGTGGTGACCCGACCGTGGGATGGACGCTGCAGGCATCGATGGTGGCGACGCCGATCGGTGCGGGCAGCAACACGAACCCGTCCTGCAGCGGCGTTGTCGCCTTCTGCAACGCCAACGTCGGCACGCACGCCCTTGATGCCAGCGGCAACGGACAGATCAGCAAGTCCAATCTGTCCATCGGCAGCATCGCGTGCCCGGCGCATACGGGGAACCCGAACCCCGCGGCGACCGCGGGTGCCGGTGGGAGCTTCGCATCGACCCAGCAGATCTGCGCCGCAACCGCGGGGCAGAGCGGCGGGTCCTTCGACGTGACGAAGACGTACTCGCTCACGATCCCGCCGTCGGTGTTTGCCGGCACGTATTGGGGAACGGTTGAGTTCCTCGTTCAGTAGCAAGCCGGGCAACGTCCCGTGACGACCACGGGAGCGGGGCGGCACCGACCGGTGCCGCCCCGCTCCTCATCTTCCCGATGACAGGACGATCCTCTGTGCCCCGACACCCCGCCCTTCGAGCCGCCCTGCTGGCCGCGATCATCACCGCGATCGCGGTCGGCCTCCCGCTGGCCCGGCCCTACCGCGCGTCGGCGGCCGACAACGGATTGTGGTCGGTCTTCCCGACGACGGCGCCGACGGAGCCCGGCCAACTCGCGCGCCCGTTCTTCCAGCCGCTGCTCACCCCGGGTGTCCCCGTGCAGGACTCGGTGACGATCACGAACAAGACCCCGGACCAAACGATCAACTTCGATCTCTACGCCGCCGACGCCTTCAACACTCGCGAGGGTGGCTATGCGTCCCGGCGGCCGACTGACCCCAAGCGCGAGATGGGCGCGTGGATCAGCTTGGCCGTTGACAACATCACAATCCCGCCGCAGCGGGCCGTCGACGTCCCGTTCACCATCTCGCCACCCCTCGACGCGACCCCAGGTGACCATGCCGGGTCGATCGTCGCCTTGAACACCACGCCCACCGTGAGCCAAAACGGCTCCGTCGCGACCCGGTCGATCCAAGCCGTGGGGACCCGTGTGTACGGGCGGGTCGCCGGCCCGCTGACGCCGCGCCTCGACGTCACCGAGCTGCAGGTCACTAGTCATGCCGGAGTCGGCGGGCTGCTCGGCGGTGCCGTCGACGCCGACGTCACATACCGAGTCGTGAACACCGGCAACGTCCGGCTGAGCCCGACGGCCAAGACCACCGTCTCGCCGATGATCGGAGGCGCGACCCACCTCAAGACGCTGCGTGTCCCCGAGCTCCTGCCACGCGGATCGGCGGTGGTGCATCAGCGCGTCTCGGGGGTCGTGCCGGTCGGGCGCTTGACCGCGCACGTCACCGTGACGTCGCCGGTTGCGAAGACGACCGCCTCCTCGAGTACCTGGGTGGTGCCGTGGCTCCTGATCGTGATCATCGCCCTCCTCGTACTGGTGCTGTGGTACTGGCGGCGCCGGCGGCGCCGGAAGGTCGGCGCGGCGCCCCCACCCGAGCGCGAGGCGGTCCTGGCGCAATGAGACCGGTGGCCGGACGTCCGCTGGCGGCAGCAGCCGGGCTGGCGGCGCTCGCCGTCGTAGGGGTCGTCGGGTGCAGTGGCGGAAGCGACTCCAATCACCAGACGTGCGGACTCGTGCACGACGTGGTGACCGAGTTGGGCAAGAAGCACCCGCACGCGAACGTCGTCAAGGCGAAGCTCGGCGAGATCAGACGGGCGGCTCGAGACGCAAAAGACGCACAGCTTCGCCGGCTCGCGCCGAACCTGACACCGCCGTCGAGCACTGCCTCCGACAAAGCGGCCGGACCGGCACCGCTCGTCTTCACCACTGCGGGTGTGCTCGCCGCTCTCCAGGAGCGCTGCGGGGCCTACTCGAGCACCTCGCCGAGGGCTCCGCCGACCAGCGGCAAGACGGCGCCATCGGCGGCTCGCGGCGCCGAACCGCCTGCATGATCCGAGCACGCCTGCTGGGCGTCCTGACTGCGGTGGTCTTCATCGGCACCGCGATCCCGGCGAGCGCCACGATCGCTGCCGGCGGGCCGGAGCCTGAGCTGCACCTCCAGACGGATGTGCTGACGCCTGGTCAGTCGGTCGCAATCACCGGTTCGGGCTGGCCCACCGGCTCGACGCTGCAGGCCGTGCTGTGCGGGGCGAATGCAGTGGACGGAAGCACGGACTGCGCGCAGGCCGCCGCCGCGACCATGAGCCCGGGTCCGAACGGCGTCGTCGATGGCGTGCTCCGGGTCCTCTCGCCCCCGCAGCCCTGTCCCTGCGTCGTCGTCGTGTCGTCGCTCGCGGCGGCAAAGAGCATCACCTTCCCGGTCCAGGTCGTAGGGATGCCCACCGCGCCCGTGCGCTCGGCCTCACCGCAGTACCAGCCGCAGCCGCTCACGGTGCGTGCCCGGGTCACCGGCGCCAACTCGCTCGGTTCGGCGTTCGGAGGGGCGGCCTCGCGGACCCTCGAGCTGACCGTGACGAACACAGGCCAGAGCTCGGTGCCGAACCCGGTCGTGTCGGCAGGGTGGGGCCGCAAGGGCAATGCCGATCACCTGATCACCGCCCCTGCGGTCGGTCCGCTGGCACCGGGCCAGACCCGACGGATCAGCATCCCGTTCGAGCTCGATGCGTTGTCGTTCGGCAGCTACCACGTGGCCGGGCGCGTCACGGGCACGTCAGCCCCGGTCCACTTCCAGCAGAAGACGTCGACGTGGCCGTGGGGTTTGTTCATCGTCGCGGTCGTCGTGTTGCTGCTCATGCTCCGCAGGTTGTGGAACGTGCTTCGGCGCCGGATGGCAGCTCGGAAGGCGAGGAAGCGCGCCGCAAGCGCCCCTGCTTCGACCGAGGCCACCCGTTGGGAGGCGGAGGAGCGATCCGACGGCGCCGCGCGCGGACGCGAGCAGACAGCTGATGTCGTCACGATGCCTGATGGAGCGGGTTGGCAGGATGAGGACGGATCCGACGACGACTGGGTGGCGGCCGACGACGACGCCGGAGCGGCTGAGAACCTCCCGGAACGCGACTCGCCCGAGATCCACTGGGAGCAACCGGCCATGGTTCCGTCCGACGACGCCGACGACCGTCCGTAATCGGCGCCCCGCCCCCGAGCGCCGCGGCAGCTAGCGGAGCAGCCGCGAAACCCAGGTTCTCGAAACGCACGCTTGGGCGACTGGTCGGGTTCGCCGAGTACGGGCGCCATGGCGACACTGTCGTGTTCCCGCACACGGAGATCGAGACCCGATGCGAGGTCAGGGCCTCAGCGCCGAACTGGTGCGTCGAGCGCTCGACGACGTGCGGGCCGCCGGCGGATCCGATGTTCCGCAAAGCGGGTACGTCGCGCAGTTCATTGACGAGCACGCCGGGTACGCCGACCTGGTCGGGACCGGCTAGCGAACGGCCCACCCGCCGGAGAGGCCGCGCCGAGGTCGGTACCGTGGCCGGGCATGGCGGAGAGCGGCGGGCCCGAGCCGAGATACGTCCGTCCCGGTTGGTTCACCAGACACGTCGGCAACCCCGCCGTCGCGTTGCTCACCCGCGCCGGGATCAGCGTGTGGGGATCGCGGGAGCTGCGCGTGCGCGGCCGGAAATCCGGCGAGTGGAGGACCACACCCGTCAACCTCCTGACATACGAGGGTGCTCGCTACCTCGTCGCACCCCGGGGTGTAACCCAATGGGTACGGAACCTGCGGGAAGCGGGCGAGGGGGAGCTACGAGTCGGTCGACGCACCGAGCCATTCCGGGCGACCGAGCTCGAGGACGAACAGAAGCCGCCGATCCTGCGGGCCTACCTCCGGCGCTGGAAGGCCGAGGTGGGCATCTTCTTCGGGGGGGTCGGGCCCGACTCGTCCGCGGACGACCTGCTACGCATCAGCCCCGACCACCCAATCTTCCGGATCGAAGCGCTTCCCACCTGAAGCTCAACGAAGCTGGTCGAGTCGGGCGAACAGCTCGGCGTATTGCGACAGGTGGCGATCGCCGAGGAACTCCCGGATCGCGCGCTCGCGCGCGTTGGCTCCGAGCCGCTGGGCGTCGCTCGGGTCGTCAAGCAGGCGGCGGACGGCGTCCCCGAACCCGGCTTCGTCGCGGGGGTCGTCCAAGAGGAGCCCGTGCTCCCCGGAGACGATCTGGTCGACGATGCCCCCCACGGCGCTGGCGACGATCGGCTTCGCCTTCCACATCGCCTCGGCCACGGTGAGCCCGAAGCCCTCGGCCAGGCTCTTCTGCGCGACGACGGCAGCGTGTCGTTGAATCGCGTTCACGATGGCCGCGTTCTCGTCCGTGCTATGCATCGGCAGGCACGCGAGGTGGATGCGGGTCCGCTCCGCGTGCGGGAGCCGCCGCCAGATCTCGATGCACCGTTCGAAGGTCGCGGCCCCTTCGGGATCGTCGGCGACACCTGACACGACGGGCCCGGCGAGGAGGAGGTGGGCGGGGCCGACTCCATCGACGTACCGGGCGAAGGCCGTCATCACACCGGCCATGTCCTTCAAGGGGTCCCAACGCGAGACCTGCACGACGAGCGGCGCGTCTGCGGGCGGCGGCGGCCCGGTTTGCAGCACGTCGACATGGCGGGCGATGCGCGCTACGGACCCGTCCTCACGGGTGTATGCCGCGACCCCTCTCGTCGAGTGGCCCTCGAGCAGCCCGACGTAGTGGAGGATGGCCTCGACGTCGGCCTGCGGCATGTCCTGGTTCTTGGGCGAGAAGGGATCGATCGACGGAGGGATCACGAAGGTTCGCTCCGGGTCGGCCCAACCGGGCGTGTACTGCCGGCGGGTGAACACGTAGGCGTCGACCTCCTCGAGGTATGGACGCAGGAAGGCCCACGCCCGCTCGACGTGCTCGTTCGCGACGTCGGCACCGATGTGGCAGCGCCAGACCACCATGGCCCCGGCTCGCGAGAGCGCATGCGCGAGCCCCGCCGTCTGGGGATCGTGGAGGAGGATGACGTCGCGCGGCCGGACGAGAGCGAGGAGCTCCTCGGCGTTCGCTCGAAGGATCTCTTCATAGTGGCGGTGCTCCGGGGCGCCGAGGGGGCCCCCGTCACCCGGCGCGCCGTGGAGGTTGTTGTGGATCCTCTTGGTGATGGTGAAGAAGCGTGGGTCCCCTTTGATGACGACCCACTCGGCGTCAATCCCCGCACCGCGGGCGTACGCCAAGAGAGAGCGGAGCATCTCCGCGACGCCGCCGCCGGACGCGGTGGAGTTGACGTTCAGGACAGTGCGACCCGCCAGTCGTTCGCGGGTGGCTTGCGCCGTTGCCTCGAACCGTTCCGCTCGCTCAGGGCCAATGAGCGGAAGCAAGCGCGCCGGCGTGCATGCGGCGAGGCGGACCTCCTCGAGCCTCACCTCGCAGCCACCGGCACCCGCCATTCGACGAGCGTGCCCCCGCCGTCGGAGCGCGCCGTCGTCAGGTCGCCACCCATCGTCGCGGCGCGACGCCGAAGGTTCGGCAGACCCCGACCCTCGGGCGGAGTCGGCGGCAGGCCTTTGCCGTTGTCGGTGACGCGCACGACCAGGTCCGTACCCGCCTCGACGACGACGCTCACCTGGGACGCGCCCGAGTGCTGCGCCACGTTGGACAACGTCTCTTGGAGCACGGCGAGGAGGTGCTCCGCCGTCTGCTCCGAGACGACGGTGTCGAGCGGTCCGTCGATGCTCAACTCCGGCGAGAAGCCGAGTAGCTCGCGAGCTCCATCGACGATGGCGAAGATCGACACGCGCAGGCCGCGCTGGGCGGGCGCCTGCAACGCGAAGATCGTGCTGCGGATCTCGCGGACGGTCACGTCAAGCTCGTCCACAACCTCGTCGATCCGGTTGGATACGTCCTCCCGGCCGGAAACCGGGAGCAGCGTCTGCAGCGCCATGCCCGCGGCGAAGAGCCGTTGGATGACTTTGTCGTGAAGATCACGGGCGATGCGCTCGCGGTCTTCGAGGACCGCAACCTCCTCGATGCGCCCCATCAACCGGGCGTTCTCGATCGCGGCGGCCGCCGCCGCGGCCAGCGCACGGGCGAAGCGTTCGTCCTCCTCGCTGAACTCTTCTGCGCCACGTTTGTTGCAGAGGTACAGGTTCCCGAAGACGGCGTCGCGCACGCGGATCGGGACGCCGAGAAACGAGTGCATGTCGGGGTGGTGCGGAGGGAATCCGTAGGACTGCTCGTGGGCGCCGAGATCCCGCAATCGGAGCGGGCGCGGGTCGACGATGAGGAGGCCGAGGATCCCGTGACCCTCGGGGAGGTGGCCGATGGCGTCGTACTGCTCGCCGTCGATGCCGACGGTGATGAAGTCACTGAGGTGCTGGTCCTCGCCGATGACGCCCAGTGCCCCGTAGTCGGCCGAGACGAGCGTACGGGCCGACTCGACGATCCGGCGCAGGACGATCGGTAGGCTCAGGTCGGTCCCGATGCTCGTGACCGCGTCGAGCAGTTCCTGGACGTGGGGGTCGCTCTTGCTGAACGGCAAGGGCACATTCTGATCCTGGGGCAGAGTGTGGGCAACGCAGTGCGGGTGTTCCTCCTGGACGACCACGAGATCGTGCGTCGCGGCGTCAAGGAGCTCCTTGAGGCCGAGGGAGATCTGGAGGTGGTCGGCGAAGCCGGAACGGCCGCCGAGGCGCTCGCACGCATTCCCCCGACCCGGCCCGACGTCGCCGTGCTCGATGTCCGCCTGCCCGACGGTGACGGCGTCCAGGTGTGCCGCGAGATCCGCTCCGCCCTACCCGAGGTCCACTGCCTGATGCTCACGTCCTTCGCCGACGACGAGGCGCTGTTCCAGGCGATCATGGCGGGCGCGTCCGGATACGTCCTCAAACAGATCAAGGGTGCCGACGTGGTGGAGGCGGTGCGCGCGGTCGCAGCCGGTCGCTCGCTGCTCGATCCTGCGGTGACTGCGCGCGTCGTCGACCGCCTCCGGGACGGACAGGAGGAGGACGAGCTTCTCGCACGCCTCAGCCCGCAGGAGCGCAACATCCTTCGGCTGATCGCCGACGGCTTGACCAACCGGCAGATTGCCGAGGAGGTCCATCTCGCAGAGAAGACGGTGAAGAACTACGTATCGAACCTGCTGTCGAAGCTGGGCATGGAGCGCCGCACCCAGGCCGCGGTGTACGCGGCGCGACTCAGCAGCAACCGGGGGCGGCCGCGTCGGCGGTGACGTCCCTGGACGTCAACTGGCAACGCGCGGTGCTGCTCCTGACACCAGACGCTCGAGCTTCTCGAGGTCGTCCGGCGTGCCGATGGCGATGATCACCTGACTGGCCTTGACCACGGTCTCGGGCACGGGGTTCGTCGTGAACCGGCCACTCTGGTCCCGCAACGCGAGTACCAGCGCGCCGGTGCGGTCGCGAATGTGCGCGTCGCGGATGCTGCACCCCTCGATCGGCGAGCTCTCCGGGACCGTGATCTCCTCGAGCCGGAATTCGATGCCCCGGTCGTGCATCACGACGTCGACGAACTCGGTCACGTAGGGCTGCAGGACGAAGGCCGCCATCCGCGCCCCGCCGATGCTCTGCGGGTTCACGACCCGGTCGGCGCCCGCTCGCTGGAGCTTGTCCGAGTTCTCCTCGAGGCGGACGCGGGCGACGATGAACAGCTCCGGTCGCAGCGCCCGGGCGCTCAGGGTCACGAAGAGGTTCCCCGCATCGGTGTCGAGACGCGAGAATTGCGAGGGCGATGGCGAGCCGCCGCCGCTCCGTCACGGCCTCAGAGGTACGCGCGCGGGTGGAATGCCCACCCTCGTTCGGCGGCGTGGAGGCGTCGCCCGGTGACGGCGAACGGTGCGATCACGAGCCACGCTTCGCGCTCGGCGAGGATCCATGGCTCGGGATCGAAGCGCTGGCGGAAGTCGGCCGCGTCGGGGTCGACGTGATGGAGTGTCCCGCGCACGAGGACCGACGAGCCGGTGTGGCGGGACGGGTCCGCGTCGTCGATCTCGAACGCGGTCTGCATGGACGCCCGGTCCAGGATGTTGCCCGGTCGCGTCCGGAGCGCGATCCACGGCGGCGCGCCGGTCTCCACCAGCCGGTAGTTGACCGGCAGGATGACGGGAAACTCGTCCACGACGACGGCGATCCGGCCGACGGCGCCGGCGCGCAGCAGGTCGAGGCATTCGTCGTAGGACAACTCTTCGAGCCACGCCTCGGTCACCGTGCTCTCTGCTCCTCACCCTCCGCTCTTCAGTGATCTGCGGAGAACGTATCGCTGCTCGCCCGGATGTTCAGCCTGCTCTCAGCCGGCGCACAGACCGGAGGGCGCGCTCAGGAACGCCACGCCGTGGTCATAACCTGTCCGGGTGGTCGGCCAGGTGAGAACGAGGAGGTGGCGTTGGTTCGTCCCGCTCGTGGTCGCCGCTCTCGTCTGGGCCGGGTACTCACTGCAGAGCCGACTTGCCGCTCGTGCCGAGCCGACGCTGCCGCAGCGCACCGCGGCCGAGGTCGCCGACTGGGCGGCAGGCCCGCATGCGGAGCCAAGGTCCGGGTTGGTCGAGCTGCATACCGATCTCGGCCTGGGCGACTTCGGCACGACCAGCGGCGAATCGGGTGGATCCCTGGTCGGGCTGGCGGCGGGGAACAACGATGCTCGCCTCTGGGAAGACGGTACCAATCGCCGCATCGCGCTGCTGCAACCGCTCGAGGAGACCGACTGGTACCGCCAGGGCGACGTCACGTACGTGTGGCACAGCCGGCGGTCGCGGGTCACGAAGGTCGCGACACCGAACACGCCGCCGGACGCGACCGGGCTCATCACGTCTCTGGCGGGCGGCGGGACGATCGAGTCGCCCGACGGGATGGCCTTGCGGTTCCTCGCGCTGCGTGGTGAGGCGACCAGACTGGTGCTCCACGCTCCGGCGTACGTGGCCGACCGGCCGGTCTACCAGCTCGGCTTGATCCCGCAGACGGAGACCTCGCTCGTCACCGAGGTGACCGTCAGCGTGGATGCCGCTACCGGTCTGCCGCTGAAAGTGTCGGTGCATACGCGAAGTGGCACGACTGCGATCGAAAGCAAGTTCACTTCCATCGCGTTCAAGCGCCCGGCCGCGACGAACTTCAACTTCAAGCCGCCCGCGGACGCCGTGGTGACGGACGGTGCGAGGGTGAGCCGAGAGCCCAACTTCTCGGGTGACTCCGGTAACTTCCGCGCCGAGCGCGAACGGCAGCTCGCCCTCGCGGACGTCCAATCGGTGACGGGCGTGAACGAGACGTTGCTGCGCCTGGCGACAGTCGGGAACGGCTGGAACGAAGTCGTCGCAACGTCGGGGCTCAGCTTCTGGCGCGTGGACGACCTGACGCGGACGGCGAAAACGGTTACCGGCCCTTACGGCACCGGCAAGCTCCTGCAGACGCCGGTGTTCAGCCTGCTCGTCCTTTCCAACGGGAGCATCGTGGCCGGCGCCGTGACCCCGGCCGGCCTCGAGCCGGCGGCAACACAGGTCGCGGCACCGTGACCGACCTCGCGATCGAGACGACGGGCCTCACGAAGCGCCTCGGCCACGTCGCCGTTGTGGACCATGTTGACCTGGCCGTGCCGCGGGGCAGCGTGTACGGCTTCCTCGGGCCCAACGGCTCGGGCAAAACCACGACGATCCGGATGCTGCTCGGCCTCGTGTGGCCGACGGCGGGCTCGTTCCGTCTGCTGGCGGAACCCATGCCCGCCGCCAGCGCCCGGGTGCTTCCCCAAGTGGGCGCGCTGGTCGAGGGGCCGGCGTTCTATCCATGGCTCACCGGCGGGCAGAACCTGAGGCGCCTCGACGCCGCCGGCCTCGACGGCCAGCGCAAGACCCGCGCCGCGCGCATCGACGCCGCGCTGGAGAAGGTCGGCCTCGCCGCCGCCGCCAACAAGCGCTACCGGGCGTACTCGCTCGGGATGAAGCAGCGGCTGGGCCTCGCAGCTGCGCTCTTGCGGCCCCGCAACCTCCTCATCCTCGACGAGCCCACGAACGGCATGGACCCGCAGGGAACGCGCGAGATCCGCAACCTCATCCGTGAGCTCGCGTCCGAGGGATCCACTGTGTTCCTGTCGACCCACCTGCTGAGCGAGGTCGAGCAGCTGTGCACCCACCTCGGCATTATCTCGGTCGGCAAGGTGGTGGCGCAGGGATCGATCGACGAGCTGCGCGGCCGGGGCGACGCAATGCTGCGTGTCGAGACCACCGACGCCGACAACGCGGTCAACGTGTTGAAGGGTCTCGGTCTCGATACCGTCGTCGTCACCGGCGAGGTGGTCTCCGCCCAGCTCGACGGGCAAATGCCCGAAGAGTGCAACCGCGCCCTCGTGATGGCGGGCGTCGGCGTCCGCAGCCTGACGACGGACCGGCGCAGCCTCGAGGACGCGTTCTTGGCGCTCACTGGAGAGGGATTCGATGTGGCTGGCTGAGTTCGGGTTGCTGTTCCGGCGCGTCCGCACGCGGGTGCTGCTGCTCGTCCTCGCCGCCGTTCCTGTCGCGGTGGCGGTCGCCGTGCGCATCTCGGGCGAGGGACCGAGCCCGGGGCAAGGTCCGCGCTTCTTCGACCAGATCACCCACAACGGCGTGTTCGCCGCGCTCGTCGGCCTCACCGTCACGCTGCCCTTCTTCCTTCCCCTCGCCGTCGCGATCATCGCGGGGGACTCCGTCGCCGGCGAGGCGAACCTCGGAACACTGCGCTACGTGCTGTCGCGCCCATGCGGCCGGACGCGGTTGCTGGTCCTCAAGGGCACCACCCTCACGTTGTTCTGCTTCGTGGCCACGTTCGCGGTCGGGCTCGCCGGGCTCATCGCCGGCGCGATCCTGTTCCCGATCGGTGACGTCACGACGCTGTCCGGTACCACGCTCTCGCTGGCGGCGGGGACGTTGCGGATCGGGCTCGCCGCCGTCCTCGTAGCCCTGTCTCTCCTGGGCCTGGCCGCGATCGGCATGTTCATCTCGACGTTGACCGACGCGCCCGTCGGCGCCATGGCCGGTACCGTCGGCGTTGCCGTTCTCAGCGGCGTGCTCGACGCGGTGCCGGCGCTGTCGTGGCTGCACCCGTTCCTGCTCACGCACTATTGGTTGTCCTTCGGCGACGTCCTCCGCTCGCCCGTGTACTGGAACCAGATCGTGCTCAACCTCATCGTCCAGGCGGTGACGGTCGGCATCTTCGCGGCCGCGGCGTGGGCCCGGTTCACTAGCAAGGACGTGCTCGCCTAGCGCTCCGGCGCTGTCGCGCGGCTTTGGCTGGGCGGCACCGGGCTGCGCATCCCTCCGTGATCGAGGACGTGCGCCGGCACGGACGTGACGACCGTGCCCTCCCGGAACAGCAACCGGGCCTTGAGCCAGAGAGCAGTCTGGTTGTGCAGGAGCTGCTGCCACCACCGGCGGACGACGAGCTCGGGAATGACGACGGTGACGACGTCACTGCTCCATCGCTCATCGAGCCGCTCGACGTACTCGAGCACCGGCCGGTTGATCTCGCGGTAGGGCGAGTCGATCACGTCGAGCGGCACGTCGATCTCGAATCGCGCCCATTGGGCATCGAGCCGGTTCCGTTGCTCGGGGTCGTACGCGACCGAGACGGCGTGCAAGAAGTCGGGCCGCAGCGATTTCGCGTACGCGATGGCCTGGATGACGCCGAGATGCACCTTGGGGCCGACCAGCACGACGACGGTGTGTCGGATCTCGGGGAGCGGGACCGGCGGTTCGACGGTCAGCGCCCGGTCCACGGTCGCGTAGTGGCGGTGGATTCCCTTGAAAACGAGCACGAGGAGCGGGATCACGACTGTCGGGATCCAGGCGCCCTCGGTGAACTTCGAGACCACCACGACCGCAGTCACGAGCAAGGTGGCGAAGGCGCCGACGCCGTTGACCACGAGGCCCCGTCGCCATCCCGGTTCGCGCCGGTGCCGGTGATACTGCACCATCCCGGCCTGAGAGAGCGTGAAGGCCGTGAAGAGACCGACGGCGAAAAGCGGCACCAGGGCGGAGACGTCAGCCTGGAAGCCGACGACGAGCGCCCCTGACGCGAGCGCGAGGGCCAGGATCCCGTTGGAGAGGACGAGCCGGTCGCCCCGGTTGGCGAGCTGTCGCGGAAGGAAGCCGTCCTGGGCGATGATGCCCGACAATCGAGGGAAGTCCGCGAACGCAGTGTTCGCGGAGAGCGTCAGGATTGCGGCCGTCGCCGCCTGCAGGGTGATGTAAAGAGGGCCGCTCCCGCCGAACACGGCGCGGCCCATCGTCGAGAGGATCGTCTGGCTCTCCGACAACGTGGGGCGCAGTTGATCTGCGAGGACGGCGATCCCGACGAACAACGAGCCCAGAATGAACGCCGTCCACGTGAGGGTGATCGCAGCGTTGCGCGACTGCGGCTTGCGGAAGGCCTGCACGCCGTTCGAGATCGCCTCGACGCCGCTCAGCGCCACCGCGCCAGAGGAGAACGCCCGTAGTAGCAGGAAGAACGTCACGCCGCCGAGCATCGTCTCGCCGCCGGTGAAGTGTGCGAGCTCCTTGTGATCCACGGGCAGCGGTTGCAGGCTGCCGGTGAACGTCTGGAACAGTCCCCACACGACGAGCAGGGTCATGATCCCGACGTAGAGATAAGTCGGCGGCGCGAACAACCGTCCCGACTCCTTGGCGCCACGGAGATTCGCCAGCGTGATGATGGTGATGAGCGCGATGGCGAGCTCCACCTCGTACCCGCGAAGGGGAGAGATGGCCGACGTGATCGCGGCGACCCCGGCCGCGACCGATACCGAGACGGTCAGCGTGTAGTCGACGAGCAGAGACGCGGCCGCCACCAGCGCCGGGTTGGTGCCAAGGTTCTCGCGACTGACGATGTAGGACCCGCCGCCGTTCGGATAGGCGTACAGGGTCTGGCGGTAGCTGGCGACGACGATCACGAGCAACGCAACGACGAAGAGCGAGATCGGGATCAGGTAGCCGAGCGCGGCCATGCCCGCGGCCGGGACGAGGACAACGAGGATCTCCTGGGTCGCGAAGGCGGTCGACGCGATCGCGTCGGTCGAGAAGACCCCCAACGCGAGCCGCTTCGGCAGTCGTTGGTGCTCGAACTCCCGCGACGCCAGTGGGCGCCCGATCAGCAGCCGCTTGAGCGCGCTATAAGCCACGTCGCCTCCTCGTCCCGGCGGGGCCCGTATCTTCACCGCTGCCGTCCCCGGCTCGGGGTGACGGGCGGCGGCTGCCGGGCGACGGATCGCGTCAGAGACCGTGCATTCCACCTACATGGGCGTTTATGCTCCCGAATCGCCGATATCGGGCACAACGGACGTCCCCAAGGAGCGTCAGCCAGCTGAGCCCGAAGCAGGGCGTCAGCCTGGGCGACGACGGCAACGGCTGGAGCCACAACGTGTACACGGCGACACCCGGCATCCCAGGGGACTCCGGCAGCGCGTTCCTCAACTCGAACGGTGTTGCGCTCGGGATCCTGAGCACGGTCCAGATCGCGCCGCTCGTCGGCTCGAACGGCGTTGGGGACCTCAACCGCGAGCTGGACTACATGCGCGCGCACTCGTCGTTCGGCGGTGTACGGCTCGCTTTGGGCAACCAGGCGTTCAACGGGAACGCGGTCGCCAACCTGCTCAGCTTGCTCGGCATCTGACGGAACGGGCGGAGACGCACGTTGCTCGCGGCCCGGGGCATGGCCCCGGGCCGTGGCGCGTCAGGAAAGCTCGTGCAGCTGTCGCTCGATCGCCGCCACCGCTTCCGACAGGCCGTGCACCTCGCGCTCCACCGCCTGACGCCGGCGGGCAAAGACGAACACGCACCGGGCCACCGGTGAACCGAGCGCCCGCTCGAGCGCCAGCGCGTAGGCGGCACCCTGGGCGCGGTACCGGTTCATGGCCGCGTCGAGCTCATCGTCGCCGGGCGCCTGGTCGGTCTTGTAGTCCACGACCACCAGGCCCTCGAGCGTCTCGATCAGGAGGTCGACGAAGCCCTCGACGGTGACGCCGTCGACGATCGCGGCGACCGGGACCTCACGCCAGTAACGTCCCCCGGTGACCGCGCTGCGCACGGTCGGGGACTGGAGGACGCTGCGAGCCAGCGCCCGCACCTCCGCCTCACGCTGCGGGATCCCCTCGGCGAGGGACTGCGCCCGCGCGGTGGCGTCGAGGCCGTCCCCCGTCGCCAGGTCGACGGTCTGCAGGACCGCGTGCACCGCCCGCCCCACCGACGTCCCCGCACGGCCCCGCCGCCACGTCGGCCGGTCATCGCCGGGCTCGTCCTTTTCCAGGCCCTCGTCGCCGACATCGTCCTGCGCGAGCGTCGTGGCCGCGATGGTCGCCGGGCGCCCCGCGCGCGCGAGCAGCTCGGCCCGCGTCGCGATCCACGCGTCCCGGTCACCGGGCTCCTCGGACGGCGTGTTGACATTCGACGCGCTCGGAGCTGCGGTCGAGGTCGCGCCGTCGAGCAGGAGGACGGTCGCAGGCGCGTCGGAGCCGTGCTCGCACAACAGTGCGGCATGCGTATCGAGGCGGTCGGTGCGCTTGTGATGCAAGCTCACGAGGAGGTGATCCCGGGCCCGGGTGGCGGCGACGTACAGGAGGCGCAGTCGCTCGGCGGCATCGAGCTCGTTCTCGCGCACGGCACGGGCTTCCCACCCAGCCGTCTCGAACCGCCGGGGGGCGGGCCCCATCCGGACCTCGAAGCTGCCGTCCGGGTTCCACAGCACGGGCGTCGCCCGGTTCGGGGGAGTGACGTTGAGCCCGGCGAGGATCACGATCGGGAACTCCAATCCCTTGGCACCGTGGACCGTGAGCACGCGCAACGCGTCGTCGTCGGGCTCGGGCACCACGATCTCGACGGCGCGGGCACGCTCGTCCGCCAGCTGCTGCACCCACTCGATGAACCCCCGCAGCCCGCGTCCCGAGGCGGCGTCATAGGCGCGGGCCTGGTCCAGGAAGAAGCGGATGCGGCGCCAGTGGTCGCGGGGCCGACGGTGCGTCACGGCGAGCTCCAGCAGTTGCCGCTCGCGCACGATCGCCTCGACCGTCTCACTCACCGACTGCCACCAGCGTTCGTCGTGGAGGAGCCGGAGCGCCGCCATGCCCTGCACGACCGGATGGTCGGGCGGCAGGTCCTCGGGCGTCGCCCGGCGGTAGTCCCAGCGTCCGCCGCGCCGGGAGAACTCGACAAGCTCGTCGTCCCCGCATCCGAAGGCAGGGGACCGCAAGGACGCGACGAGCGCGATCTCGTCGGTGGGATCGTCGAGGGCGGTAAGGATCGACCGCAGGTCACGCACCTCGGCCGTCGAGAACACCAGCGATTGGCTCTCGATCCGAACCGGGACGTCAGCGCGCTCGAGCGCGTCCTCGAGGTCAGGGAGAGCGGTGCGCGTCGGCAGCAACAGTGCGACGTCGTCGTAACGGGCGCGCCTCATCTCGCCCGTGACCGGGTCGGAGATCTCCCACTTGTCGTCCTTGATCCGCCGGACGAGCGCGGCGACGTCGGCCGCCTCGACGGCGCGCACCTCGGCGACGAGCTGTACGTCGGCGGGACCCCCGAAGGTCGCGACGGCCGGGACAGGAGTCGGTGGGGCCTCGCGCCGCGCGACCAGCGGCACGTGCGCAGCCTGCGTTCCCGGCTCGGCGTTCTCGAACAGACGGGCGAACACGACGTTCACCCAGTCGAGGATCCCGGGGACTGATCGGAAGTTCTGCGTCAGCTCGCGCCGCCCGTCGTGCAGCTCCCGCTCGACCTGGTGGTACAGCGAGAGGTCGGCGCGCCGGAACCGGTAGATCGACTGCTTCGGGTCGCCGACGAAGAACACCCGGCCGGACGCGATCGTCACCTCCGACCAGGGCCGGGTGCCGGCGGCGGGGTCGTCCGACGCAAGCAGCACCGCGATCTCGATCTGCAGCGGGTCGGTGTCCTGGAACTCGTCGATCAGCAGCACCCGGAACCGTTCCGCGAGTGTGGCGCGTACGCGCTGGTTCCGTGCCAGAACATCACGCGCGAGGACGAGGAGGTCGTGGAACTCGATGCGTCCCTCACGGCGGCGCTCGTCGGCATAGTTGCGGACGAACCCGCGCAGCCGGGCAAGCAGGACAGCGAGCGTCGCCCGCCGCTGCTCGGCGATGACGGCGGCGGTCGCCGTGTCGGCTCGCTCGAGCAGCCCCCGGACGTCATCGACCGGGCAGCTCCAATTCTGGTGGCGGCCCACGTTCCTGGCCAGCTTGGGCATCTGGCCGAGGAGGTCGAGACGGTCGAGGTCGTCCTGGGCGCCGCGCAGCACGCCGGGCAGGCCGACGAGGCCGTCGATATGCGCGAACAGCTTGTCCTGCCGGAGCCGGCAGTCCGCCAGCCGCCGGATCGCCTCCTCGAGCGGGGCGAGCACGAGATCGACATCGACGGGAGGCGCCGACACTGCGGCCGCCACCGTGGGCCCGAGGCGCTCGTAGTGCTCGTGCAGCACCCGGGCAACGCGACGGAGATGGTCGAAGTCGACCCCGAGGGCGAGCGACCGCAACAGGGTCGGTTCGAGGTCAGGATCGGCGACGAGTGCGTCGAGGAACTCTCCCCACCGCTCCTCGAACCGGACCGCGGCTTCGACGTCGTCGACCACTTCGAACTGCGGTGGGAGACCGGCCTCGAGGGGATGCTCGGCGAGGATCCGCTGGGCGAACCCGTGCAGGGTCGAGAGCGCGGCGTCGTCGACGTCGTCGAGAGCGGCGCGACACCGGGCGCGCTCGTCGGCCGCAAGGTCCGGATCGGCGGCGCGCTGTTCGAGGCGGAAGCGGATGCGGTCGCGCAACTCGCCTGCCGCCGCCTCGGTGAACGTGATCGCAGCGAGCTCGCGGATCCCGACCCGGCCCCAGGCGATCAACGCGACGACGCGCTCGACGAGCGCCGTGGTCTTCCCCGTGCCCGCACCCGCCTCGACGAACAGCGTCGCGTCTTGGAGGTCGCGGATCTCGTCGCGGACCCGGCCGTCGACCAGGGTCACGACTCCGCTTCCTCCGCTTCTGCTTTCGGTTCTTCCGGGTCCTTGGGATCAGCGAGGCCCCGGAAAGGGACCAGGACGGCGTCGTCCCGCTTGCGTGTCCAGTCGTCGTCACGGGCGGGCGCGCACACCCGGTCGTACGCGCAGTAGCAGCAGTTGACCCACGTGTCGTGGCCGCGGCCGTCCTGGCGCGGCTTGTCCGGGAACGCGGGGAAGACGCCGTTCCCGATGCCGTCCACGATCGTCGAAACCCGGTCGAGGAACTCGTCCCGGGTCTCGGCGTCGAGCTCGAAGCCCGCGAGCGCGTCCATGCCCGCGCCGCGCGTCGACCAGTAGTACGACCGCACCTCGGTTGTGTGGTCGCAGCCCGTGGCCAGCGCGTAGACGGGCAACTGCAGCCGGTTCCCCCGCGCCAGCCCCTCGGCGGGGTCGTCGACGCGACCCGTCTTGTAGTCGAAGACCACGACCGGCGAACCGCCCGGGGCCTCGTCGACCCGATCGATGTAGCCGTGGAAGCGCACCGTCCGGCCGTCGGCGAGCGCGATCGTCGCCGGCTCGCCGCCGTCCCCCCCGAAACCGAACCGGAGCTCGCGCCCACCTGGCCGTGGTACGACTCCGAGACCGGCACGGATGACTTCGTCGGTGTCGACGAACGTCATCAGCTCGCGGAGGATCCGTCGCCGGTCCAGCTTCCACAACAATGGCCGGCCCGTCAGCCCTTCGCTCTCGGCCTCGTTGCAGCAACGCTCGGCGATCGCGGACAGGAGGGTGCGTTCGGCGTCGGTCCACGGCTGGTCGGGAGACGTCCGGGGCTCGACGCTGTCGAGGAACTCGGCCAGCACCCGGTGAACGAGCGATCCCCGTTCGAGCGGTCCGATCCGGTCCGTGGCCTCGGGGCGCTCCACCTCGCGGACGCGGAGCACGCGATCGAGCAGATAGCGGAACGGGCATGTCGCCCACTGCTCGAGCGACGTGGGGGAGACGGCGTCGTCCTCCTCGGCCAGCAGACCGGGAACGCGCCCGACGTACCCGTCGAAACGCGTAAGCGAACCCGAGCGACGCTCTCGCACCGCGCTCACGCCGGCGCTCAGCGACGGCGACGCCGCCACCAGCGGGTGGCGTTCGAGTGGTCGCCGAGCCTCCTGCCAGGCACGCAGGCTGCGCATGTCGCGCTCTGTGAGTGATCCCGGCTCGTCTGCGTTGCAGACGCCTGCCTCGAACGACGGAACGACACGCAGCCAACCGCTCGTGTCGAGCCGGGTGAGCTCCTCGGCACCAACAGTCTCGCCCGAGAGCTCGCTCGCGGTCTCCAGCAGCCAGCGGGCGGGGAGGCGCTTACGTTGCGCGCGCGGGTCGGCGCGCGGATACGACAGCGACCGCACCGGCGCCACCGCGAGCGCTGCGACGTAATCGCGCCGTTCCTCGGCGCGCCGTACGGCATGCACAGGGAGCGCGCCGCCGGTGAGACGGCGGGCGCGATCGGGGATCAGCGGATCCTCGCGCCCGAGGGGTGGGAACGTGCCTTCGGCCATCCCGACGACGTACACGACGTCGAAGTCGGTGCCGTAGGCATGGCGCACGCCACCGACGAACACCCCGGCGCCGAAGCGCCCGACGCGGCCGGCGGGCGCGTCCAGCTCCGACTCCAGCGCCCGCACGAACGTGGGGAGCGAGGCTTCGGCTCGGATCTCGGCCAGGGCCGCCAGGCCGTCAAGGGCGTCCGTGACGCGCCGGGCGGCGTCGACCTCCGACTCGGGCCATGTTCCCCGCCGCCCCTCGCCGCCGAGGTACAGGTCCAGCAGCTGGCGCGCCCACGACGCCAGCCGGGGCCAGGTGCCCGGCGACGGAGGCACGACGCGTCTGCCGAGATCGGCCACGAAACGCGACAGCTGCTCGACCTGCTGCAGGTCGGCTTCGAGATTCCGTCGCCCGCCCTCGGTCAGCTCGTCGTCGCCGGTCCCCTCGAGGTCGGCGGCGAGATGCCGCGAGAGCCGGGCGAGCCGCTCACTCCATTGGGCGAGGCCGGTCACGATGCCCGCCTGCCGCGAGAGCGTGTCCCAGCGGCTGGCCGGGATCGTGCGACCGTCGCCGGGGTCGCGAACGGGCCCCGACGCCATCCAGTCGACGACCGCATCGCGGGCGAAATCGGTCTCGGCGAGGCGGAGCAACCCGAGGAGGACGCGGCCCGCGGTCGTGTCGGCGAGCTGGCGCGTCGAGGGGCCGCTCCAGGGAACGCCGGCCGCGTCGAGCAACTCGTGCGCGAGCCGTGCGTACGGCTCGGCGACCCGGAACAGAATGGCGACGCGGTGCAACGCGGTGCCGTCGGCCGCGCGCGCCATGACATCGCGCACGACGGCGCGCACTTCGTCCTCCGGGTCCGGCGCGCTCACGATGGTCGTGCCGCGCGGCGGGGGCGGCGCGACCGCGGGCACGAGCGGTGCGCCGTCGGCGAGCGCGGCCGCCAGCGCGTCGGCGGGCTCGTCGGCGACGGGGTCGCCGGTGATACCCACCAACACGCGCAACCGGTCCGCATCGCACAGCGCGCCCGCCAGCTCCATCTCGCCGGGCGACAGCCGTGTCGGCAGGAAGAGCACGACCTGACCGATCTCGCGCAGCGCGGGTGGCACTCCCGCCAGCGCGGCAGCGGCGGCAACGGCGAGATCCTCGTCGTCGTAGAACTCGGCGGTGCGGGCGCGGAACCGCGGGTACAGGCGCGCGACCGCGGCCGCCGGATCGCCGGCCCGCGCGAGTCGGTCGACGACGTCGTCACTGCCGCGGCGCAGCTCCAGGAACGACCCGTCCACGGCCCGCTCGGTGGCCGGATGCCCGGCGACCGCGGCCAGGGGTGGGCCCGCCTCGGCGAGCACCGCACGCACGGCCTCGGCTCGCAAGGGCCGGGTGAGCGGCCGGCGCCGCGCCTCGGCCAGCGCCGGCGCGCCGAGCAGCTCGGCCATCCGGGCCAGGGCCAGGAACCGGACGTTCACGAGCCCACCCGGCCCGACGAGGGCCCGCCGCAGGGCCAGGCCGGCGTACGTCGACGGTACGGCGACCGTGACCGGAGCCAGCGGATCGGCGCCCTTGGCTGCGCCCACGGCCTCGCGCAACGCCTTCCGGGCAGGAGGACCGTGCTCGACCAGCTGGACGTTCACGATCGGGAGGGTACCGATGCCCTGTGACGGTTACGCGGAACCGGTCGAATGGAGCCCGGATCGGTGCGCCGTATGCCATCCTTGTGGGTTCCCATGCCCGACTCCGCCCGCGTCTTCGCGCGATTGGCCGCCATCGTCCTGGTCGGCGGTCTGACCCTCGGCGTCTGCTTCGCCGCCCTCGTGCCCGGAGCCCGGACGATCGCGACGGCGCACCACTACACCGGCACGGTCAGCAGCCTCGGCGACCTGTCCCAGCCCACGCTCGTGTACGACGCGACGGGCGCCCAGATCGGCAAGCTGGGCGTGCAGGACCGCGAGCCGGTCGAGCTCAGCGAGGTTCCACAGGTCCTCATCGACGCGGTCGTCGACACCGAGGACAAGACGTTCTGGAAGAACCCCGGGATCGACGTCAGCGGCGTGTCCCGGGCATTCGTCGAGAACATCACCGAAGGCAAGATCAGCCAGGGCGGATCCACCATCACGCAGCAGCTGGTCAAGAACCGCATCCTCGGCAACAAGCAGGACCTGCAGCGCAAGGCCAAGGAGCTGATCCTCGCCTACCGCCTGAACGACAAGTACTCGAAGCGCGAGATCCTCAAGCAATACCTCAACACCGTGTACTTCGGACAGGGCTCCTACGGCGTGAAGGCCACCGCCCGCCGCTTCTTCCTCACGCTCGATCCGAGCGCTCCGCTCGGCGTGCGGGGCAAGGTCCTGAGCGAGTTGACGGTGGGTGAGGCCGCACTGCTCGCGGGCGTCATCCGAAACCCCGAGGGCGACAACCCGTTCGTGCACGGCGACCACGCGTTCATTCGCCGGGCCGAGGTGCTGAAGACGATGGTCCGGCGGCATCACATCACGCAGGAACAGGCCGACGACGCGAACCGCGAAGGGCTGCCGACCGTGAAGCCGTCGTCAGAGCTGCGGCCGGAGAACGCCTGGGCCGAACGTGTTCAGCAGGTGCTGTTCAACGACCCGCGCCTCGGCTCTACCCCGAAGGAGCGACGGGACAAGGTGTTGCAGGGCGGCCTGAAGGTGTACGCGACCAAAGACCCGCAGATGCAGCTCCTCGCCGACCGGGCGGTGGCGGACGGGCTCCAGGGCGCCAAGCCGGGATTCGGTGCCGCGCTGGTGGCGATGGACCCGAACACCGGCTACGTGAAGGCGATGAGCGACAACCGGCCGTACCAGGACGCCAAGTTCAACCTCGCGACCGACGGCGCCGGGCGCCAGGTCGGGTCGAGCTTCAAGGTGACCACGCTCGGGACGGTCCTCCAGGCCGGCTATTCGCGCAACGACGAGGTCGACGGCGCGGCGCCGTGCCGTGTACCCGGGTTCCCCGGGCAGTCGACGAACGCGGGCGGTGAGGGCGAGGGCGGCATCATGAGCCTGGACGAGGCAGCCACGAAGTCCGTGAACTGCGCGTTCGTGCGGCTGTCGACGAGCGTCGGCATGGAGAAAGTCATCGACATGGCCCAGAAGATGGGCATGCGACCAAACGTCGCCGGGCGCCAGCCGGTGAACGAGTGGAGGGTGCTCACGTTCACCCTCGGCGTCGTATCCATCACCCCGCTCGAGATGGCGAACATCGCGGCCACGATCGGCGGCGGCGGCATGCACCACGATCCCGTCTTCGTGGCAAAGGTGGTCGACCAGGACGGCAAGGTCGTCTTCGACGAGACCGGCCGCCCGGGCACCCGAGTGCTCGATCCCGACGTGGCGAACTGCGAGGTGAGCATCCTCCACGGCCCGCTGGGGCCGGGTGGGACCGCCGGCGGCAAGGGGATCCCCGGTCGTGACGCGTGGGGGAAGACGGGGACGAACGACCGCCAGATCAGCTCGGCGTTCATCGGCGGGACTCCCAATCTCGTCTCGTTCGTCTGGCACGGCCACCCCGACGCCGACGAGCCGGGCGCCGGGTTCGGAGCCGGCATCCCGAACACGATCTGGCGCAACTTCATGATTCCTGCGACGCAGAACCTGCCCGCCGCCGCGTTCCCGAGCCCGGGGGAGGCGTGCGACGCGCCGGGCCGGTTCATCGATCCCGTCGACGGGCGGACCGACAAGCCGGCGGCCCCGCCACCGCCGCCGCCCACCGCGCCCCCCGACACGATCCTCGTCCCGGTGCCGGAACCGTCGGCGCCGGCACCGGAACCTCCTCCCACGCAGCCTCCCGTCGTTCCACCGCAGCCGGACCCCGGTGGCGGTGGCGGTGGTGGTGGCCCCGGCCCCGGGTAGCCGCCATGTCGGGGTTGCCATGCCCCGCTCGTTAGTCTCACGAGAGTGGGCGCGGACGCTTCGGTGATGCTCGACACCCTGCTCGAGCTCCAGACCCGCGATACCGCCATCGACCGGCTTCGCCACCGACGCGACACCTTGCCCGAGCGCGCCGCGCTCGAGTCGGTGCAGGCTGAGCAGGCCACCGTCGGCACGGGCCTCGAGGACGCCACGGCGCGGCGCGAGGAGGTAGTGCGCGAGGAGCAGCGCTTCGACGACGAGGCCCAGTCCTTGGAAGAGAAGGCGGCCGGGGTCGAGCGACGCATGTACTCGGGCGAGGTGACGTCGCCCCGCGAGCTCCAGGCTCTCCAAGCGGACGTCGATCAGCTGCGGCGCCACCGGCGGGGGCTCGAAGACCGAGAGCTCGAGGTCATGGAGCGACGTGAGTCCCTCGACGCCGAGGTCGGCGAGCACCGCCGGCGTGCCGGTGAGCTCGAGGCCGAAGCCGCCCGCCTCGGCGGGGCGCTCGCCGAGCTCGAGGGGGAGGTCGACGGCGAGCTGGGCGTCGAGCAGTCCGCCCGCGACGAGATCGCCGCCACCGTCGCCGCCGAGCTCCTTGCCGACTACGAGCAGTGCCGCCACCGCGCCCGCGGGATGGGCGCGGCGCGGCTGAACGGCAACACCTGTCAGGGATGCCACCTGTCGATTCCGTCGGTGGAGGCCGAGCGGATCCGCAGGAGCCCCGCCGGGACCGTCGCGCACTGCGACAACTGCGGCTGCATCCTCGTGCCGTGACGAAACGGCCCGAGGTCGTCGTCTACTGCGATGGCGGCGCCCGAGGGAACCCGGGCCCGGCCGCGATCGGCGCCGTCGTGCTCGATCCGTCCACCGACCCACCCACGAAGCTCGCGACCGTCAGCGAGCGCATCGGCGTGGCGACGAACAACGTGGCCGAGTACCGGGCGCTGGTCGCCGCGCTCGAGGCCGCACGCGACTTTGCCGCCCGCCGGATCCGGGTTCGGGCCGACTCGCAGCTGCTCGTCCGCCAGCTCGAAGGCCGCTATCGCGTGAAGCAGCCACATCTCAAGCCGTTCTTCGAGCGCGCCAAGGAGCTGCTCGCCGAGTACGAGAGCGTCGACCTCGCGCACGTGCCGCGAGAGGAGAACACGGAGGCCGACGCGCTCGTGAACGCCGCCCTCGATCTCACCTGAACGATGCTCTTCTGGTACGCGGGGCTGTCGGTGCTGATCGTTTACTTCGTGTTCCAGAGCACGGGCATCGACTACCGGCTCGTCGCCGTCGGCTCGCTCCTGCCGATCGTCGTCGATCTCCCGTTCCTCGGCTTGTCGTACGGCCACACGCTCCTGGCGAGCGTCGCGCTCCTGCTCGTGGTGATGCTCGTGACGATCGGGCGGTCGCGGCTGTTGCGGCGTCGGTTGCTGTGCCTCCCGATCGGCGCGTTCTGCGGGCTCGTGCTCTCGGCGGCGTGGACGAACTCCGATGTGTTCTGGTGGCCGTTCACGGGGGCGGCCTTGCCCAGCGGCTCGCTGCTACCTGTGCCGGGCATCGTCGTGCTCGAAGAGCTCGCCGGCCTGGCGGCATGGGCGTGGATCGTGTACCGCTTCGGCCTGACCGACCGAGCTCGGCGGGACGACTTCCTCCGGTCGGGGCGCCTCCGGGCGATCGCGTCGCCGTGATCGCGTTCGTGCGACACGGCGAGACGCCGCCGAATCGGGTCGGGCTCCTCCTCGGCCGCAGTGACGCCGCCCTGACGGATCACGGCCGCCAGCAGGCCGACCGGCTGGCGACGGTGTTCGCGGGCTCGGACATCGAGTACGTCCTCACGAGCCCGTTGCGCCGCGCCCGCGACACGGCGGCGCCGATCGCCGCTTCGTGCGATCGGCACGTCGAGGTCGACGACCGCCTGATCGAGATCGACTACGGCGAGTGGGAGGGCACTCCGCTCGGCGGCTTCGATCCCGCCGTCATCGCCCGATGGCGGCGCGACGGCGCGTTCGCGCCCCCCGGCGGCGAGAGTCTCGAGGTGGTCGCGGATCGCGTGGCGTCGTTCTGCGAGGAGTGGCTCGACGATCGGGTCGTCGTCGCCGTCAGCCACGTGTCGCCGATCAAGGCCGCGGTCACCTGGACGCTGCGCGTTCCACCCGAGCTCGCCTGGCGCATGCGCCTCGACGTCGCCTCGATCACCCGTATCGGCGGCGGCCCCGTCCTCCTCTCCTTCAACGAGCGCGGGTGATGATGCGTGCAGGGAGCCCGCTCAGCGAGCTCCCTGCACGCACCCCCTACTCCACCCGCAGTGGGATCGAGTGGCCGCCGGTGGGGCGGGCGTGGGCGCCGGCGCCGTCGATGACGAAGCGGCCTTCGCCGGGCCCGTCGGCGACCGGCATGCCGAGCGCGTCGAGCAGGGCGAGGTCGGCCTCGGGCGCACGCCCGGTCGTCGTCAGGTAGTTGCCGACGATCAGCGCGTTTGCGCCGGCCAGCAGCCCCATTGCCTGCAGCTCTCCGAGGACGCGCTCGCGTCCGCCGGCGAGACGGATCCACGCGCCCGGCATTACGAGCCGGAACAGCGCGATGGCCTGCAGAGCGTCGCGCGGCGACAGCAGCGCCTGATCGTCGAGTGGCGTGCCCGGGCGGGGGTCGAGGAGGTTCACGGGTACCTCGCACGGCTCGAGCGCCGCGAGCTCGAACGCAAAGTCGATGCGTTGCTCGAGCGTCTCGCCCATGCCGAGGATCCCACCGCAACACAACTCCATGCCCGTGTCGCGGGCCAGTCGGGCGGTCGCGACGCGGTCGTCCCAACTGTGCGTCGTACAGATCGACGGGAACACCTCGCGGCACGTCTCGAGATTGTGGTTGTAGCGGCGCACGCCCGCCCCCGCGAGCCGCTCCGCCTGCTCACGGGTCAGGAGCCCGAGCGAGCACGCGACTTCGAGGCCCGTCTCGCGATGCACGGCGTCGACGGCGTCGAGCACCTTCCGCAGCAGCCGTTCCTCCGGTCCCCGCACGGCGACGACGATGCAGAACTGTGTCGCGCCCGCGTCACGAGTCGACCGCGCCGCCGCCACGACGTCGTCGAGGTCCAGGAACGCGTATACGTCGACTCCGGTCTCGAAACGGGCCGACTGCGAGCAGAACGCGCAGTCTTCGGGGCACGCGCCCGACTTGGCGTTGATGAGGCTCTCCAGCTCTACCTCGGAGCCGCAGTAAGCGAGGCGGACGCGGTGCGCCAGCGCGACCAGGTCGGGCAGCCCGTCCAGCGGCAGCGCCGCGACCGCCGCGACCTCGTCGCGGGTCAGCGGACGGCGCTCGTCGAGGAGGGCACGAGCGGCGGCGGCGAGCGGCATGCGGTGCGCCTCCGAGTCGGTCGGGTGGGACCCGGGGAGCGTAGAGCGTTCAGCCCGGCTGGGCGTCTCGCAGTGGCAGACCCGGCTCGAGCCCGTCGTACACGAGCCGGTCCCCTTCGACCCGGGCCTCGGGCGTCGGCCGGTGCACCTCGAGGCGGCCGTCGTGGAACAAGTGCTCGACCGACGCCCCCCGCAGGAGCACGGCAGCGTCGGCCAGCAGGCGGCGGTGGCAACGCCACCACAGGCTCTCGGCGCACATCACCGTCGCCGGTCGCACTGCCGCCTCGGCCAGCAGCTCGTCGAGGGCGTCGCGGAACTCCATTGTCTCCATGTGGTCGGCGTAGCCGCGGAAGCCGGCGACGCGGAGGGCTCCGTGCGGCGAGTCCGGCGCCGGCTTCCGCCGTCCGCCGAGGCGGGACTCCCACACGTAGTCGACGCCGGCGGCGGGCAGCCATTGCTCCATAGCCTCGCGACGGAACTGCGGATGACGCCGGCTGGCCGGGAACGAACGCACGTCGACCAGCACGTCCACGCCCGCGCCCCTGACGAGCCGCGCGAGCTCGTCCGCCGCCAGCGTCCCGTGCCCCACGGTGCGCAACGGCGCGCTCACCAGCGAACGTCCATGCGAAGGCCGCGCCCGTCGTACGCGACCGTGTCCGGGACGCGGCGCGCCTTGCCGCGCGCGATGCGCCCGGCACTCCACACGAGCGCGCACGCGTCGAGCAGATCGTCGAGGGCGGCGTCGGGCGGTCGCTCGGGTACACGCACACCGGCCCGCGCGAGCAAGGCGAGACGTTCGCTCGCTCCTCGGGCAGTGCGTTTCGGGGCCATCACGGGCCGCCCGCCGTCCATCGCCGTGAAGCTGAGCTCGGGGTGCACCTCGAACACCCGTCCCTGGAGCGCCGGCGTCATCGCACGATCGACGTCCTCGATTCGGGGAAGCAGGTTCAACGTCTGCAGCGTGAGTCGGCCGCCCTGCCGACGGGCCTCTGACAGCGTGCGTGCACCGAGCACGGATCGGGGCGGTGCCGAGAACACGGAGTTGCGCTTCGGCCCGAGCTCCGTGCGCGCCGCCCGATCGGCTTCGCGCCCACCCGGTCGGTGCTCGTCGACGAGCCCGATCGGCATGTCGACGGCGACCACCGTGTCGGCCGGCAGCGCCGCGAGCGCGTCGCCGAAGCACGCGTGCACGGCCGCGCTGTCGTCGTGCACGACCATCCACCCCTTGCGGCATCCGTCCACGCCGGCCACAGGGACCACCTCCCCGAGAATACGTACGCTGGCCGGGCATGAGTGACCGGAGTGATGTCGCCGACGTCGTGGTGGTCGGCGCCGGCATCGCAGGTCTGATCGCAGCGCGCGACCTCGTCGCCGCGGGCAAGAACGTGGTGGTCTTCGAAGCGCGCGACCGCGTCGGGGGCCGGGTGCTCAACCACCGGCTGTCCGACGGGACGACCGTCGAGCTCGGCGGTCAATGGATCGGACCGACGCAGCTCCGGATGGCCAAGCTCGCAGCCGAGCTCGGCTTGGAGACGTTCCCCACGTACAACACGGGCGATCATCTCCTGCGGTTCGATGACCGGCAGGGCCGCTACCGGGGCACGATCCCGCGGCTCGGCCCGCTCGTCCTCGCCGACATGGGCCAGGCGCAGGCCCGCTTCGACCGCCTGGCCACGCGCATCCCGCTCGAGGTGCCGTGGGCCGCCGACCGGGCCGACGCGCTGGACGGGCAGACGTTCGAGACGTGGATCCGCCGCAACGCCCTCACCGCCGAGGCGCGCCAGCTCCTCCGTCTCTACGCCGAGTCCGTGTTCGCGGCGGAGGCGTCGGACTTTTCGTTGCTGCACGCGCTCTTCTACACGCACTCCGGCGGCGGCGTGGACGTCCTGGCCGGGACACGCGGCGGTGCCCAGCAGGACCGCTTCGTCGGTGGCTCGCAGCTCGTGCCGATCCGGCTCGCCGAGCAGCTGGGGGACCGCGTGCGCCTCGGCGTTCCCGCTCGGAGGATCCGGCAGCGCGATGACGCCGTCACGGTCGAGACCGACTCGGTCGCAGTCACCGCGCGGCGCGGGATCGTCGCGGTGCCGCCGACGCTGGCGGGTCGGATCGTCTACGAC
>DATFXK010000167.1:0-13289 GCA_035316005.1 Acidimicrobiia bacterium | reverse complement strand
GCCGGGTCGGCGGCACGGATCTCCTCGAACCGGTTGTCGTCGACCGTCACCGAGCCGTTGTTGGCCACGAAGAGCCCGGTGCGGGACTCCGTCGAGCAGAAGAGCGCGTTCGGCAACGGCCCCGCGATCGTGAAGCCCTTGCCCCCCGACCGCTCGCGCCATCGCCTTCTGCAATGGGCACGGATCGGGCATCTCACGTTCTGTGGCATGAGGCTCGCGAAGAGTGCGAATCGTGTCAACTACCCCCCGGGTGGCGCCTCCGAGGTGCCCGGGTACAGTCCGGACGCGAGCCCCCGCCCCGCCCGAGGAGAGCAGCCATGGACCAGCCCCAGGCCCCCGATCGCAACCTCGCCATGGAGCTGGCCCGGGTGACGGAGGCGGCCGCCCTCGCCGCCGGGCGCTGGATGGGCCGGGGAGACAAGGAGGCCGCCGACCAGGCCGCCGTCGATGCCATGCGCCTGGTCGTGAACAACGTCTCCATGGACGGCGTGGTCGTCATCGGCGAGGGCGAGAAGGACGAGGCGCCGATGCTCTACAACGGAGAGCAGATCGGCTCCGGCGGGCCGGGGTGCGACATCGCCGTCGATCCGATCGACGGCACCACCCTCACGGCCCTCGGCCGCCCGAACGCCATCGCGGTGATCGCGCTGTCGGAGCGGGGGACGATGTTCGACCCCGGGCCGTGCGTCTACATGGAGAAGATCGCCGTCGGACCCGAGGCGGCCGACGCGATCGACCTCGACGCGTCCGTCACCCACAACCTCCAGGCAGTCGCCAAGGCCCTGGGCGAGGACGTCGACGACGTGACCGCGGTGATCCTCGACCGGGACCGGCACGCCGACATCATCAAGGAGTGCCGGGAGGCCGGCGCCCGCATCCGGCTCATCCCCGACGGGGACGTCGCCGGCGCGATCTCGACGGCGTGGCCCGAGAGCGGCGCCAACATCCTCTTCGGCATCGGCGGCACCCCCGAGGGCGTCATCGCCGCGTGCGCGCTGAAGTGCCTCGGCGGCGCGATCCAGGGCCGGCTCTGGCCCCGCAACGACGACGAGCGCCGCACCGCCATCGACGCCGGCTACGACCTCACCCGCGTGCTCGACACCGAGGACCTCGTCTCCGGCGACGACGTGTTCTTCTCGGCCACCGGCGTGACTGACGGGGAGCTGCTTCGCGGCGTCCGCTACTTCGGCGACGGCGCCCGGACGCAGTCGCTGGTGATGCGGTCGAAGTCGGGGACGATCCGCACGATCGACTCCCGCCACCGCTGGCACAAGCTCATGCGCTACTCGTCGGTCAAGTTCGACTGACTCTCTGGTCGCACGTGCGAGCGCACGTGCTCCTGCCCACCATCGTCTCGATCCGGGGCCGGGGGAACCCCGGCCCCTGCCGGAGGTGCCCCTTCCTCGACGCCGTCAGTTCTTGCCACCCACGCGGGGCCACGCCTTCCGGGGCGTCACACCGAAGTTGTAGATGGACCAGCCCATTGCCCGCTGGGCGCGAGCGGCGCGGACGAACCCGGCGTAGTCCTGGATCTGGGCGGCATTGCCAAGGCCGCCGATGGCGTGGACCGGTGCGTCGTCCTGTCCCAGGTTCGCTCGGAGCCGACGAATGTTCTCGTCGGTGTAGCGGAAGCTGTCCCTGTACACGGATCCGGTGGTCCGGTTGGTCCAGTACGACATGGGCAGCCAGACGTCGTAGAGCCCGGCGATCTCGCGCCACGGGAAGTCGGGCCAGAAGTTGACGTTCACCACCTCGAGCAGGACCGGCTCGAGCACGATGGCCCCGATCGGACGATCGCGTGCGAGCTGTCGGACGCGACGCGAGAGGTCGACGAGCGCGTCGCTGCGGGCCGCGGGATCGGAGACATCCCCGCGGAACTCGATGTCGAGCGCGACACCGTCGAAGCGTTCGCCGCCGGAACGGAAGTCGAGCAGGCCGCGGATGTGGCGGAGGTCGGCGTCGAGGTCGTCGAAGTGCGGGAGATACCAGGCGACCACGCGCAAGCCGGCGTCGTGGGCGCGCTGGAGGAACTGGCCCAGGAGCTTAGGGGTGACCGTGACTCCCGGTGTGCGGCTGTCGTCCTGCGCCGACTGAAGGTAGAGCGTCTTCACGCCGTGATCCTTCATCTCGTCGACGTCCGACGGCGTGACCGGCGGCTTTCGGTGCGGCTTCTGGAGCGCGGGCACGTACTCGTACACGTCGACCCACGTCCCGAGCCCACGGTAGGCGGCGAGATCGCGCCGGTCGGCGGCGACCGCGCCGTTGTCCCACAGCCCGACCACGAGCGCGCACACGATCAGCAGGGGCAACAGCCGGCGCACGGCGACACGCTACGTGGTGGGTTCCGCCCCGGGGTGGCGCTACGCGTGCTCGGCAGCTCCCGCCACTTCGAGTCGCGTGTTCGCGCGCTGCAGGGCGGCCTGAGCCTCCTCGTCGTCGGGATCCGCGCTCAGCCGCTCCTCGGCGCGCTGCTTCGCGCGACCGGCGCGCTCGACGTCGATGCTCTCGGCGAGCTCGGCGACGTCGGAGAGGACGATCACGTGGTCGTTCGAGACCTCGACGAAGCCCCCGTGGACGGCCACTGCCTGCTCCCCCTCCTGCGGGAGCAGGCTCCGCACCACGCCGATGCCCAGCGCGCCGAGGAACGGCACGTGACCGGGGAGGAAGGCGATCTCCCCCTCCGACGTCCGGCACACGACCATGTCGGCCTCGCCGGTGTACAGGACCCGCTCGGGCGAGACGACGTCGACGGTGAGTGGCATGCGCTCAGCTCTCTTCCAGGGTCTTCGCCTTGGCGAGAACGCTCTCGACCCCGCCCACGTTGAAGAAGGCCTGCTCGGGCACCTCGTCGAGCTCGCCGTCCACGAGCGCCTCGAAGCTCTGGACGGTCTCCTCGATCGGGACGTAAACGCCCTTGACGCCGGTGAACTTCTCGCCGACGAAGAACGGCTGCGAGAGGAACCGCTGGATCTTGCGGGCGCGCGCCACGATCACCTTGTCCTCCTCGGACAGCTCGTCGATCCCGAGGATCGCGATGATGTCCTGGAGCTCGTTGAAGCGCTGCAGCACCTCCTGCACCCGCCGGGCGCAGTTGTAGTGCCGATCGCCGATGATCTCGGGCGCCAGGATCGTCGACGACGACGACAGCGGGTCGACCGCCGGGTAGATCCCGAGCGCCGCGATCTGGCGACTCAGCTCCGTCGTCGCGTCGAGATGCGCGAACGTCGTGAAGGGCGCCGGGTCGGTGTAGTCGTCGGCCGGCACGTACACGGCCTGCAGCGACGTGATCGAGTGCCCCTTCGTCGAGGTGATGCGCTCCTGCAGCTCGCCCATCTCGTCGGCGAGCGTCGGCTGGTAGCCCACTGCCGACGGCATGCGCCCGAGGAGCGTCGACACCTCCGATCCCGCCTGCACGAACCGGAAGATGTTGTCGACGAACAGCAGGACGTCCTGGTTTTTCACGTCGCGGAAGTACTCGGCGACCGTCAGGGCGGCGAGCCCGACGCGGAGGCGCACCCCGGGGGGCTCGTCCATCTGGCCGAAGATCAGCGCCGCCTTGTCAATGACGCCGGACTCCTGCATCTCGAGCCACAGGTCGGTGCCCTCGCGCGTACGCTCCCCCACGCCGGCGAACACCGACACGCCGCCGTGCTGCGTGGCGACGCGGTTGATCATCTCGAGGATGATGATCGTCTTGCCGACACCGGCGCCGCCGAACATGCCGATCTTGCCGCCCCGGACGTACGGCTCGAGTAGGTCGATGACCTTGATCCCGGTCTCGAACATCTCCTTGCTCGGCTCGAGCTCGCGGAACGGGGGCGGCTCACGGTGGATCTCCCAGCGGTCCTCGATGCCGGTGAGCTGATCGGCCGAAATGTCGAGCGGCTCGCCGAGCACGTTGAGCACGTGCCCGAGCACGCCGTCGCCGACCGGCATCTGCAAGCCGTGGCCCAGGTTCCGGACCTTCGTGCCCCGGCGCAGGCCGTCGGTCGGCTTCATGCAGATGGCGCGGACGCGGTTCTCGCCGATCTGCTGGGCGACCTCGGCCACGATGGAGACCGTCTCGCCTTCGAGGTCGATCTCCATCTCGAGCGCGGTGTTGATCTCGGGGATGCCGTCGGGTGGGAACTCGACGTCGACGACCGGGCCGGCGATGGCAACGACGCGCCCGTCCTTCAGCTCGGTCTCGGTCCGCTCGGGGGCCAGCGTCATCGGGAACTGCTCCTCGTCTCTTCGTTCTTCATTCGGCGTAGGCGTGGACCCGCAGGTCCTCGCCAAAGGGCTCCTCGCCACCCTGCCCGCCGAGCTGGCGGAGGGCCTCGGCGCCACCGACGATCTCGGTGATCTCGGTGGTGATGGCGTCCTGGCGGGCGCGGTTCATCACGCGCGTGAGGCCGACGATGAGCTCGTCGGCGTTGTCGGTCGCGGCCTTCATCGCCCGCTGCCGGGCGGCGTGCTCGGACGCGGCCGCGTTCAGCAGCGCCGCGAACACGCGCGCTTCGACGTAACGCGGCAGGAGCCGCTCGAGGATCGCCTCCGGGCCGGGCTCGAACTCGTACGCGGCACGCGCGCCCTGGCCGTCGTGCTCGCCCGGGCGCTCCTCCTCTTCTCCTCGCAGCGTCTCGCGGTCGAGGGGCATCAGCGGGCGCACGACGACCTCCTGGAAGCCCACGGTGACGAACCGGGTGTAGATGACTTGCACCAGGTCGACCTCGCCCGCCAGGAACGGCTCGGCGACGGCGGCGGCGATGACGCGCGCGTCCTCGTACGAGGGCTGGTCGCTGAAGCCGGTGAATGTGGCCGCCGTCGGATAGTTGCGGAAGCGGAAGTAGCTCTCGCCCTTGCGGCCCACCACGTACAGGACGGATTCGCGGCCCAGCTCACGGTGCTCCTGCATCTCGCCCTCGGTGGCGCGCAGGATCGACGAGTTGTACGCGCCGCACAGGCCGCGGTCGGCGGTGACGACGATGTGGGCGACGCGCCGCGTCTCGGGCCGGGGAACGAGGAGCGGGCTGTCGACTGCGCCGCCGGCGTCGGCGAGGTCGTGGACGACCTCGGTGATCTGCTCGCTGTAGGGCACCGCCGCCTCCACCCGCGCCTGCGCGCGCACGATGCGGCTGGCGGCGATGAGCTCCATCGCGCGCGTGATCTTCTTCGTGGACTGGACGCTGCGAATCCTCCGCCGAAGGATCCGCTCCTGACCGCCCGCCATCGCCGAGTACCTCTACTCCGTCGCCAGGGTCTTCTCGGATTCAGGGTCCGGCACCGGCTCGCCCTCCAGCGCCTCCATCGTCGGCTCGGTGGCGTCGGATGGCTGGAACATCGACTTGAAGTCGTCCACCGCCTCCTTGAGGCGCGCCTCGTCCGGCAACTGACCGGTGTCGCGAATCTGGGCGAGCAGGTCGGCGTGCCGGGTCTGGAAGTCGTCGTGGAGCTCGCGCTCGAATCGCCGGACGTCCTCGACCGGCAGGTCGTCGAGGTACCCCTGGGTCCCGACGAAGATCGAGATCACCTGGAGCTCCACCGGCATCGGCGCGTTCAGCGGCTGCTTCAGCAGCTCGGTGAGGCGATGCCCTCGGTCGAGCTGTGCCTGGGACACGCGGTCGAGCTCCGAGCCGAACGTCGCGAACGCCTCCAAGTCACGGAACTGGGCCAGGTCGATCTTGAGCGTGCCGGCGACGGACTTCATCGCCTTGATCTGGGCGTCACCACCGACCCGTGACACCGAGATGCCGACGTCGACCGCCGGCCGCACGCCCGCCTTGAACAGGTCGTCGATCAGGTAGATCTGGCCGTCGGTGATCGAGATGACGTTCGTCGGGATGTACGCCGAGATGTCCCCGGCCTTCGTCTCGATGATCGGCAGCGCGGTGAGGGAGCCGCCGCCGCGCTCCTCGTCGAGCTTGGCCGCCCGCTCGAGCAGACGGGAGTGGAGGTAGAAGACGTCACCGGGGTACGCCTCGCGTCCCGGCGGCCGCCGCAGCAGCAGTGAGAGCTGGCGGTACGCCTCGGCCTGCTTCGACAGATCGTCGTACACGACGAGGGCGGCCTCGCCGTTGTCCATCCAGTGCTGCCCCATCGCGCAGCCGGCGTACGGCGCCAGGTACTTGAACACCGACGGGTCGGCGGCGGGCGCGTTCACCACGACCGTGTACTCCATGGCGCCGTGCGACTCGAGCGTCGCCACGGTCTGGGCCACGGTCGAGCCCTTCTGGCCGACGGCGACGTAGATGCACTTCACGCCCTGGCCGCGCTGGTTCAGGATCGTGTCGACCGCGACCGTCGTCTTGCCGGTCTTGCGGTCGCCGATGATGAGCTCGCGCTGACCCCGGCCGACCGGCGTCATCGCATCGATGGCCTTGATGCCGCTCTGCAGCGGCTCGTGGACGGGACGGCGGGCGACGATGCCGGGCGCCTGGATCTCGAGCCGCCGGTAGTCGTCCGTGTTGATCGGCCCTTTGCCGTCGATGGGCTGGCCGAGCGAGTTCACGACGCGCCCGAGCATGACGTCGCCGACGGGGACGGAGAGGATTCGGCCCGTCTCCTGGACGGTGTCGCCCTCTTCGACCTCGTCCGCCTCGCCGAGCACGACGGCGCCGATCGAGTCCTCGTCGAGGTTCAGGGCGAGCCCGAGCGTGCCGCCCTCGAACTCGAGCAGCTCGTTGACGGCGGTGTCGGGCAGACCCGAGACACGCGCGATCCCGTCACCGACCTCGAGCACGCGCCCGACGCGCGCCTTCTCGACCTCGGTCTGGAAGCCGCCGACATGCTTGCGGAGCGCCTCGGCGATCTGGTCGGCGTTGATGGACAGCTCAGCCATGCGATGCGTTCTCTCCGTTCATCCCGTCAGATTCGTTCCTTGAGTTGCTCCAACCGGTGGCGAACGGTCCCGTCGATCACGGTGTCGCCGATGCGGGCGACGATTCCCCCGAGCACGCTCGGATCGACGACGACCTTCACCTCGACCTCCTTGCCGGTGGCGTCGCTGAGCGCCTTCGCCAGGCGATCCCGGAGCCGGTCGTCGAGCGGCACCGCGGCGCGGACCTCCGCCACGTCGTGGCGGCGTTCCTCGGCCGACAGCTCGAGGAAGCGGTCGACGATCGCGGCCAGCTCGCCGGCGCGGTCGGCGCCGACGACCATCGACACGAGCCCGACGCTGACCGGCACGGCGGCGCCGCCCATGAGCTCCTCGACGACTGCGATCCGCCGTTCGGCGGGGACGTTGCGATCGCCGAGCGCGCCCCGCAGCTCGTCGTTGGCCTCGAGGGCGCGGGCGAACCGGAAGAGGTCGTCCTCCACCGCGGTCCCCTGCTGCTCCGCGCGCGTGACCCCCCTGAACGCCTGTGCGTACGCCTCGACGCGTCGGGACCCCGCCATGCCTGCTACCGGCTCCCGTTCCCGTTGCCGACCTGACCGATGTAGCTCTCGACCAGCGCCAGCTGTGTGTCGCGATCGAGGCTGCGCTCGACGATCTTCTCGGCGAGCTCGATCGAAAGCTCGGCGACTCGGTGCTGGAGGTCCGCCTGGGCGCGGTCGGCTGCGAGCCGGATGTCCTCCTGGGCCCGGTTGCGGGTCTCGGCGGCGTCGGCCTCGGCCTGCGCCTGGATCTGACGCTTCACACCGTCGGCGGACTGACGTGCCTCCTCGAGGATGCGCGACGCCTCGTTGCGGGCGTCGGCGACCTGGCGGCGGTAGTTCGCCAGCTCCTCCTCCGCCTCGGTGCGGGCGTGCTCGGCGCGCTCGAGGTCCTCGCGGATGCGGTCCTCGCGCTGCTTCATCATGTTCCGGACCGGAGGAAGGGCGAACTTCCACATGATGAGCAGCAGGACGACGAACGCCGCCCCACCCCAGACGATCTCGTTTCCTGCCGGGAGGATGAGGCTCGGCGCCTTCTGACAGTCGTCGATGCTGCCGCCACCCTCCAGCTTCTTGATGCACTCCTCTTCGGCCGTGCCCTTGGGCTTGGCGTGCGCGACGCCGGGGGTCGCGATCACCCCCATCACACCGATGGCCGTGGCTGCGATCAGCAATCGGATCCGCATGGTGACTCCTAGCCGCTGATGATGAACGACAACACGAAGCCGAACAGTGCCAGCGCCTCGGTGAACGCGATGCCGAGGAACATCGTCGTCCGGACCGTGCCGGCCGACTCGGGCTGTCTCGCCATGGCGGTGATGGCGTTCCCGACGACGATGCCGATGCCGATGCCGGGACCGATGGCCGCGCCGCCGTACACGATCCCGCGACCGATGGCGGTCAGACCCTTGGCCAGCTCGCCGGCCTGTTGTGCTGCAAGCAGAAAGTCGTGCAACGAATCTCTCCTCCGTAGGGGGCTAGTGCTCCGGGTGCATCGACAGGCCGATATACACACCCGTCAGGATCGTGAAGATGAACGCCTGCAGCGCCGAGACCAGGATCTCGAACGCCGTCAGCGCGATGAGCAGGGCGAACGGGAACGCGGCGCCGATCTTGAAGTAGACGGCCGCCCCCCAGATCGCCGACGACAGGATGGCGAACGTGACCAGGATCAGGTGGCCGGCGAGCATGTTGGCGAAGAGCCGGATGGCGAGCGAGAAAGGCCGCACGAAGAACACCGAGATGAACTCGATGAACACCAGCAGCGGCAGGATGACCTTCGGGACGTCGGGAGGGACGACCGAGCTCTTGACGTAGTGCCCAAAGCCCTGCCTCGCGATCCCGACGATGTTGAACATGAACCAGACGAGGACCGCCAGGAAGATCGGGACCGCGATCCGTGCGTTCCCGGGGAACTGGATGAACGGCAGGATCTCGAAGATGTTGATGAAGAAGATGAAGAAGAACATCGTCGTCAGGAACGGGAGGTAACCCATTCCGTCGGGACCGATGGTCTGCAGGATGATCCCCTCGCGCACGAAGTCGATGCTCGACTCGGCCATGTTCTGGACGCCGCGGGGTACGAGCTCGTGGCGGCGGGCGGCGTAGAAGAAGAAGGCCAGAGTGATCAGCACCGACGCGAGGTAGATGAGGACCGTCTTGTTGATCGCGAACGGGGTGCCGCCGAACCAGATGTCGGGCCACCGCGTGACATGCGAGATCGGCGGGAAGTCGATGCCGAGCAGCGTCACTGCGCGTCGTCCTTTCGTGCGCTCATCGCGAGTTGGTCACGCCGCGGACCGGGCGCGGCCAGGGAGAAGCTGACGGAGCGTAGCTCCCAGAACAGCAATCCAAGGTGGGCGGCGAAGAGCGTCAGCCCGAGCACGACGATGTCCGCCCACCCGAACAACGCCTGCGCCACGACCATCACGAGCACGATCGAGAGCATGCGCAGGAGGAACCCGCCGAGAGCGACGGCCATTAGCGCGTTCCCCGACCGGCGCGTTCCCCACTCGAGAGTGAGCGCGGCGACGAAGAAGTTGAGAAGGCAGACGCCGAGGCCGAGGGCGGCGCTCGCCGCGCCGTCAACCCCCCGGAGCAGGCCGGCGACGAGCACGACCGCCGGGGCGATCAGCAGCCCGTGGCGCGTGAGGTCGAGGGCGATGCGCTTCTCTACCGGCGGCGGCGCGTCCACGGCTTCCCCTCCTCCTCCCGCTTGATCCGGGCCAGGTAGAAGTAGATCGTCCGCAGGCACACGCCGACGAAGCCGACCGCCGCCAGGGCCACCAGCAACGCCGGCGCCGTGCCGAGGCGATCGTCGAGCCACCAGCCGAACGCCGCGAACAGCACCGGGATGGCCGCGAACTCGAAGGCCTGGGCCAGCGCCTCGCCGAACCCACGGTTCATGGCCTGTCGCTCGGCCCAGGGCACCTTGCGACGCCCCTCAGCCCCAGGATGTGCCGTCACGACCACTCGCTCCGCTCGCGGGTGAGCTTGTGAATATAATCACAATGTACCTGGCGCCCGGAGAGGGCGTCAAATCTGAGTCTCGCCCGAAGGCCTCCTGAGAGGCCAACGGGCTCATTCAGCTGCCCGAGCGCTCTTCCTGCTGCTGGCGACGGGCGACGAGGTCGACGACCTCGTCGCCGGACGCCGTGGCCTCGGCCGTCTCGACCTCCTTGAGGTCCCGCGCCGAGCGGACTCCGGGATGGAACACGACATAGAGAAGGAGACCGAGGGCAGCCACGCCGAGCGGGACGATGGCATTGCCGCGGTTCGTGTAGGTCGGGAGCAGGACGACGGCCGACAGCAGGGCCGTCCACAGCCACAGGATCACCACCGTGCGGCGGGTCGTGTGCCCGAGCCGCATCAGCCGGTGGTGCAGGTGGTCCTTGTCGGCGACGTGGAAGGCGGTGCGCCGGTAGACGCGGCGGAAGAACGAGAACACGGTGTCCAGAATCGGGATGCCGAGGATCACGATCGGGATGAACAACGGCGCGAAGAAGAAGTAGGTCTGCCCGCTGAACTGGTCGGCGGTGCGACCCCCGACCGTGATCGTCGTCGTCGCCATGAGCAAGCCGAGGAAGAGCGCGCCGGCGTCGCCCATGATGATCTTGGCCGGGTTGAGGTTGTGGGGCAGGAACCCGACGCACACGCCGACGGCGATGATGGCGACGAGCGGCGCGATGTTCGACCCCTCGAGCAACCCGGCCTTGAACAGCCGGTCGGCGTAGAGGAAGAACGCGCTCCCGGCGATGGCGACGATGCCGGCGGCGAGGCCGTCGAGGCCGTCGATGAGGTTGATGGCGTTGGCCATCACGACGACGGTGAGCACCGTGACGAGGGGCGCGAGGTCGGACGAGAGGACCACGTAGTCGTAACGCGCGAACGGGACGCGGAAGTAGAGCATCGTCACCCCGAGCAGCGAGAGGACGCTTCCCGAGAGCACCATCCCCGCCACCTTGGCCGGCGGCGACACGCCACCCTTCCGCTCCCAGAGGTCGTCGACCGAGCCGACCACGAACATGATTGCCGCGGCGAGCATGAGACCGAGCGGCTCGGTCGCGCCGTCGAACATCTCCGAGAACTGCGGGATCTGCGACGCCACCGCCATCGCCACCAGGAACCCGCCGAACATGGCGGCGCCGCCGAGCGTCGGCGTAGCGCGCTCGTGGACGCTCCGACCCTGCGGGATGGATACGGCGCCGATGCGGACGGCGGCCCGCCGAACGACGAACGTCAAGAGGAACGTGGTGACGGCCGCGACGGCCAGGACGATCGAATAGCCCGCCACGAGTCAGGCTCGCCGGCTCACGCCCCGGCCAGCTCCGGGTAGGGCGTGTACTTGGAGCACAGGCGGGCGGCCGCGTCACGGACGTCGCCGGCGACCGTGTCGTCTCCGGCCTTGCGCAGCACGGTGGCGATCAGGCTCGCGATCTCGCCCATCTCGGGCTCGCCCATGCCGGCCGTGGTCACGGCGGCGGTGCCGAGCCGGAGCCCGCTCGTCACGAACGGCTTCTCCGGGTCGTTCGGGATCGCGTTCTTGTTGACGGTGATGCCGGCGCGGTCGAGCGCCTCCTGGGCCACCTTGCCGGTGACGCCGAAGGGCCGGAGATCGACGAGCATGAGGTGGTTGTCGGTGCCGCCCGACACGATCCGGAACCCTTCGCCGTCGAGACCAGCCGCCAGCGCCCGCGCGTTGCTCACGATCCCGGCCGCGTAGTCGCGGAAGCCGGGCGCGGCGGCCTCGTGGAACGCCACTGCCTTCGCCGCGATCACGTGCATCAGCGGACCGCCCTGGAGGCCGGGGAACACCGCCTTGTCGATGGCGGCCGCGTACTCCCCGCGGCAGAGGATGCACCCGGCGCGGGGGCCGCGCAGCGTCTTGTGGGTGGTGAGCGTGATGATGTCCGCGTACGGCACCGGCGACGGGTGCACGCCGCCCACGATGAGGCCCGCGATGTGGGCCGCGTCCACCAGGAACAACGCCCCGACCTCGTCGGCGATCTCGCGGAACGCCGCGAAGTCGATGATGCGCGAGTAGGCGGTGGCGCCGGCCACGACCATCCTGGGGCGCTCGCGACGGGCGAGATCACGGATCTGGTCGTAGTCGAGCGTCTCGCTCTCGTCGTCGACGCCGTAGGCGACGAAGTCGTAGATGCGTCCGCTGAAGTTGACGGGCGAGCCGTGCGTCAGGTGGCCACCCTGGTCGAGGCGCATACCCATCACCTTGTCGCCCGGATCGAGCAACGCCATGTACGCCGCCATGTTGGCGCTGGCGCCCGAGTGCGGCTGCACGTTCGCGTGCTCGACGCCGAACAGCTTGCGGGCGCGCTCGCGAGCGAGCTCCTCGGCGTCGTCGACGACGTAGTTGCCGCCGTAGTACCGCTTGCCGGGGTATCCCTCGGAGTACTTGTTGGTGAGCACGGAGCCCTGCGCCGCCAGCACGGCGAGGGACGTGAAGTTCTCCGACGCGATGAGCTGGATGGTCGTGTTCTGTCGCTCGACCTCTCGCCGGACGATCTCGGCGATCTCGGGGTCGGTGGCCGCCAAGGCGCTGAACGGGTCGGTCATCTACTCTCCCTGCTCGATCTCGGCGATCTGCTCGACGCGCCGCTCGTGCCGACCGCCCTCGAAGCCGGTCGAGAGCCACAGGCGCAGGATCTCGTCGGCGAGGCCATCGGCGACGATGCGCCCACCCATGGCGAGCACGTTGGCGTCGTTGTGGGTCCGGGAGACCCGGGCCGTGAACAGATCGTTGCAGAGGGCGGCGCGGATCCCGCGGACTTTGTTGGCGGCGATCTGCTCGCCCTGCCCGCTTCCCCCGAGCACGATGCCCCGTTCGGCCCGGCCGGCGGCGACAGCGCGGGCGACCTCGGCGCAAATGGGCGGGTAGTCGACGGGCTCCTCGGAGTGCGTGCCGAAGTCGTCGACGGTGTGCCCGTCGGCCTTCATGACCTCTTTGAAGTGCTCCTTGAGGCGGTAGCCCGCGTGATCGGAGCCGATGGCGATGTGCACGCGCACCCTCCCGTTGCCGACAGCGGCGGGCCGACGCCGCGGGCCGACAGCGCGGCCAGCCTACCGGCGGACCCTCTGCTCGCAGGGGGCACGACGCGGGACCGGCCCGGCTCACGCCGGGCCGGCCCTGGTCTCCTCGGTTGCGCCGTCGTTATGCCGGCGAGCCGCGACGACGGAGCTTGCGTGCGATCAACAGCGCGATCCCGCCGATCGTCAGCAGCCACACGGCGATCTTCACCAGCATGGCCAATGGCGAGCCAGTGAACGGGAGTGTTCCCGTGGCCACGCCGACCACCCCACCGGTTCCGCGGCCGGCAGTCACGCCTTCGACGTCGACCTTGTCGAAGCGGTTCATCACCGTGATGCCGTGTGTCGGGGTGTTCGCGGTGAGGCTGAACTTTCCGTTGTCCTCGGGC
>DATFXK010000166.1:0-2501 GCA_035316005.1 Acidimicrobiia bacterium | reverse complement strand
GCCTGCTGCGCCGAGCCGCACTGGGAGTCCACCGTCGTGCACGCCGTCGTGTACGGCAGCACGTCGTTGCCGGCCGAGAGCCAGGCGTTGCGGGTGACGTTGCTCCCCTGCTCGCCCGCCTGGGTCACGCAGCCGCCGACGACCTCCTCGACGGAGCCGGCGTCGATGCCGGCCCGGTCGATGACGGACACGAGCGCGTGGCGGAGGACCTCGGTGGCCTTGAGCTCGGACAGCCAGCCGTTGCGCTTGCCGATCGGCGTGCGGACGGCTTCGACGATGACGGGCGTGCCCATGCGGTTCCTCCCTCGGGAGCGTGCGGCGTCCCAATAATAGAATCGGTTCTAATGCCGGGTCCGCTCGAGGGGTTGCGCGCCGTGGAGATCGTCGGGCTCGGTCCCGGCCCGTTCTGCGGGATGCTCCTCGCCGACATGGGCGCCGAGGTGCTGCGGATCGACCGGGTCGACGCCGCCCGGGCCGTCGACCGCTCCAAGCCGGCGACGAGCGCGATGGACCGCGGCAAGCAGGCCATCGCCCTCGACCTCAAGCAGCCCGACGGCGTCGAGACCCTGCTGCGGCTCATGGAATCGGCGGACGTGTTCTTCGAGGTGTTCCGGCCCGGCGTGGCCGAGCGCCTCGGCATCGGCCCGGACGTCGCGCTGGCCCGCAACCCGCGCCTCGTCTACGGACGGCTGACGGGCTGGGGTCAAGACGGGCCATACGCGCAGGCCGCCGGACACGACATCGACTACATCGCCCTGACGGGCGCGCTCGAGCCGCTGGGACGCGCCGGGGACAAGCCGACACCGCCGATCAACGTGCTGGGCGACTTCGCCGGCGGCGGCATGCTGCTCGCGTTCGGCATCGCATGCGCGGTCGTCGAGCGTGAGCACACGGGCAAGGGGCAGGTGGTGGACGCGGCGATGGTCGACGGCGCTGCGCTGATGCTCACGCCGTTCTACGGCGCGCGGGCCAGCGGCTTCTGGGGTGAGCGAGGCACGAACCATCTCGATACCGGCGCGCCGTTCTACGAGGTGTACGAGACCGCCGACCACAAGTTCGTCGCAATCGGGACCGTCGAGCCGAAGTTCTACGCCGAGCTGATGGCGAGGCTTGGCCTCGACGCTGACATCGGCGCCCAGTACGACAAGACGTGCTGGCCGGACGAGAAGAAGCGGTTGGCCGAGGTGTTCCGGACCAAGACCCGCGACGAGTGGTGCGCACTGCTCGAGGGGACCGACGCGTGCTTCGCGCCGGTGCTCACGCCGCTCGAGGCGCCCGACCACCCGCACAACCGGGCCCGGCACACGTTCCTCGAGTTGGCCGGCGTGCCGCAGCCCGCGCCCGCGCCCCGATTCAGCCGCAGCGCGCCGGCGACGCCGGCGGCGGCCATGCACCCGGGCGCCGACACCGAGGCCGTGCTCGCCGGCTGGGGGTTCGCCGGCGACGAGGTGGAGCGCCTGCGCGACGCCGGCGTGGTCGTCTAGGGAGAGAAGGAGAAGGAGCAGACCCATGCCGATCCCCGAGCAGCGCGACCTCGAGAAGGCGCGGGTCGTCATCCGCGACTGGCTGGCGGGCAAGCTGCCCGACGCCCGCGACCTGACGATCTCCGAGCTGACGGGGCCGGCGTTCACCGGGTTCTCGAACGAGACGCTGCTCTTCGACGCGAAGTGGAGCGAAAGCGGCGAGGCACGGTCGGCCGGGTACGTGATCCGCGTGAAGCCGACCGCGCACACGATCTTCCTCGAAGCCGACTTCGACTCGCAGTACAAGGTGATCAAGGCGCTGTCGGAGCACACCGACGTGCCGCTGCCACCGGTGCACTGGTACGAGGAGGACGAGTCGGTGCTCGGGGCGCCGTTCTTCGTGATGGGCAAGGTCGAGGGGCACGTGCCGTCGGACAACCCGCCGTATACGCAGACGGGCTGGCTGCTCGACGAGGCCACGCCGGCGGTGCGGAAGCGGGTCGTCGAGAACGGCCTCGGAGCCCTGGCGCAGATTCACCAGACCGACTGGCACGCGCTCGGCTTCGACTTCCTCGACAAGCCGCAGTACGGCGCGCCGGGGATCGACCAGCAGATCGCGTACTACGAGCGGTCGTTCGAGTGGGCGGCGCAAGGGCGTCCGCAGCCGGTCGCCGAGGCCGCGCTCGAGTGGGTGAACGCGAACAAGCCCACCGGTGATCAGCACCTCGCGCTGGCGTGGGGCGACGCCCGCATCAACAACCAGATGTTCGACGACGACGGCAACGTCGTCGCCGTCTTCGACTGGGAGATGGTCACGCTCGCCGACCCGATGATGGACCTGGCGTGGTGGCTGTTCCTCGACCGGCACTTCCACGAGGGGATGCCGGGCGTGGATGCGGAGGGCGGCGCGTACGGCTCGGGTCCGCCGGGCATGCCGCGCATGGACGGGTTCCCGACCCGGGAGCAGATGCTCGACCGGTACGAGCAGCTGACGGGCTGGCCGCCCCACGACATCGAGTTCTACGAGGTGTTCGCCGG
>DATFXK010000165.1:0-10844 GCA_035316005.1 Acidimicrobiia bacterium | reverse complement strand
TCGCACCGAGTACCACGGCTGGGTGTACCCCATGAACTCGACGAACCGAGCCACCTCGTCCCACGGGCCCGAGGTCAGGAAAGCCAGCGAGACGCCCCGGGCGTTGAGGTAGACGGCGTCCTTCACGTGCCAGGCCGTGGTTGTGCAGCCCTCGCACTGTCCCTGGGGCGGCGCGCCGTCGTACCACATGTGCCTGTAGACCACGAGCTCGTCGCGACCCTGGAACAGGTCGACGAGCGGGACCGGCCCGTCCGCGCCGGTGACCTCGACCGAGCCGTCGAGCTCGACCATCGGCAGCCGCCGCCGGGCCGCGGCGATCGCGTCGCCCTCACGGGTGTGCGCCTTCTCGCGGACCAGCAGCTCCTCGCGCGCCGCCTGCCAGGTGGCCCGGTCGACGACGGGCGGCTTGCCGGGGAGGTTGCTGCTCGCGTTGCCGGGCGTGGTCGTCATGGTCTCCTCCGCTGTCGGGTCTCGTGCGCTCGCGGGCTCCGGGGGGGATCGTCTCAGCTGGGACGACTCACGGTGCCGAGACTCATCGATCCCCGCGTCGCCTTCGACGCCGCAGGAAAACCGCGGTTTGGAGCCGGGAAGGGGACTCGAACCCCTGACCTGCTCATTACGAGCAGGATCCGCCATAGCGCTATGCCCACCTGCGAAAACGCTGGCGAGCTGGGAGCCTAACGAGCCGAGTTATCTGGTCAACTAGCCCCGGCGCCCGGCGGCAGCTCGTCCGCCCTGGCGACTGCGACGAATCGCGCCACGGCTATCGCTCGACCGGCACGCCGACGAGGGAGCCGTACTCGGTCCACGAGCCGTCGTAGTTCTCGACCGCGGGATACCCGAGCAGCTCGTGGAGGACGAACCAGGTGTGCGCCGAGCGCTCGCCGATGCGGCAGTAGGCAATCACGCCCCGGTCGGGCGTGATCCCCTCGCCTCCGTACAGCGCCCGGAGCTCGTCGGCCGACTTGAACGTACCGTCGTCGTTGGCCGCCTTGCTCCAGGGGATGTTCACCGCCCCCGGGATGTGGCCCGGCACCTGGGCCTGCTCCTGGGGCAAGTGATCGGGAGCCAGCTTCTCGCCGCGATACTCCTCAGGCGATCGGACGTCGACGAAGCGCACCGTGCCCAACTTGCCCAGCACCTCGTCGCGCAGCGCGCGGAACTCGCCGCGGATGGGTCCGATGACCCGCACTTCAGTGCGCGCGAACAACGGCACATCGGCAACGAGCTGCCGACCCTCGAGCTCCCACTTCTTGCGCCCGCCGTTCAGCAGCTTCACCTGCTCGAAGCCGAGGTAGCGAAGCAGCCAATAGGAGTACGCGGCGAACCAGTTGTTGTTTCCGCCGTAGAGCACCACGGTTGTATCCGAGTCGACGCCCGCCTGCTGCATGAGACGACTAAGGCTTTCCAGATCCACGTAGTCGCGGCGGAGGGGATCGTGGAGGTCGGTGGTCCAGTTCCAGCCGACGGCGTTTCGGATGTGGCCCTTCTCGTAGGCCGAAGTGTCCTCGTCGACCTCGACGATGCGGATGCTCGCGTCATCGAGGCGCTGCTCGAGCCAGTCGGTGTCGACGAGGCCCTCTGGGTGCACGTAGTCGGTCATGGCGCCTCCTCGCGGACTCTCCCGTTTCAGGCACCCCGAAGCCGCCGGCACGACCCTGGGGTGCCAGCATGCTCAACACGAGCAAACCCGGAAATTCCGATCTGAGTTTAAGAGAAATCGCACTGAGTGCCAAGAGGGCGGGTCGAGCAGTCTCGGGATGGTGCGGTCAGCCCAGGCTCGTGCCGGGTTTTGGTTTCGGCATCACCGCGGCCAGACGAGTCGCTTCACGCCGCGCCACTGGAGGGCAGAGACTGTTATACGGGCGCCACGACGTGCGTCTCTGTCGTGCGGATCCCCGGGAGGCCCTGGATTGTCGCGAGAACGGTGTCTACGAGGGCCTTGTCGTCCCCGACTTCCACGAACGCAAAGATGTCCGGCTGGCCCCAACATGCATGGGCCTGCTTGACGCCCTCAACCGCTCGAAGGGCCGCGACGACCTCTTGGTTCTTTCCGGGCTCGACCGACACGAGAACGTACGCTGAAACCATTGCGTACCTCCCGCCTCTCATTCCGCGCTTGAGAACAGGATAGGCACGACAACGCGCGGCCACGTCGTGCGCACGCCGCTCGAACGCGTGAAGCCGAAGCGCGGCCCGAGCGCCACGGCCCATTCCTTTCGCCGGAACGTTCAGCGAGTGAGGAGGCGAGACAGCGCCGTGCTAAGCCCCGCCTCGGGGCTCTCGCGTTCGCCGTAGTCAGGAGCGCCAGAGCCGGGAAGGGGACTCGAACCCCTGACCTGCTCATTACGAGTGAGCTGCTCTGCCAGCTGAGCTATCCCGGCGCAGCCGTGGAGTGTACGGCGGGCGCCTGCGGCCGGCGGCGAGATCTCGGGGTTTGCCGGATCGCCGGGCGCCCAGACTCCCCGAATTCCGCAAACGGTGCGCCGCCTCACCGCGCCCTCCGAGAGGAGGGAGATCGCGCTCCGCTCGAGCCGACGTTCGCGGCGACGAGCCAGGCGACGCCTGTATCTCCGCGCCCTGGCTTCGGGGGCAGGGGCGGCCGCCGTCACGGTGGCGGTCGTCGCCCCGCTCGGCGTCGCCGGGGCCGGCGGCGGCCACGGGTCGCCGCCGGTCCGACGCGCGGCGCCCGCCATCGACCCGTCGCTCATCGCTGCCAGCCAGCGTGTCGAGACACGCCGGGCTGTCGAACAGTTCGCCCAGTCGATGGCCGAGCGCGCCGCGTTCGAACAGGCCTTCAACGAGAAGTCGAGACGGGATTCGATGTGGGACGCCATCGCCGCCTGCGAGACACAGGGCAACTGGAGCATGCAAGGCCCGACGTTCTCGGGCGGCGTCGGGTTCTCGAACTCCGCCTGGGACTCGTTCGGCGGACGCCAGTTCGCGCCGAACGCGGGACAGGCCACTCGGGAGCAGCAGATCATCGTCGCCGAGCGCATCCGGTCGAGCGTGGGGATGGGCGCATGGGGGTGCGCCCGCAGGCTCGGCCTTACGTAGCCTTCGCCGCCGGGAGCCGGAGCAGGAGGCGCTCGAGCAGCAGGCTCTCGTTCGGGTTGAACTCGAACGCCTCGCGGGCCTCCCGACACGCGTCGATGGCCTCCATGCACGCTCGCGGCGTCAGCTCGAGAACGGGCTGGTCGGTGTTGAGGCGGGGCGCGCCGGGACCGGCGAGCACGTCGCGGTAGACGGACTCGAGGGCGGTGATGCCTTCGAGCAGCAGGTCGGTGCGGGCGCGGCGGTGCTGGCGGCGGTGCCGCTCGGCCTGCCGCTTGAGCAACGCGGCCCGCGACCGCTCCGGATAGCCGGCACGCTCGAGCTCGGCGCCCAGCTCGTCGACCTCGATCTCGTGCTGCCGGTCGAGGCTGGCCACGGCTTCCTGCAGCGCGTACGTCACGTGGTCGACGCCCCGCATGGCCGAGCCGGCAGTCCCGTCCAGCTGCGCGGCGACGGTCACGAACGCGCGTCGGACGTCGCCGAGCACGCCCAGCATCGCCCGGCCGCGGTCGAGACGGCCGCCGGCGAGTCGGGCCGCGAGCTCGGCCGCCTCGGGATCGGCGCGTTCGTGCACGAGCGCTTCGCGGAGAGCCGCCTCCGGGAGGGGCGCCAGGTCGATGCGCTGGCACCGCGAGCGGACCGTCTCGAGCAGCTCGTCGGGTGACGAGGTCACGAGGACGACCGTGCTGCGCGCCGGCGGCTCCTCGATCGTCTTCAGGAGCTTGTTGGACGCCTGCTCGTTGAGCCGGTCGGCCTCGAACACAGCGACGACCTTGTGCTCGGCCTCGATCGGCGCGCGGTGAGCCTCTCGGATGATCGCTTCCGCCTGCGCGACGAGGATCTGGTTGCCTTCGGGCTCGAACTCGACGACGTCGGGATGCATGCCTCGTACGACGAGGTCCTGTACGCGCTGGTCGTCCTCGGGCGAGACGACCTCGGCCGCGAAGCAGCGGGCGGCGTCCTCGAGCCCCGATCCCCGCGGCCCCACCAGGAGATAGGCGTGCACGGGGCGTTCGGCGGCGCGCTGCAGCAGACCGACGGCACGCTCCTGGGCCACGACCCGTTCCCACACGACGGTCAATCTACGGCGCCGTTGGCCCTTCAGCGCCGGCCTCGCCGCGTCGATACCTCTTTGGTCGACTGGCGTCCGTCCGAGGGCAAGGGGCTGGCCGCATGGCGGAGCCTCGGGACAAACGAGCGAGCGCCTTCCGGCAGGTCCCGGGATTGGCGCCGATGCTCCTGGCGTCGCTGCTGTCCCGCACCGGGGCGACGATGGTCGGGCTGAGCATGGGCTTCGTCGCGTACGAGCAGACCACGTCGCGCTCACGGTCGCGATCGTCGCCTCCTCGTTCGGCCTCGCGTTCGCGGGGTCCAGCCTCGTCGCCGGACTCGCACCGCCACCACGTCCTGTCCCTCTACATCTTCGTGACGGCCGTCGCGACCCCCGTCGGCGCGCTCCTCTGGGGCGCGGTCGCCGACCTGCTCTTCATCGACGCGTCCCTCGGCGGTGCCGGCGTACTGCTCGTGTTCGGCGTCGGCGCAGCGCTGCTCATCGTGTTGCGACGCGAGGCCAGGGAATGTCGCGAGTCGATCGAAGCCCTTCCGCAGGCGTCGCCCGTTCCGCAGGGCTCGACGCGCTAGAGACCGAGGCGTTCCCGCACGACGTCCCAAACCTGGTTGGCGACCGTGCCCGCGTCGGCATTGCCGTCCAGCACGACCCAGCCGCGTTCTCCGGCGAGCTTCCGGTAGGCGTTGCGGACGGCGGCGTGGAACTCGGCGCCTGCGCGCTCCAGCCGGTCGCCGGGCGCCGCGCGGCGGGACTCTGCGATCTCGTCGTCGACGTCGAGCACGACGACGAGATCCGGGTCGAGGCCGCCGGTCGCCCAGCGGTTGATGCGGTCGACCTCGTCGACGCCGAGCCCGCGCCCGACACCCTGGTACGCCAGCGACGACGGGACGTAGCGGTCGCTCACCACGTCGGCGCCGCGCGCGAGCGCCGGCCGGATGACGTCGGCGACCTCCTGCGCCCGGTCGGCGGCGAGCAGGAGCGCCTCGGTCGTCGGGTCGATGGCGCCGTCACCGTCCAGCAGAAGAGCTCGGATGGTGGCGCCGGCCGGCGTCGCGCCGGGCTCGAAGGTCTCGACGACCTCGCGTCCGAGCCCGCGCAGTCGCTCCACGAGCAGCTGCGCCTGGGTGCTCTTGCCGCTGGCGTCGCCGCCCTCGAGCACGATGAACGCGCCCATCTATCCCCCCGGCTCGGGGACCGCGCCGGAGGCGACGGCATCGCCCTCGCGCCGGTGGGCCCGCTGCACGGCCCGCCACGACACGAACCCGGCGAAGAACGTGATGAGCCCCCCGCCCCAGAGAGCGAACCGCACGCCCGGAAGCGCGTACGTGACACCGCCGATCTCCGCGGCACGGTCGATGAAGATCGCACCCGAGACGCGATCCCAGAAGTCCGCCCACAGAGGCGAGATGGTCAGCGAGATCAGGAGGCATAGCCGGACGACGGTGTAGAGCGCGGCGAACGTTCGGCCTCGTAGCTCGTCGCTCACGTTCTCCTGGAGCACGGTGAAGCCGGTGACGTACGAGCCACCGGCGCAAGCGCCGACGGTCACGATCAGCAGGGCCGCGGGGACGAGGCTCGACGTCGTCGCGGCGAGGATGAGCGCGGCGCCACTCCCCATGACGGCGAACCCGAAGACGGTCTCGCGCGGCACCCGCTTTTGGATGGCGACGAGGGTCACGACGCCGAGCGCGGCGCCGACCCCGAGCGCCGTCATGAGCACGCCGAACTCGGCGCTCCCGCCACCGAGGACCTCCTGCGAGAACACCGGGCCGAGCGGGATCATCGCCGCGCCGCCGATGAGCCCGACCCCGATCCCGATGAGCACACCACGGATCACACGGTTCTGCCGGATGAAGCGGACCCCGTCGGCGATGTCGCGGAACGTGGCCGTCCAGTCGACACGCTCGCCCTTGCGGTCATACGTCCGCGGGATCGGCAGCCGCCAGATGATCAGCGCGGACACGAGGAACGTCAGGCCGTCGACCCACAACGCGACGAACTCGCGCTCCAGCGACGAGAAGACGCTGAACCCGCCGAGCCACTGTGCCACGACGGCGAGCACCGCGAACGAGGCGGACGCGAGGGGAAACGTCCCGAAGGCGGCGACGAGCCCGAGGGAGTTCGCCGACGTCAGGTGCTCCTGGTCGACGAGGTTGGGGATCGACGCGTCCTTCGCCGGTCCCCAGAGCAGCGACAGGATCTCGAGCGCGAACGAGATCAGCACGAGCCCGAGGAGGCTGTCGACGAACGGCAGCAGCGCGAGGAGCCCGGCCCGGCCGAAGTCGCATGCGATCATGACGCGGCGGCGGTCGAACCGGTCGACGATGACGCCGCCGACCGTCGCCAGGAAGAACCCCGGCACGACCCGGGCGACCATCACGAGGCTCACGGCGGCGCCCGACCCGCCCGACACCCGTGCCGCGATGGCCAGGATCGCGATGATCCCGATCCAGTCGCCCAGGCTGGACACCACCTGGGCCACCCAGAGCTTGAAGAACGAACGGGTGCCGAAGACGCGCCAGAACGCCGGCGGTATGCCGGTCTCTTCAGCGGACGGGGGGATGAACGGTGCCGGCTGATCCGCCATTGCGGGGGTCAGGTTAGGTGTAGCGCCGCCGACCCCGACAGGTCCCGCCTACGCCCGATCGGGCGCGACGGGCGCGTCCTTGCGGCCGTTCCCGTCGTCGGCGCCGACGGGCGGCGCCTCCATGGTCGCGACGACCTCCCCCGCGGTGGCCGGAGGCTTCTTGGCCCGCCGGCCGTCGCCGCCGGTACGTGCGCGCGTGCCACCCGCCTTCTTCTTGGCCGTCGTCTTCTTCTTCGTGCCGGTCGACTTCTTCTTGGTCGACTTCCGGGCGCGCTTGGCCGGGCCGCGGGCCTCCCGCTCGCGCAGGAGCTCGACCGCCTCCTCGAGGTTCACCGACTTCGGGTCGGTGCCGCGAGGAATCGTCGCGTTCAGCGAGCCGTCGGTGACGTAGGGGCCATACCGCCCGTCGAGCACCCGCACGGGAGCGCCGGTGTCGGGATGCTCGCCCAGCTCGGCGATGGGCGGCTTCGTGCGCCGGCGGTGCTGCTTGGGCTGGGCGAAGAGGGCGAGGGCGCGCTCGAGCGTGACCGTGAAGATCTCGTCCTCGGTCTCGAGGCTTCGGCTCTCCTTCCCCTTCTTCAGGTACGGGCCGTAGCGGCCGTTGTGGGCCGTGATCTTGTGGCCCTCCGGGTCAGTGCCCACGTCCCTCGGCAGGCGCAAGAGCTTCAGCGCGTCCTCGAACGTGATCGTGTCGAGGCTCATGGACGACAGCAGCGACGCCGTCTTCGGCTTCTCCTCGCCGTCGACGAGCTCGCCGAGCTGCACGTACGGGCCGTAGCGGCCGTCGCGGGCGATCACCTCGAGGCCGGTCTCCGGATCCGTGCCCAGCTTCTGCGGGCCCTCGGCCGCGCGCGCCAACAGCTCGGCGGCGAGGTCCACGGTGAGCTCGTCGGGTGGGATGTCCTCGGCGAGCGACGCCCGCTCGTCCTCGCGTTCGAGGTAGGGGCCGAACTTGCCGACGCGCACGTTGATCTTGCGGCCGTCGTCGTCCTTCCCGATCTCGATCGTGTTGACCTCGCGCGGATCGATCTCGGCGAGGTGCTCCTCGCCGACGAGCTCCTTGAGGCCCCGCTGGCCGTTCCCGAAATAGAAGTCGCGCAGCCAGTGCTCCGGCTCGCTCTCGCCGTTGGCGATGAGGTCGAGCTCCTCCTCCATCGTGGCGGTGAAGTCGTAGTCGACGAGGTGCGGGAAGTAGCGCTCCATCAGCTGGAGCTTGGCGAACGCCGTCCACGACGGCACGAGCGCGGTGCCCTTCTTCCACACGTAGCCACGTTCGTGCGTGATCGTCTGGATCACCGACGCGTAGGTGGACGGGCGACCGATGCCGCGCTCCTCGAGCTCCTTCACGAGGCTGGCCTCGGTGTAGCGCGCCGGTGGCTGCGTGCTGTGGCCGGCGGCCGCGAGCGCGTCGCAGCGAATGGCGTCGCCCTCGGCGAGCGGCGGCATCGGCGACTCGGCGTCCTCGCGCTCGGCGGCGGGATCGTCCGCTCCCTCGACGTACGCGCGCCGGAACCCGAGGAACTCGTACGACTTTCCCGACGCCGCGAACACGGCGGCTTCCCCCGCGGTCGACGTCGCCGACAGACGGACCGACACGCGCCGAGCGCGGGCGTCGGTCATCTGGCACGCGAGCGTGCGCATCCACACCAGCTGGTACAGACGGCGCTCGTCGGTGCCGAGCTCGCCGCGCACCTCATCGGGGCCGCGCATGCGCTCGCCGGCGGGACGGATCGCCTCGTGCGCCTCCTGCGCGTTCTTCACCTTGCTCTGGTACGTCCGCGGCGCGTCGGGGAGGTACTCGTCGCCGTACAGGCTGCGGATCTGCTCGCGCGCGCCGGTGATCGCCTGGTCGGACAGGTTTGTCGAGTCCGTGCGCGCGTAGGTGATGTACCCGCGCTCGTACAGGCCCTGGGCAACGCGCATGGTGCGGCCGGCCGAGAACCGCAGCTTGCGCCCCGCTTCCTGCTGGAGCGTGGAGGTCGTGAAGGGCGCCTTCGGCCGCTCGGTGAACGCCTTCGACTCGACCGAGGAGACCTCGTAGCCCACATCCCGGAGCCGCTCGACCAGTGCCTCGGCCTCGCCCTGCTGGAGGTGGACGACGGGCTCGCCGCCGCGGGCGCCGGCGGCGACCTGCCCGGTGGCGGGGTCGAAGTCCCGGCCGCCGGCTACCTTGCTCCCGTCGAGCTCGATCAAGGTGGCCGGGAACGTGGCCCCGTCGTCGCCGGCCGGTACGAACTCGCCTTCGAGGTCCCAGTACTCGGCGGCCCGGAACGCCATCCGGGCCCGCTCCCGCTCGACCACGAGGCGGGTCGCCACGCTCTGGACCCGGCCCGCCGACAGGCGCGGCATCATCTTCTTCCAGAGGACGGGCGACATCTCGTAGCCGACCAGTCGGTCGAGGATCCGGCGGCTCTCCTGCGCGTCGACCAGCTTCATGTCGAGCTCACGCCAGTTCTGGATCGCCTCCTCGATGGCGTTGCGGGTGATCTCGTGGAAGACCATTCGCCGCACCGGCACGTCCGGGCCGAGCACCTCGAGCACGTGCCACGAGATCGCCTCGCCTTCGCGGTCCTCGTCGGTGGCGAGGTAGAGCTCGCTGGCGTCGGTGAGCGCGTCCTTCAGCTCCTTGACGACGTCCTTCTTCTTCTTCGGGACGACGTAGATCGGCTCGAATTGGTTCTCGACGTCGATGCCGAGACGACCGGCGTCCGTGCCCTTGAACTTCTTCGGTACTTCGCTCGCGTTGCTCGGCAAGTCGCGGATGTGGCCGACGCTCGACTGCACGACGTACCCCGCGCCGAGATAGCCCGCGATGGTGCGGGCCTTCGCCGGAGATTCGACGATTACGAGCGGCTTGGGCACGTGCGAAATCCTCGTCGGAGCGGTTGCGAACAGGCCAACCGGGGGCAGTCGGCCTCACCGTGGTGCCACGAACCGGGTACCCGTGTCAAACATTCCCCGATCGCCTGCCCCGGGTCACTCCCCGGGTCCCGACTTGTCTATCGTGTCGAGCCATGCTCCTGGCGGCACTGAGCCTCGATCCCAGGGATCTCCTCGAATCATTCGGCCCCTGGGCCACGATCGGGCTCTTCCTCATCATCTTCGCGGAGACGGGACTGCTCATCGGGTTCTTCCTGCCCGGTGACTCGTTGCTATTCGCCGCCGGCATCCTGGCGTCACAAGGCAACCTCAACATCGCGGTGATTGCGCTCGGTTGCTTCCTCGCCGCGGTGATCGGCGACCAAGTCGGTTACACGATCGGTCGTCGTGCGGGACCACCGCTCTTCCGCCGCCCCGATTCGCGCATCTTCAAGCAGAAGTACGTCGATCGCACGAAGGAGTTCTTCGAGAAGCACGGGCCGAAGACGGTCCTGCTCGCGCGCTTCGTGCCAATCGTGCGCACGTTCGCACCCGTGCTCGCCGGCGTCGGCGAGATGAGCCGGCGGACGTTCACGACCTACAACGTCGTCGGGGGTTTCATCTGGGGCGTCGGCGTGACGGTCGCCGGCTACATGCTCGGCGAGGTGATCGGCGCGAACAGCGTCGACAAGTACCTGCTGCCGATCATCGCCGTCATCATCGTGCTGTCGATCCTGCCTCCGGTGATCGAGGCGCTGCGGGAGCGCCGGCGGAACCGCAGCGCCGCCGCCCTGTCGCCCGCCGACGCCGAAGCCGAGGCCGCCGAGCTCCATCGGGCCGTCAGCGAGGACTAGGAGCTCAACCGGCGTCGGGAGCGCCCTGCCCGATCTCGAAGCGGTAGCCCATGCCGGGCTCCGTGATGAAGTACCGGGGGCGGCCGGGCTCGGGCTCGAGCTTGCGGCGGACCTGGGCCATGAAGACACGCAGATAGTTGGTCTCGTCGTGGTACTGGGGACCCCACACCTCCTGCAGCAGCTGTGTCTGGCCGACGAGGCGGCCCCGGTTGCGCACCAGCACCTCGACGAGGTGCCACTCGGTGGGGGTGAGGCGGACCTCCTCCCCGTCGCGCCGCACCTTCTTCGCACTGAGATCGATCGTGAAGTCCCGGGTCTGGACGACCGCCTCTTCTTCGGCTGGGCCCCTCCGGCGCAGTGCGGCCCGCACCCGCGCGAGAAGCTCGTCCATGCCGAACGGCTTGGTCACGTAGTCGTCGGC
>DATFXK010000164.1:0-7409 GCA_035316005.1 Acidimicrobiia bacterium | reverse complement strand
GCTTGGCGGGGGCCTTCTTGGCGGTTGCCTTGCGACGACGACGCCTCACCGGCGCCTTCTTCGCCGCAGCCTTGCGACGACGACGCTTGACCGGCGCCTTCTTCGCAGCAGCCTTACGCCGCCGCTTCGCCGGCTTCCGTGCCGTCGACTTGCGTGTCGTCCGGCGACGCGTCGTCGTGCGCCGCTTCGCCGGCTTGCGTGCTGTCTTCCTAGCTGATTTCCGTGCTGTACGTCTCTTCGCCGGAGGCACGGTCACCACCTTTCGTCGGGAATATTTTCGGTAAAGACGATCGGCTGCTTTCGCCGGGCATCTCTACTTGTTCACGGCGGACTTGAAGCCGGCTCCGGCCGAGAACTTCACGCCCTTGGATGCCGCGATCTGAACGGGCTCGCCGGTGCGCGGATTGCGACCAGTGCGCGCCGCACGCTCGGTGCGCGACCAAGCGCCGAAACCGGGAACCGTGACCTTGTCGCCGCGAGCAACAGCACTCTGGACGACATCGATGAGGCTGTCGACGACGGATGCAACGTCCTTCTTGTCGACACCACCTGCCGCCGAGTGAACTGCATCGACGAGCTCTGACTTGTTCACACCAACCTCCGAATTTGCGGCCGGGTATCTGAGAAAGTTCAACCCATCCCGATCGCAATTTCAAGCATTTCCAACAATTCTGAACGACACGCGCGTCAAGAGCAAGCTCTGAGTGCACACATACCGCCCCTCGAACACACATTGACGGCGGTGCAGTGCGCAAAACGCATCGACCGCGCCGACACTTCGCGCAATGTGAGTCCGTGTCGAACACCGTAACCCGCGCGACCATGCAATTGGTGGATATACCGCTCGATGACGGGGTGTACGACGCGTTCGTCGTGTGGGCCGAGATGCGCGACGACGGTTCGATCGCGCTCGACCTGACGATCACGACGGGCGCGCACAAGGGTGACGTCGTGTCCGTGCGCGCAACCGGCGCGCCGCGCGACGCGCTCGATCTCGTGGGCATGCCGTGCACGCTCCGGGTGCGCGCCGGTCAGCCGGTCGTCGAGTGGTGACCGGGTGCGCGATGTGCTGCGAAACGGGCGTTTGACCAGGCAAAACGCGGAAGACCCGGCCATTGAGGCCGGGTCTTCGCGGTGCAGCCCCGACGGGATTCGAACCCGTGTTACCGCCTTGAGAGGGCGGCGTCCTAGGCCACTAGACGACGGGGCCGGGGTGATTTGCTCCGGGCTCGGGGGGGAGGACTCGAACCCCCAACGACAGGGCCAGAACCTGTTGTGTTGCCGATTACACCACCCCCGAAGGAAGCGCCATCGTACCGAGTCCGGGCACGAGCCTCCCCACCCGGTTCGTGCCCCGGGCGAGGCGACCGAACCCGACGATCCGTCCTGCGGCCACTCCCAGCGCCTCGCTCAGGAAGCGCCGCCACTCCTCGAAGCCCGTGATCGGGCTCGTGCGTGTCGGGGAGGTCACGGCCTCGAGGCCGAGCTCGCTCGCGATCGACCGGATGCGCAACGCGTGGAAGGGATCCGAGACGAGCACGACGTGCTGGTCGCCGCGGGCTCGGAGCACACGGGCCGCCGCCGCGAGCGACTCCCAGGACGTGTGGCTCGTCGTCTCGCGCAGGATCGCGCCGTCGGGGATGCCCTTCTCGTGCAGGTAGTTCGCACCGGATGTCGCTTCCGTGAACATGTCGCCGGTCTGCTTCCCACCGGTCACGACGACCAATGGCGCGACGTGCTCGTCGTACAGATCGGCGGCGTGGTCGAGGCGTGCCTTGAACACCGGCGAGGGCGTGCCGTTGTACTGCGCCGCGCCCAGCACGACGATCCCGTCCGAGCGGCGGGTGTCGTCCTGACGGGCCTCCCACCACACCTGCACGAGCGTGACGACGTAGTAGAGGACGGCGGCGAGGAGCACGACGAGCCCGACGCGCCGGACGATCCTCCAATTGACCGTCACCGCCGTCAGGAGCTCCCGAAACGCTCCCGGGCGGCGCGCAGGCGACGGAGCGTCCGGTCGCGCCCGAGTAGGTACATCGAATCGAACAGTGGGAGTCCGGCGGCGCGGCCTTCGACGGCGGTGTAGATCACGTGCATGGCCTTTCGAGGCTTGATGCCGAACTTCTCGAACACGGGTCGGATGTCGAGATCCTCACTGCTGTTCCACGGGCAGCTCTCGACGTGCTCGATCACGGCGTCGAGGATCTCGCCCGCCCGCTCGGCCTTCTCGAGCCGCTCCCACGACGCCGGATCGAGCACGAGCTCCTGCTCGTCGACGAACAGGAAGTCCATCTGCTCCACCAACGACACGAGGGTGACGGCACGTTCCTGACCGATGCGCAGCGCCCCGAGGAACGCCTCGACGTCGAGGCTCTCGCCGAAGCGCTCCTCGGCGAAGGGCCGGGCCCGGCGCTCGAGGTCGTCGAGGTCGACGCGCCGGATCCATTCGCCGTTCATCCAGTCCAGCTTCTGGTGGTCGAAGAAGGCGGGCGAATGGACGACCCCGGCGAGGTCGAACTCCCGGACGATCTCGTCCCGCTCGAGAATCTCCCGGCCGTCCTCGGGCCCCCACCCGAGGAGCGCCAGGTAGTTGAGAACGGCTTCGGGGAGATAGCCGGAGTCGCGGAACTCCTCGACGGCCACGGCACCATGGCGCTTCGAGAGCTTGGCCCGGTCGGCGCCGACGATCAGGGGGAGGTGGGCGTAGGCGGGTCGATCGATCGCGCCGAGCGCCTCCCGCAGGGCGAGCACCCGATGCGTCGTGTCGAGCAGGTCCTCGCCCCGGATCACGTGGGTGATCTGCATGTCGATGTCGTCGACGGCGTTGGCGAGGAAGAACAGGGGCGTGCCGTCGGATCGGACGATGACGAAGTCGGGGATCGTGGACCACTCGACGCTGATCTCACCCCGGATCAGGTCCTCGAAGGCGCTCGTGCCCTGGTCGGGCGTCCGGAACCGGACGGATCGGGGCCGGCTTTCGGCGGCGAGCGCCGCCCGCTGCTCGGGGCCGAGGTCGCGGCAGTGCCCGTCGTAGCCGGGGGCGCGACCGGCGGCCCGGGCGGCGTCGTTGCGCGCCCGCACCTCTTCCTCTGTGCAGTAGCACTCGTAGGCGCGGCCCTCGGCGAGCAGGCGACCGGCGGCGGCGCGGTACCGGTCGAAGCGCGTGCTCTGAAGCATCGGGCCGTCGTCCCAGTCCAGGCCCAGCCAACCGAGCGCGTCCTGGATGCCCTGGACCCATTCCGGCCGCGACCGAGGGACATCGGTGTCCTCGATGCGGAGCGCGAACTCCCCGCCCGTGTGGCGCGCGAACAGCCAGTTGAACAGGGCAGTGTGCGCGCCGCCGACGTGGAGGGAGCCGGTGGGAGCGGGTGAGAACCGCACCCGCGGGGCGTCGGCCATGAGCGTCTGAGTGTAGGGCCGAGGGTCGCGCGAACCGGCTACGTGCCGGTCGTCAGCTCGTCGAGGAGCTTGCGGGCGATCACCACCCGCTGGATCTGGTTCGTGCCTTCGTAGATCTGGGTGATCTTGACGTCGCGCATCATCCGCTCGACGGGGAACTCGCGCGTCGTGCCCGCACCGCCCAGCAGCTGCACCGCGTCAGTGGTCACGCGCATGGCGGTGTCCGTGGCGAACAGCTTCGCCATCGACGAGGCCTTCGTGATCCCCGTCGCGCCGGCGTCGACGCGTGCGCACGCCGAATAGACGAGCAGGCGGGCCGCCTCGAGCTGCGTCGCCATGTCGGCGAGCATGAACTGGACGCCCTGGAAATCGGCGATGCGCTGGTCGAACTGGCGCCGTTCGAGGATGTAGGCGCCGGCGACGTCGAGCGCACCCTGGGCGAGCCCGATGGCCTGGGCGGCGATAATCGGGCGGGACCGGTCGAGCGCCTCGAGCGCGTAATGGAAGCCGCGGCCCTGCTCGCCGATGAGGTTGCCGGCGGGCACGGCGACGTCCTCGAGCACGACCTCGCCCGTGGGCGAGCCGCGTAGGCCCATCTTGTGCTCGAGCTTGCCGATCGAGAGCCCGGCCCCGTCGTGCTCGACGACGAAGGCGCTGATCGAGCGGCTGCCGGCGGCGGGGTCGGTCTTGGCAAACACGGTGTAGACGTCCGAGACACCGGCGCTGGTGATCCAGGCCTTGCGCCCGTTCAGCACCCACTGGTCGCCGTCGCGGACGGCACGGGTCGTCATCGACGCCGCGTCGCTCCCGGCGTTGGGCTCCGAGAGGCAGTAGCTCGCCTGCTGCTCCCCGGCCACGACGGGCGGGAGCACCCGGTCCCGGAGCTCCGGCGTCCCGTGGACCATGAGCGCCGTGACGCCGGTTCGGGTCACGAGTGCAGTGAGCGCGCTCGACCCGCAGGCCCGGGCGACCTCCTCGATAACCAGCGCCGCCGTCAGGAGGTCGCCGGCGTCGCCGCCGTGCTCTGCGGGATACAGCGCCCGCACGAAGCCGGAGTCCCGCAGGGCGGCCATGCTCGCCTGCGGGTACGCCTCCCGCTCGTCGGCCTCGGCCGCGTGGGGGGCGATCTCCTTCTCGGCGAACCGGCGCAACGCGCCCCGGAACTCCTCGTGCTCCTCGGAGAGCAAGAAGCTCGGGGCGCTCACAACCTGACATGGTAGTCAGGGTTCTGGCGTGTACTCCCAGAGCTCGTCGTGCACGCCGGCGCGGAGGGCGTCGCGTGCCTCCTGCAGGTGGCCGGGCAACGCGGCGGGCACGAGGCGCAGGACGTCGACCGGGATGGCGTCGACGAGGGCGCGGCGCTCGTAGTAGTCGTGCTGCGCGTCCTTGACGGCGCGCACGCGCCATTCGACGAAGTCACGAGCGGCGTCGCCGCGGTAGCCGAAGATCTGCATCCCGAACTCGACGTCGGGCATGACGGGGGCGCGTCCGAAGAGGGCGGCGCGCCGCATGGCGGTCTCGGCGACGACCGCGATCGCGTCCTCGGGGTGCTCGTGCGGGGCAAGCGCGAAGCGGTCGCGGGCGCGGTTGGCCAGTGTGAGCGCGTAGCCGATGTTGGGGCCGGGCGAGCCGAGCAGCTTGCCGCTCGGCCAGCCGGCCGGGATGTCGCCGGGCCGGTTCGCCACCCAGCTCCGGGCTGGCGGCATCTTCACGCCGGGGGGAAGGTTCGGCTCCTGGCGCGGCTCGTCTTCGAGACGTTCGGGGACGAAGGGATCGGTGGGCACGGGTCGCTGGTTAGCCGCGCAGCTCGGCCCGCAGCAAGCCGTACACGAGGGAGTCCTCGAGCGCCCGCCACGACGCCTCGATGATGTTCTCGCCCACGCCGATGGTGGTCCAGTCGTGCTCGCCGTCCGTGCTGTCGATGAGCACGCGCGTGACAGCGCCGGTGCCCTTGGCGGTGTCGAGGATCCGCACCTTGTAGTCGGTCAGGTGGATGGCCGCGAGGCCCGGGCAGCGCCCGTTGAGCGCCTTGCGAAGCGCCTGGTCGAGCGCGTTCACCGGACCGTTCCCCCGTGCGGTCTCCTCGAAGGTCTCGTCGCCGACGTTCCCCTCGACGACAGCGCGCGTCGACAGGCGCCCCTCGCCGGGGTCGTCCTCGACGATCACCTCCCACGACTCGACGTCGAACCACTCCGGCTTCCAGCCCGACGCCCGCCGCATGAGCAGCTCGAGCGAGGCGTCCGCGACCTCGAAATGGTGGCCTTCGTGTTCGAGCCTCTTGAGCGTGTCGATGACCTCGCTGAGCTGCGGGCCGTCGAGCTCGACCCCGAGCTCCTTCGCCTTGATGGCCAGGTTGCTGCGCCCGGCGAGCTCCGAGACGACGACATGGGTCCGGTTGCCGACGGACTCGGGGTTCACGTGCTCGTATGCGTCCGAGCGCCGCGCAATTCCACTGGCGTGGATCCCGCCCTTGTGCGCGAACGCCGAGGAGCCCACGTACGCCGCCTGCGGGTTGAGTGCCATGTTCACGAGCTCAGCAATGTGGTGCGCGACGGGTGTAAGACGTTCGAGCCGATCGCGCGGGATCGTCTCGATCCCCATCTTCAGCGTGAGGTTCGGGATGATCGCGGTGAGGTTGCAGTTCCCGGTGCGCTCGCCGTACCCGTTGATCGTCCCCTGCACCTGCGTCGCGCCGCCGCGCACGCCGGCCAGAGCGTTGGCGACACCGGTGCCGGCGTCGTCGTGGAGGTGCACGGCGACGGCGACGTCGTCGCCGAAGTAGTCCACGACCTCGCGCACGACCCGCTCGACGTCGTGCGGGAGCGTCCCGCCGTTCGTGTCGCACAGCACGAGGTGCGACGCGCCCGCCTGGGCCGCGCCCTCGAGCACACGCAGCGCGAACTCGGGGTTGCTGCGGTAGCCGTCGAAGAAGTGTTCGGCGTCGAAGAGCACCTGTCGGCCGTTGCCCCGGAGGAACTCGACCGAGTCGGCAACCATCGCCGCACCCTCGTCGAGTGTGGTCTGGAGGGCCTCGGTCACGTGGTAGTCCCACGACTTCCCGACGATGCAGACGGCCTCGGTGCCGGACTCGAGGAGCTGGCGCAACGTGTCGTCCGAGTCGACCTTGCCCTTCACCCTCCGGGTGGACCCGAAGGCTACGACCTTGCTCGTCCGGAGCCTCAGCTCGTGGGGGATGCGCCGGAAGAGCTCGTCGTCCTTGGGGTTGGCGCCGGGCCAGCCCGCCTCGACGTAGTGGACACCGAGCCAGTCGAGCTGCTCGGCGATGCGGAGCTTGTCGTCGACGGTGAGCGAGATGCCTTCGAGCTGCGCGCCGTCGCGCAGCGTCGTGTCGTAGATCTCGACGCTGCTGGGGCCGTGTGTTGTGACGCTATTCGCGGGCATATTCCAACCACTCTTTGTACTGCGGGACCTCGCCGTGGACGGTGGCGAAATAGGTCTCCTGGATCTTGCGGGTGATCTCACCCGGCTCGCCGATCTCCCGGTCGTCGACCGACCGCATCGGGACGATCTCCGCCGCGGTGCCGGTGAGGAACGCCTCCTCGGCGCAGTAGAGGTCCGTGCGGAGCAGGTTCTCCTCCCGGACCTCGTACCCGAGATCGCGGGCGATGGTCATCACCGAGTCGCGCGTAACGCCCTCGAGCGCGCCCGACGACAGCGGGGGCGTGATCAGCCGGCCCTCCTTTACGACGAACACGTTCTCGCCCGTGCACTCGGCGACGAACCCGTGCGTGTTGAGCAGGATCGCCTCGTCGTAGCCCGACTTCAGCGCCTCCACCTTGGCGAGGCTCGAGTTGATGTAGATGCCGGTGCCCTTGGCGGCCACCGGGTTCACGTTCGAGTCCATGCGTCGCCACGACGACACCTTCATGCGCACGCCGTGCCTGAGCGCCTCGTCGCCGAGGTACGTGCCCCACGGCCACACCGCGATCGACACGTTCACCGGCGACAGGAGCGGGTTGAGTCCCATCTCGCCGTAACCGAGGAACGCG
>DATFXK010000163.1:0-6541 GCA_035316005.1 Acidimicrobiia bacterium | reverse complement strand
ATCCTCTACGAGATGTTGGCCGGGCGCGCGCCGTTCAGCGGCGACACCGACATGGCGACGGCCGTCGCCCGGCTCACGAACGCGCCCGAGCCGGTCCGCAGCGTTCGACCCGAGGTCCCGCGTCCACTCGAGGACGTGGTGGCGCGCAGCCTCGCTCGCGACCCCGACTACCGGTACCCGTCGGCGAAAGCGTTCAAGGACGCGCTCTCCCCCGGCCGCGACACCGCGCCGACCGGCCCGCTCGTTCCTCCCCGTCCCGCGCCCGACCCGCCGGACTTCGAGCGCACGCAGGTCGGCGCTCCGTCGCCGGCCGCGCCGCCGCCGGCAGCACCCGCACACGCACCCGCGGCGACGCCCCGACGCCGGCGATGGTGGCCGTGGCTGCTCCTCGTCCTTGCGCTCCTCGGTGCCGGCGGCGCCGCCGCCTACCTGCTCGCGACCTCGTCGGACGACGCCGGGCCGGCCGCCAAGGCGGGGGCCGCCAGCCGTGCGCTGCCGATCGTCGCGGCCCGCGACTTCGACCCTGCCCCCGGGGACGGGAGCGAGCACCCCGACGAGACTCGCTTCGCGATCGACGGCGACCCTCGCACGACATGGCAGACCGAGAGCTACGCCAACCGCAACTTCGGCAACGCCAAGTCGGGCGTCGGCCTGTGGGTGCAGCTCGACGCGGCGCACGACATCTCGTCCATCGTCGTGACGACGCTCGAGGACGGCTGGAGTGCCCAGATCTACGTCGCAGACCAGCCCGGCGACACGCTCGCGGCTTGGGGTCCGGCACGAGCGGGCGGCGACGGCCTCCCGGCCGTGAACACGTTCGCGCTCCAGAGGACGCGCGGGCAGTACGTGCTCATCTGGTGCACCCAACTGCCCGAGACCGACAAGCTCCAGATCGGTGACGTCAAGGTCGAGGGTCGCTGACGCGGCGCGATAGCGACGACCCGCTCGTCACGCGCGCACGAGCAGGCGACGAGCGCGCGCTCGAGACGCTGCTGGAGCGGCACGCCGATCGCGTCCACGCCATCTGCCGGCGTGTGCTCGGAAACCGGGAGGACGCGCTCGACGCGACCCAGGAGGCGCTGATCGGGATCGCGCGCGGCATCGTCGCGTTCGACGGCCGCTCGACGTTCACGACCTGGCTGTATCGGGTGGCGACCAACGCCGCCCTCGACGAAGGCAGGCGCATGGCGCGCCGCCCGCGGCCGGTCGAGATGCCGCCGGAGCGCACGGGCGACACGTCACCCGAGGACGCCGTGGGCGCCCGCATCGACATCGACGCCGCGCTCGCCGCCCTGCCAGAGGAGTTCCGCGTCGCCGTCGTCCTTCGTGACCTGGGCGACCTCGACTACGCGGAGATCGCCGACGTGCTCGGAGTGCCCCTGGGGACCGTGCGGTCGCGCATCGCCCGCGGACGCGCCGCGCTCGCGGAGGCGCTCGGGAACCCGGACCGGCGGCGGGAGCGTCCTACTGCCCAGACGACACCCACCGAACCATGACCGACGAGCCGACACCCGACGAACGCGACGACGAGCTGGCATCGCTCCTAGAGGTGCCGCCCCTCGATGACGCCACGCGCCGTCGTCTCGTGTCCCACGCCGTGGAAGAGGCCCGACCGGCGGCTGCGTCGTGGCGGCCGGCGCGCGCCCTCGTGGCGGTCGCCGCCGCGTTGGTCGCGCTCGTGCTCCTGGGCGTCGGCGTCTTGGCGTTCGTCGGTCGGGACGGCGGCGGCACCGACCGCGCCGTCCGGGCCCCGGCGCCGAAGGCCGCGACCCCGGGTGGCAACGCGACCCCGCCCGACGCGTCCTCGAGCGCCGAGTCCGCCGCCGGCATCCGGGATCTGGGCGACCTCGGCAACGTGTCGAACGCCGGCACCCTCCGGCGTGAGGTCCGGGCGCGGCTGGACCAGCCGCCCGCGTCGGCTCGCGCCGCCGCGCCCGCCTGCCTCGCCGGAGCGGCCGCCGGCGACCCGACGCCGAGCGCCTACGGGACCGGCACTTACCGCGGCCGACCCGTCCTCGTCCTGCTCCTGCCGGCGAATGGCGACCACTCCACGGTGGAGCTCCTCGCCACGCGGACGTGCCTGACGGTCTCGGTCGGCGACCTGAGCTGAGGCGCCTCCTGCGACGCCCTCCCGGGTACGCTCACCGGGTTCTCACACCGGCGAGGAGTCATGAGCGACGACTGGACGACCGACGCGGTCGACAACATCGAGCGGGTCGTCGCGACGGTCCGCGACCGGACCGTCGTCCCGGCGCAGAACGTCACCCGGGCCATCGTCTTCGGGCTCCTGACGGCGTTCTTCGTCCTCACCGCGCTGACGATCGTCTCGATCGGGCTCTTCCGGCTGGTCGACGTCTACGTCCCGGCTGGAGTCTGGGCCACGTACCTGATCTTCGGCGGAATCTTCGTCATCGCCGGTGCGTTCTGCTGGGCGCGGAGGACGACGGTTCCGCCGCCGGAATGACCCCGGGAACCGCTCCATGAACGACGTACGCGATCTCGTCATCGTCGGATCCGGCCCTGCCGGCCTCACCGCCGCGCTGTATGCCGCCCGCGCCGACCTCAGGCCGATCGTGATCGAAGGCGCCGAGGCCGGCGGGCAGCTGATGCTGACGACGGACGTCGAGAACTACCCCGGCTTCCCGGACGGCATCCTCGGCCCGGAGCTCATGATGAAGTTCCGTGAGCAGGCGGAGCGCTTCGGAGCCGAGTTCGTGACCGCCGACGTCGACCGGGTCGACCTGTCGGCCTCGCCGTTCGGCGCATGGGTCGGGAGCACCGAGTACCGCGCCGAGGCGCTGATCATCTCCACGGGGGCGTCGGCCCGCATGCTCGGGCTGCCCTCGGAGGGACAGCTGCTCGGCCATGGGGTGTCCACCTGCGCGACGTGCGACGGGTTCTTCTTCCGCGAGAAGGACATCGCCGTCGTCGGTGGTGGTGACAGCGCGATCGAAGAGGCGCTCTTCCTCACGAAGTTCGCCAGTCACGTCACCGTGATCCACCGGCGGGACGAGTTGCGGGCGTCGAAGATCATGCAGGACCGCGCCTTCGCCAACCCGAAGATCGACTTCCGCTGGAACTCCGTGGTGACCGACGTCGGCGGCGACGGCCAGGTCAGCTCCGTCCAACTGCGCGACACCCTGACCGACGACAGGTCCGAGCTCGACGTCGGCGGACTGTTCGTCGCCATCGGCCACGATCCCAACACGAAGCTGTTCGAAGGCCAGGTCGACCTGGACGAGAACGGCTACGTCGTGCTGCCGGTAGCCGGGTCCACCGCCACGTCGGTCGACGGCGTGTTCGCGGCAGGCGATGTCGCCGACCACGTGTTCCGCCAGGCCGTGACCGCGGCCGGGACCGGCTGCATGGCGGCCATCGAGGCCGAGCGCTGGATCGAAGCCCGCCGCCACGCCGCCGCGCAAGCCTGACGGCGCGGAATTGCCGAAGTCCCGGCGCGGTTCTACCCCGTAGCTACACTCGACCGACCCTGGCGGAAAGGACCCCCGTGGGCGCCGACATCACGCATCTCTCCGACAACACCTTCGACGAGACCGTCGGAGGCGCCGACACGCCCGTGCTCATCGACTTCTGGGCCGAGTGGTGCGGCCCCTGCAAGATGATCGCCCCGACCCTCGAGGAGATCGCGACCGAGCACAAGGGCAAGCTGCGCATTGCCAAGCTGAACGTCGATGACAACCCCCAGACGGCGATGCGTTACAACGTCATGAGCATCCCGACGCTGATGGTGTTCAACGAGGGCGAGCCGGTGAAGCGACTCGTCGGCGCCAAGGGCAAGGGTCAGCTCCTCCAGGATCTCGCCGAATTCATCTCTTGACGCCGCTGCTTGCCCGCCGGGGGTCATGACCGCGGCGGGGATCGAGCGGGGTGCGGCCGGCGAAGCGGTCCGCGACCTGCAGCGGCGGCTCGCCGTGCTCGGCCACGACACGTCGGCCGACGAGCCCGGCGAGTTCGGCGCCACGACCGAAGCCGCGGTGCGCGCGTTTCAGGAGCAGCGCCGCCTCGACGTCGACGGGGTGTGCGGTCCTCAGACGTGGGCGGCGCTGGTCGAGAGCGGGTTCACGCTCGGGGATCGCACTCTGTACTTCCGCCAGCCGATGCTGCGCGGCGACGACGTCGCCGAGCTGCAGCGTCAGCTGAACGCGCTCGGGTTCGACGCCGGTCGTGAGGACGGAATTCTGGGCGAGCAGACCGCGGTCGCCGTGGCCGAGTTCCAGCGCAACGTCGGGCTGGCGCCGGACGGCTTCTGCGGCTGGACGACCGTTGCCGCGCTGCGTCGGGTCGGGAAGCTTGCTGCCGGTTCCGTCGCGAGTGTGCGCGAACGCGAGATGCTGCGCCGCGGCCCGCACGGGCTGGGCGGGAGGCGCGTCTTCATCACGGCCGCGCCCGGGTTCGACGCGTTGGGTGACGCCGTGTGCCGCGGCCTCGCCGAAGCAGGCGCCGGGGCCCTTCTGGACTCCGCCGGGTCCGACGACAGCACGACGGCCGCGGCGGCCAACCGGTTCGGCGCCGCGCTCGTGCTCGCTCTGCGCGCCGGAGGCGCCGACCGAGGGTGTCTGTGCACGTATTTCTCGTCGGGCACGTTCCGCTCGGAAGCGGGGTTCCGGGTCGCGACCGCTGTGCAGGGCGAGTTGCGCAGCGTCCTTCAGACCGCACCCGAGCCGACCGGCAAGGCGTACGGCATCCTGCGCGAGACGCGCATGGCGGCGGTCGTGTGCGAGCTCGTCGAACGCGGTGACGTCACCGCGATGCGCAACGTCGTCGCCCGGGCCGGCGACGTGAGCCGCGCGATCGTGCGCGGCGTGCGTCGCGGCGTCGGCGAGGAGCCCGAGAGCTAACGCCGTTCGCCGGAGACGTAGGCCGAGAGCGCGCGCCTGACCTCGGCACGGGCTCGTTCCGCGTCGACCCCTTGCTCGCGCAGCACGCGCCCCGCGATCCCGTCCTCCTCGGCGACGAGCGCGAGGAGCAGGTGTTCGGTGCCGACGTAGTTGTGGCCGAGCCGGAGCGATTCGCCCCGGGTGAGGTCGAGCACTCGCCGGGCACGCGGCGTGAACGGTGCGCCGGCCACGGTGCCGTTGTCCGGCGAGCGCGGACCCGACGCCGCGACCACCGCTTCGCGCAGTGCGTCCGGCGGCACGCCCAGCGCGTCCAGCACCTTCACCGACAGCGCCTCGGAGTCCACGAGGATGCCGAGCAGCAGGTGCTCGGTCCCTACGTAGTTGTGGCCCATGTCGCGAGCTTCCTGTCGCGCGCGGGCGACGCTGGTCCGGGCCCGCGCCGTGTACCGGACGAGCAGACCGACGTCGTCGGCGGGCGTCGTGTCGTCGCGATCCACGAAGCGCTGCTGGGCGCCTTGTTTCGAGACGCCGAGCGCGGCGCCGATCTCGGACCACGAGCAACCCGCCTGCCGCGCCGCGGCGACGAAGTGGCCGAGGAGCAGATCGGCCTTGTTCGTGATCTCGCCCGTGACCTCGGCGGCGGCGGCGACACGGGTCAGCGCGTCCTGGTCGGAGCTGCGGTCGTGGACGGTCTGGATGAGCTCGGCGAGCGACGGGGCGGGCGTCATGTGGTCAACTCTAGGTTGACGCCGGCGCCGACGTCAACCCCTCGTTGACGCGACTTTCAGCCTGTCTCGGCGCGGGGCTGACGGTCGCCGGTCACGACGCGGTACAGCCGCTCGAGGTCCTTCAGATCGGCGAAGTCGATGGTGATCTTGCCGTGCTTCCCACCCACGGAGATCTTGACCCGCGTCTCGAGGTAGTCGCCGAGCAGCTCCTCGAGCTCGAGGAAGCCGGGTGGACGGAGCCGGCCCGGCGCGGCGGAGCCACGCTTCGGCTCCTCGCCGTGGGCCCGGACCGCGTCCTCGACCGCCCGTACGGACAGGCCCTCGCCGACGATGCGCCGTGCGAGCTGCTCCTGGAAGGCGCGGTCGGGCGTACCGAGCAACGCGCGGGCGTGACCGCCCTTGAGCGCGTCCTCCTGGATCATCTTCTGGATCGCGGGCGGCAACTGGAGCAGGCGCAGCGTGTTCGTGATCGCGACGCGGCTGCGCCCGACGCGGGCCGCGACCTGCTCGTGGGTGAGGTGGAAGTCCTCGATGAGCTGCTGGTACGCCGCCGCTTCCTCGAGCGGGTTGAGGTCGGCGCGATGCACGTTCTCGACCAGCGCGTGCTCGAGGGCGGACGCGTCGTCGGTGGTCCGGATCAGGGCCGGGATCGCTTGGAGGCCGGCGCGCCGGGCGGCCCGCCACCGACGTTCACCCGCGATCAGCTCGTAGCCGTCGTCGGCCGGGCGCACCAGCACCGGTTGGAGCACCCCGACCTCGCGGATCGAATCCGCCAGCGCGCTCAGCTCCTCCTCGCCGAAGTGCTCACGCGGCTGGTACCGGTTGGGCCGGATCGTCGAGACCGGCAGCTCCTGGTACCCGCCGGCGCCGAGGCCCTCGGCCGCGCCGGCCGGGATCAGGGCGCCGAGCCCTTTACCCAGACCGCCTTTTCGCGTCACGGCATACCTCTTTCGCGAG
>DATFXK010000162.1:0-3288 GCA_035316005.1 Acidimicrobiia bacterium | reverse complement strand
GGCCCCCGCCTGCCCGAGAGCAAGTGGATCCAGCCCATCCCGGACGGGCGCGCCCTGCCCGCCACCGAGGACCCTGCCGATGTGGCGGAGTCGCGCGAGTCGATCCGGGTCGCGTTCATCGCCGCGCTCCAGCATCTCCCGGCCCGCCAGCGGGCCGTGCTGATCCTGCGCGAGGTGCTGCGATGGAAGGCGAGCGAGGTGGCGGAGCTCCTCGACACGAGCGTCGTTTCCGTCAACAGCGCGCTCCAGCGCGCCCGGGCGACCCTCGCCGACATCGACGTCGCGGAGTCCGACGCGCCCATGCCCGAGGACGACGAGCAGCGTGCGCTGCTCGCGCGCTACGTCGACGCGTTCGAGCGCTTCGACATCGAGTCGCTCGTGTCTCTGCTCCACGAGGACGCCACGATGTCGATGCCGCCCTACGAGCTGTGGCTGCACGGGGCGGACGAGCTCCGCAAGTGGCTGCTCGGCGCCGGCTCCGGGTGCCGGGGCTCGCGGTTCGTGCCCATCGCCGCCAACGGGTCCCCGGCGTTCGCCCAGTGGCGCGCCGGCGGTCCCGACGGCACCTTCGAGGCGTGGGCGATCCACGTCCTCCGGGTGTCAGACGGGCGGATCAGCGGGATCGACTTCTTCGTCGATCCGCAGCTGTTCCCGCTGTTCGATCTGCCGGTGCGCCTGGGTGCGGAGGCCGGCGCACAGCGGTAGCGCGTCGCGCAGGCCGCTCAAGGCCAGGAGATCGCGCAGCTCGTCGGGCGCGTCGCGGAGCCGGATCGCGCGACCCAGGCGCCGCGCCGTGAGCTGGAGCCGGGCCAGGGCGTCGACGGCGGTCGCGTCGGCCGGCGTCAGGGCGGCAACATCGCACGTGACGAGGTCGGCCCGGCGCGTCGCCAGCAGCTTGCGGACCTGGTCGCACAATCCCGGCACGGCCTCGCGCGCAATAGGACCGCCGACGACCAGGACGACCGTCCGGGGCCCGGGCGGCGGTCGCAGCGCGTGCGTCACCTGCATCTCCTCCGGTCTCGTGCAGCATCCGACCGGCCGGGAGGCCGAATCTCACCGGTGACGACGGCCCCTCAGATCTTGAAGATGACGAGGTACGTCGCGCCGGTGTCGGTCGCGAAGTCGGCGTGGGTGGAGCCGGCGGCAGCCGCGTACCCGTCGCCGGCCGACATCTCCCGCCCCTGGTTCCGCAGCGTCCCTTCGATCACGTAGTTGAACTCCGCGTGCGCGTGCTCGTGGGGGGAGCCCGCGTACCCGGGCTGGGCCTCGACGAGGGTGACCGTGTACCCGTCCGCCGTGCCGAGGATCTTCGCTCGCGCTTCACCGGCGGCGCCTGTCCACGGCATCCAGTCCGTTTCCTCGTCGCGGACGATGTCCCACCCCTCGAGTGAGATGTCTCGTGTCTGGTCCATGCCTGTCGCCTCCCGGTCGTACGCGGTGGCTACGGGATACGCCACCTTCTCGGTTGCTGCAACAGCCGCCGCGGGTGGACCATCCCCGATCTCGAGCGCGGGCGGCGACACAATTGTGTTTCATCGGGGTTCCAGCATCCGTCTTGGACAAGCACTTCGGTGCTGTGCGCAGCTTCGAGCTCGGCGGCACCGCGACCACCGCCGGCCGGCGCTGGGCTGCGCGTTGCAGCTGCGGCGCCGTGGCCACGACCCGCGCGTGGCCCGAGGCGATCGCGTACCTGAGCGAGCATCAGCGGTCTACTCCGCAGCTCAGAGCGGCGTGGGTGGCGAGCCTCCCGACCCCGGACCTGCGCGGTGTCGAGTACTCGCCCGTGGACGTCATCCGGCCGGCTGCGAACGGGCACGGCCGCCCACGCGTCTCGTTCCTCCGTCACCTCGTGGCCGGGGCGCTGCACTCGCTCGTACGCCTGGCCGTCGGTTCCTTCACGACCAGCGCCTGACCTCCTCGGCCGCCTCGGCGGCGCATCGAACGACCCACTGGTTTCGTGGTCGAAGCGACGGAGAGAATGAACTATCGCTGTGACGCGACGACCTGCGACCCAGCCGTCCGACCGACAGGACGTGTACGCCGCTCGGTCCCGGCGGCACGGTCGGGGCGTGTTTGCCCGCCGGCGCTTCCGACCGGGCGAGGTCGTGGAGTGCTGCCCGATCCTCCGCGTGTCGGCTCGCGATCGCGCGCTCTTGGAACGGACCCGACTGCGGGGGTACGTGTACCAACGGCGGCGCGGAGCCGGCGCGATCGCACTCGGCTTGGGCAGTCTCTACAACCACGCCGCCGACCCCAACGCCGCGTGCGAGCTCGACCTGGACGACGAGTGCCTCGTCATCACGGCGCGGCGCGCAATCGACGCCGGCGACGAGATCACGATCTCGTACGGTGACGATTCCGACCTCTGGTTCACCGCTCGGGGTGATGGAGCTCGCTCGTCGCCCAACGGCGCCGGGCCGCGTCGCCGCCGAACGAGCGCGAACGGCTAACGCTGAGCGATCGGAGCCGCCGTGGATTTCGACCTGCCGGACGACCTCGTCGCCTATCTCGCCGAGCTGGACGACTTCATCGAGCGCGAGATCGAGCCGCTCCAGGCTCAAGACGACAACGAACGGTTCTTCGACCACCGCCGTGAGGACGCGCGAACGGACTGGGACCGTGGTGGATTGCCCAACGAGGAGTGGGAGGCGCTGCTCGCCGAGATGCGCCGGCGGGCCGACGCAGCCGGTCACTACCGGTACGCGTTCCCGAAAGAGTATGGCGGCAAGGACGGCACCAACCTCGGCATGGCCGTCATTCGGGAGCACCTCGCCAGCAAGGGGCTCGGCCTGCACAACGACCTGCAGAACGAGTCGTCGATCGTCGGCAACAACGTCGGCCTCCTGCTGATGCTGCACCACGGGACCGAGGAGCAGAAGGCGGAGTGGGTGCCGAAGCTGCTCGAGGGGACGAGCGGCTTCGCGTTCGGCATCACCGAGCCGGAGCACGGCTCCGACGCGACGCACATGGAGACGAGCGCCTACCGCGACCGCGACGAGTGGGTGATCAACGGCGAGAAGACGTGGAGCACCGGCATGCACAAGGCGCCGTACGAGCTCGTCTTCGCCCGGACGTCGGGCCATGCCGGCGACGGCGGCGGCATCACGGCGTTCCTGGTACCCACGAGCAGTCCGGGGTTCGAGATCGTCGAGTTCCTCTGGACGTTCAACATGCCGACGGATCACGCCCACATCCGGCTGACGGACGTGCGCGTGCCGCAATCCTCGGTATTCGGCGGCGAGGGCAAGGGTCTCGGCGTCGTGCAGCTGTTCTTCAACGAGAATCGCA
>DATFXK010000161.1:0-6428 GCA_035316005.1 Acidimicrobiia bacterium | reverse complement strand
CCACCTTCTCGCCGGGCAGGAACGGGGAGTCGCCCGGCTCGGACACGGCGACCCGGCGCAGCATCTGGCGCACGATGACCTCGACGTGCTTGTCGTGGATCGACACGCCCTGCTCCCGGTACACCTTCTGCACCTCGTCGGAGAGGTACTGCTGGGTCTCCCGGATGCCCTTGATCTCGAGGATCTCCTTCGGGTCGAGAGGCGTCTTCTCGTCGCCGACGAGCCGGTCACCCGCCGCGACCTCCTGGCCGTCGCGGACGGCGAGGTTGGCCCGGCGCGAGACGACGTGCTCCTCCTCGGCGCCGTCGGAGCCGACCACGGTGATCACCCGTTCGCCCTTCTCGCTGTCGCCGAGGCGCACCACGCCCGAGCTCTCGGCCATGACGGCCGCGCCCTTGGGCTTGCGGGCCTCGAACAGCTCGACGACGCGCGGCAGACCGTGGGTGATGTCCTCGCCCGCGACCCCGCCGGTGTGGAACGTACGCATGGTCAGCTGCGTGCCCGGCTCACCGATGGACTGGGCGGCGATGATGCCGACCGCCTCGCCGAGGTCGACCATCGCGCCGGTGGCGAGCATCGTGCCGTAGCAGTACTGGCACACGCCCTGGAGCGACTCGCACGTGAGGACCGAACGCACCCGCACCCGGTCGATGCCGGGGTCGGTGGCGAGCTGGCGCAGCTCCGTCTCGTCGATCTCGGTGTTGCGCGCGAGCTTCGTCCCGTCGGCGAGCTTGACGTCCTCGGCCAGGCACCGCCCCATCAGCTTCGTCTCGAGGATGCGCAGGCTCTCCGGGTCGGCGGTGACGTCCTCGACCCAGATTCCGCGGTTCGACTCGCAGTCCTCGTCGCGCACGATGAGCTCCTGGGCGACGTCGACGAGACGGCGCGTCAGGTAGCCGGAGTCGGCGGTCCGGAGCGCGGTGTCGGCGAGGCCCTTGCGGGCGCCGTGCGTGGAGATGAAGTACTCCAGCACCGACAGGCCCTCGCGGAAGTTCGACTTGATCGGCCGCGGGATGATCTCGCCGCGCGGGTTGGCCACCAGGCCGCGCATGCCCGCGATCTGGCGGACCTGCATGACGTTCCCGCGGGCACCCGAGCCGACCATCATGTCGATCGGGTTGAACTTCTCGGCCTGCAGCTCCGCCTGCATTGCCTCCCGCACGCGGTCGGTCGCCTCGGTCCAGATCTCGATCTCCTTCTGACGCCGCTCGTCGTCGGTGATGACACCCCGATCGAACTGCTGCTCGACCTTCTCGGCCTCGCTCTCGAAGCGCTCGAGGAGCGGGACCTTCTCGGCCGGCGTCTTCACGTCCGCGATCGAGATCGTGAGCCCGGCCTGGGTCGAGTACTCGAAGCCGAGGTCCTTGAGCTTGTCGAGGCTCTCGGCCACGACCGCCCGCGGGTAGCGCTCGACCAGCTCACTGATGAGCTCCGTGACGTCCCGCTTGCGCAGGACCCGATCGACGTACGGGAAGTCGGGCGGGAACGCCTCGTTGAGCATCAGGCGACCGAGCGTGGTCTCGACCAGCACCTTGCCGTCGCCGTTCGAGCCCGTCCGGCTCAGCACGATCGACTCGGGATGCTCGTTCGAGCGCACGGGGAACCGGTCCTCGGGGAAGCGACCGGCCGCCATCCGGACCTTGATCGGGGCGTGGACGGACAGGCCGTCACCCTGCCCGTCGCCGTCGGACGCGAAGCGCTGCTCGTGCGCGAGGTGCGCCTCGTCGAGCGACGCGAACGCCCGCCCCGCGCCGGGGGCGTCGTCCACGATCTCGGTCACGTAGTACTCCCCGATGACGATGTCCTGGTTCGGCACCGCGATCGGACGGCCGTGCGCCGGCGACAGGATGTTGTGCGACGACAGCATCAGGATCCGCGCCTCGGCCTGGGCTTCGGAGCTCAACGGCACGTGAACGGCCATCTGGTCGCCGTCGAAGTCGGCGTTGAACGCGGCGCAGACGAGCGGGTGGATCTGGATCGCCTTGCCCTCGACCAGCACCGGCTCGAAGGCCTGGATGCCGAGGCGGTGGAGCGTCGGCGCCCGGTTCAGGAGCACCGGGTGCTCCTTGATGACCTCCTCGAGCACGTCCCACACCTGCGGGCGGGCGCGCTCGACCATCCGCTTGGCCGACTTGATGTTCTGGGCGTACTCGAGGTCGACGAGCCGCTTCATGACGAACGGCTTGAACAGCTCGAGCGCCATCTGCTTGGGGAGGCCGCACTGCTGCAGCTTGAGCTGCGGGCCGACGACGATGACCGAGCGGCCGGAGTAGTCGACGCGCTTGCCGAGGAGGTTCTGCCGGAACCGCCCCTGCTTGCCCTTCAGCATGTCGGACAGCGACTTCAGCGCGCGGTTGCCGGGCCCGGTGACGGGACGACCGCGGCGACCGTTGTCGAACAGGGCGTCGACGGCCTCCTGCAGCATGCGCTTCTCGTTGTTGATGATGATCTCGGGCGCGCCCAGGTCGAGCAGCCGCTTGAGCCGGTTGTTCCGGTTGATGACGCGCCGGTAGAGGTCGTTGAGGTCGGAGGTCGCGAAACGCCCACCGTCGAGCTGCACCATCGGGCGCAGGTCGGGCGGGATCACCGGCACGGCACGCAGCACCATGCCCATCGGGGAGTTCACCCGGCGACCTTCCTTGGACACGCGGTTGAAGGCCGAGATCACCTTCAGCCGCTTGATCGCCTTCGCCTTGCGCTGGCCCTTGGCGACGGCGATGACCTCCTTGAGGGCGACCTCCTCGAGGTCGAGGTCGAGGCGCTCGATGAGGTCCTCGACGGCCTCGGCCCCCATACCGCCGGCGAAGTACTCCTGGTAGCGGTCGACCATCTCGCGCCACACCTGCTCGTCGTCGACGAGCTGCTTCGGCGCCAGACCGCGGATCGTGTCCCAGACGGTCTGCAGGAACTCCTTCTCGGTGTCGGCGCGGTTGCGCAGCTCCTCGAAGTCCTTGTCGCGCGCCTTCTGGGAGCGCTCGACGTCGGCCTTGCGAGCGTTGCCGCTGGCGGAGGCCTGCTCGTAGTCGCGGATCTCGCCCTCGAACTGCTCGTCGCGCTCACGGAGCCGGAGCTCGAGCTCCTTCTCGACCTCGGTGATCTCGGAACGGATGTCGGCCTCGATCTTGGGCAGGTCCTTCTGGCGCTTCTCCTCGTCGACCCAGGTGATCAGACGGGCGGCGAAGTAGATGACCTTCTCGAGGCTCTTGGGGGCGATGTCGAGTAGGTAGCCGAGGCGGCTCGGGACGCCCTTGAAGTACCAGATGTGCGTGACGGGTGCGGCGAGCTCGATGTGGCCCATCCGCTCGCGCCGCACCTTCGAGCGCGTGACCTCGACGCCGCAGCGCTCGCAGATGATGCCCTTGAACCGGACGCGCTTGTACTTGCCGCAGTAGCACTCCCAGTCCTTGGTCGGACCGAAGATCTTCTCGCAGAAGAGCCCGTCCTTCTCCGGCTTGAGCGTGCGGTAGTTGATCGTCTCCGGCTTCTTCACTTCGCCGTTCGACCACATGCGGATCTGCTCCGCGGTGGCGAGCGCGATCGTGAGCTGGGCGGAGTCGTTGACGTCGAGCACCGGGCTCATGTGCGTCCTACCTCTTCCTTCGTGCTTCCTCGTTCGTCCTGGATCGTCGTCGGTGTCGTCAAGGTCGTCAGAACGCCGGCTCGCGTCGGCGCTCGTCCTCTTCGTCGGTGCCACGCTCGGGTCGGGACAGGTCGATGCCGAGCGACTCGGTGGTGCGGAAGGCGTCCTCGTCGAGCTCGCGGATCTCGACCTCCTCGCCCGCCTCGTTGATGACGCGGACGTTGAGGCACAGCGCCTGCATCTCCTTGATGAGCACCTTGAAGCTCTCGGGGATGCCCGGCTCGGGGATGTTCTCGCCCTTGACGATCGCCTCGTACACCTTCACGCGGCCGAGCACGTCGTCGGACTTGATCGTGAGGATCTCCTGGAGCGCGTACGACGCGCCGTACGCCTCGAGGGCCCACACCTCCATCTCCCCGAAGCGCTGGCCGCCGAACTGCGCCTTCCCGCCGAGGGGCTGCTGGGTGATCATCGAGTACGGCCCCGTCGAACGGGCGTGGATCTTGTCGTCGACGAGGTGGGCCAGTTTCAGGATGTAGATCCAGCCCACCGTGACGGGGCGGTCGTACTGCTCACCGGTCCGTCCGTCGTACAGGATGGCCTTCCCGTCGGTGCCGACGAGCCGCTGACCGTCGGCGCCGTCGCTGTGCATCTTCTTGAAGAGGTCCTCGATCGTGCCCTCGGGGCTCTGTCCGGTGCCGGACTCCTCGTCCCAGTGGGCGCCGTCGAACACGGGGCTCGACACCCACAGGGCCGGCTGCGTGACCGGGGCGGTCTTGCGCCCGTTCTTCGGCGCGGTGGCCTCACCCTCCCAGCCGTGCCGGGCGGCGTAGCCGAGGTGGGCCTCGAGGACCTGCCCCACGTTCATGCGGGACGGCACCCCGAGCGGGTTGAGGATGATGTCGATCGGCGTGCCGTCGGCCAGGTAGGGCATGTCCTCGATCGGCAGGATCTTGGCGATGACGCCCTTGTTGCCGTGGCGACCGGCGAGCTTGTCGCCCTCGGAGATCTTGCGCTTCTGGGCCACGTACACGCGCACCAGCTGGTTCACCCCCGGCGGCAACTCGTGGCCGTCCTCCCGCGAGAACACGCGCACGTCGATGACCTTGCCCGTCTCGCCGTGCGGGACCTTGAGCGAGGTGTCGCGCACTTCACGCGCCTTCTCGCCGAAGATCGCGCGCAGGAGACGCTCCTCGGGTGTCAGCTCGGTCTCGCCCTTCGGCGTCACCTTGCCGACGAGGATGTCGCCCGCACCGACCTCGGCCCCGATGCGGATGATCCCGCGCTCGTCGAGGTCCTTGAGGATGTCCTCGGACAGGTTCGGGATGTCGCGCGTGATCTCCTCGGCGCCGAGCTTGGTGTCGCGGGCGTCGATTTCGTGCTCCTCGATGTGGATCGAGGTGAGCACGTCGTCGCGCACGAGGCGCTCGGAGATGACGATCGCGTCCTCGTAGTTGTGGCCCTTCCACGGCATGAACGCCACGAGGAGGTTCTTGCCCAGCGCGAGCTCACCCTGGTTCGTGGACGGGCCGTCGGCGAGCACGTTGCCCTTGCGGACGTGATCGCCCGCCTCGACCAGCGGCTTCTGGTTGATGCAGGTGCCCTGGTTCGAGCGGCGGAACTTCGCCAGCCGGTGGGTCGTGCGGCCGTCCTTCTGGTAGTCGACGACGATCGAATCGCCCGAGACCTCGCTGACCGTGCCGCTGTCCTCGGCGATGATCAGGTCGCCGGCGTCGCGGGCGGCGCGGTCTTCGACCCCGGTGCCGATGAACGGCGCGGTGGACCGGAGCAGCGGGACGGCCTGGCGTTGCATGTTGGCGCCCATCAGGGCCCGGTTGGCGTCGTCGTGCTCGAGGAACGGGATGAGGCTCGTCGCCACCGAGACGATCTGCTTCGGCGAGACGTCCATGAAGTCGACCTCGTGGGGGTCGACGTAGGCGACTTCACTGCGACGCGCCCGCACCAGCACCCGCTCGTCGAGGAAGCGCCCGCGCTCGTCGACCCGGGCGTTGGCCTGGGCGATGACGTAGCGGTCCTCGTCGTCGGCGGCGAGGTACTCGATCTCGTCGGTGGCGACGCCGTTGCGCACCTTGCGGTACGGCGTCTCGATGAAGCCGAACCGGTTGATCCGCGCGTAGGTGGACAGGTAGCCGATCAGGCCGATGTTCGGGCCTTCCGGCGTCTCGATCGGGCACATGCGCCCGTAGTGGCTGGGGTGCACGTCACGCACCTCGAACCCGGCGCGCTCACGCGACAGTCCGCCGGGCCCGAGCGCCGAGAGGCGCCGCTTGTGGGTGAGGCCGGCGAGCGGGTTCGTCTGGTCCATGAACTGGCTGAGCTGGCTCGACCCGAAGAACTCCTTGATCGCGGCGACGACGGGCCGGATGTTGATCAGCGTCTGGGGCGTGATCGCCTCGACGTCCTGGGTTGTCATGCGCTCACGCACGACGCGCTCCATGCGTGACAGACCGACGCGCACCTGGTTCTGGATCAGCTCGCCGACCGACCGCACCCGGCGGTTGCCGAAGTGGTCGATGTCGTCGGGGTAGTAGTCGGGGTCGTTGTTGTGCAGCTTCACCAGGTACGAGACCGTGGCGAGGATGTCGGCGCGGGAGAGCGTGAACTCCTTGTCCGCGGGCGGCTTCAGGCCGAAGCGCTCGAGCCCGAGGTTCGGGTACTCGTCGGCGAGCTTCTTCGAGACCTTGTGCCGGCCGACCTTGGCCATGTCGTACCGCTTCGGGTTGAAGAAGAGGTTCTCGAGCAGGCCACGCGCCGAGTCGGGCGTCGGCGGCTCGCCCGGGCGCAGCTTCCGGTAGATGTCGATGAACGCGGCCTCGGCGTTCTCGGT
>DATFXK010000160.1:0-5593 GCA_035316005.1 Acidimicrobiia bacterium | reverse complement strand
TTCGGCAACCGCGAGGCGGATGCCTTCATCCCCGCCAACGGAGTGACGGACCAGGAGTTCGCCGACGCCGCCCAGCTCTCGAGCCTCGCCGACGAGACCCCCGAGGGCCGCTCGATCGTCGTATTCGCCAAGGAGAAGTTCGGCCTCCGCGAGCGCGAGCTCGTCGGCGCCGACCTCGTCCCATTCACTGCGCAGACGCGCATGAGCGGTGTGGACATGGACAGCCGCTCGGTCCGCAAGGGCGCGGCCGACGCGGTACGCCGGTGGGTCGAAGAGCAAGGCGGGACGGTCCCTGCCGAGATCGGCGACACGGTCGACTCGATATCGGCCCAGGGCGGCACGCCCCTCGTCGTCGCCGAAAGCAGTCGGGCCACCGGCGCCGGCGCCGCGGAGGGCACCCCCCACCCTCCGCGCGCGCTGGGCGTCGTCTATCTCAAGGACATCGTCAAGCCCGGAATTTCGCAGCGCTTCGCCGACCTCCGGCGCATGGGCATCCGCACCGTGATGATCACGGGCGACAACCCGCGCACGGCCGAGTTCATCGCCAAGGAAGCCGGCGTGGACGACTTCCTCGCCGAGGCGACCCCCGAGGACAAGATGCAGCTCATCAAGAGCGAGCAGCGCGGCGGGCGGCTGGTCGCGATGACCGGCGACGGGACCAACGACGCTCCCGCCCTCGCGCAAGCTGACGTGGCCGTGGCCATGAACACCGGCACCCAGGCGGCCAAGGAAGCCGGGAACATGGTCGACCTCGAGTCGGACCCGACGAAGCTCATCGACATCGTCGAGATCGGCAAGCAGCTGCTCATCACCCGCGGCTCGCTCACGACGTTCTCGATCGCCAACGACGTCGCGAAGTACTTCGCCATCATCCCTGCGATGTTCGCCGGGTTCGCCAGCCTCAGCGTCCTCGATCGCCTGAACATCATGCAGCTGCAGTCGCCGCGCTCCGCCATCCTCTCCGCCGTCATCTTCAACGCCATCATCATCGTGATGCTGATCCCGCTTGCACTGCGGGGCGTGAAGTTCATACCGACGTCAGCCTCACACCTGTTGCGACGAAACCTCTTGATCTACGGCGCCGGTGGAGTGATCGCCCCGTTCATCGGCATCAAGCTGATCGACATCCTCCTCACCGCACTGGGAGTGAAGTAGATGCGACGCCAACTCGTTCCCGCGATCTTGACGATGGTCGTCTTCACGCTACTGCTCGGCATCGGGTACGGGCTCGTCGTCACCGGCATCGCCCAGCTCGGTTTCAAGGACAAAGCCGACGGCTCGCTCGTCCAACACCACGGCAAGGACGTCGGGTCGAGCCTGATCGGGCAAGCCTTCGTCGACAAGAAGGGCAACCCGATCCCCAAGTACTTCCAGACGCGTCCATCGAGTGCCAGCGGCGCCGACGGCAACAGCTCCAACGGCTACGACCCGACCCTCAGCAGCGGCTCCAACCTCGGGCCGTCGAACCCCGCGCTCGTCGGCTACCTCCCCGGCTTCAACACGCTCGACCTCAACGGCAACACGTCGAAGACCAACCCCTTCGCCAGCCGGGAGGACCCCTACTGCGTTCCTGACGACACGGATGGCAAGCCCGTGGTGAGCCCCACGCCGGACACGAAGTACAAGAAGCACAAGGACGGGTCCTACGTGTGTGACACGAACACCGTGCCGCAGCGTGAGGTGGCGTACCGGGAGCTGAACGGAGTCCCACGGCGCACGAAGATCCCGGTCGACGCCGTGACGGCGTCGGCGTCGGGCCTCGACCCGGACATCTCCGTGGCGAACGCCAACCTGCAGGCCAACCGCGTTGCGCGGGAGCGCGGGCTCTCCGTCGGGCGGGTGCGCAAGCTGATCGACGAGCACACCGACGGCCGGACGCTCGGCTTCCTCGGCGAGAAGACCGTGAACGTGCTCGACCTCAACCTCGCCCTCGACGAAGCCAAGCCGTGACTACGTAGAAAGCGGGCCGGCATGACCAGCCGTGTCCTCGTCGTCGACGACGAAACCCAGATCCGGCGCACCGTCGGCATCAACCTGCGAGCCCACGGGTTCGACGTCGACCTCGCCGCCACCGGCGAGGAGGCACTCGACCTCGCAGCCCGGACGCAACCCGACGCGGTCCTGGTCGACCTCGGCCTCCCCGGCATCGGCGGGATCGACGTCATCGAGGGCATCCGTGGGTGGAGCCACGTCCCGATCATCGTGCTGTCGGTCCGGGACACCGAGGCGGACAAGGTCGCCGCGCTCGACGCCGGCGCCGACGACTACGTCACCAAGCCGTTCGGGATGGGCGAGCTCCTGGCCCGCCTCCGAGCGGCTCTGCGTCGCGCCATTCCCGCCGACGAGAAGCCGACGATCGACACGGACGACTTCCGGATCGACCTCGCGGCCAAGCGCGTGGTCCGCGACGGCGAGGAGGTGCGGCTCACGCCGACGGAATGGCGTCTCGTCGAGGTGCTCGTACGCAACCGTGGGAAGTTGATCCCGCAGGTTCAGCTCCTGCAGGAGGTCTGGGGCCCCGAGTACCACGACGAGACGGGCAACCTGCGCGAGTACATCGCCCGGCTCCGGCGGAAGCTCGAGCCCGATCCGTCTCGTCCTCGGTACCTCGCGACCGAAGCCGGTCTCGGATACCGCTTCGAACCGGCCGAGTAGCAGGGTCGTAGGCTGTGCCCGTGGCTCGCGGGAAGCTACGCGTCTACCTGGGCGCGGCGCCGGGCGTCGGCAAGACGTACGCGATGCTCAACGAAGGATGGCGCGGCCTGCACCGCGGCAAGGACGTCGTCGTGGGTTACGTCGAGACCCACGGGCGGGCCAACACCGAAGCGCAGATCCGGGACCTCGAGGTCGTTCCCCGAAGGCGGCTGAACTACCGCGGCACCGACTTCGAGGAGATGGACGTCGACGCCATCCTGGCCCGGAAGCCCCAGCTCGCCCTCGTCGACGAGATTGCGCACACGAACGTGCCCGGGTCCCGGAACGAGAAGCGCTGGCAGGACGTCAACGAGCTCCTCGCCGCAGGCATCGACGTCGTGACGACGCTCAACATGCAGCACCTCGAATCGGTCAACGACGTCGTCGAGCGCATCACCGGGATCAAGCAGCACGAGACCATTCCCGACGCCGTCGTTCGCGCCGCCGACGGGGTGGAGCTCGTCGACATGACACCGGAGGCACTCCGCCGCCGGATGGCGCACGGCAACATCTACCCACCCGAGCGGATCGACGCCTCGCTCGCCAACTACTTCCGGCCCGGAAACCTCGCCGCCCTCCGCGAGCTGGCCCTGCTCTGGGTCGCCGACAAGGTCGACGAGACGCTCCAGGAGTACATGGAGGAGCACGCGATCCGGGGCCCGTGGGAGACGCGTGAGCGCGTCGTCGTCGCCATCACGGGCGCGCCGGGCGGGGAGGCGCTCATCCGCCGCGCCGCGCGGATGGCGATGCGTGCGCACGCCGAGCTCTTCGGCGTGCACGTCCGATCCACGGACGGCCTCGTCGGACCGCCGAAGCAGCTGCTCGAGGGGCACCGCGCGCTGTTGACCGAGATGGGTGGGATGTACCACGAGATCGTCGGCGACGACGTCGGGAAGGCGCTCATCGAGTTCGCCCGGGCGGAGAACGCGACCCAGCTCGTCCTCGGCGCCAGCCGGCGTTCGCGCTGGGTCGAGCTCACCCGTGGTTCGGTGATCAACCGCGTGATCCGTGCGTCCGGTCCCATCGACGTGCACGTGATCTCGAGCGCGGAACCGGAGCCCGCCGCGCCGTTCAGTCGCCGTCCTCGGGGGGCACGGGTGCTTCCCGTCCGGCGCCAGGTGGCGGGCGCCGTCCTCGGCCTCGTCCTGCTTCCACTGATGACGCTCGTCATGGCCAGTGTCCGCGACAACCTCGGCTTCCCGGGATCGCTGCTCCTCTACCTCATTGCGGTCGTGGCCGTCGCGGCGACCGGCGGACTGTGGCCGGCGCTGGGCGCCAGCGTCGCCGCGTTCCTCCTCGCCAACTGGTACTTCATTCCTCCGATCCACGAGTGGACGATCCACGAGGGCCGAGACCTCATTGCGCTCATCGTGTTCCTCGTGGTCGCCCTGGTCGTGAGCGCGCTCGTGAACGCGGCCGGACGGAGATCGGCCGAGGCATCGCGTGCGCGCGCCGAGGCGGAAACACTCGCTCGCCTCGGCGGCCAGCTGATGGCTGAGGAGGACCCACTCCCTGTGCTCATCAGCACCCTTCGGACGGCGTTCGGCCTCGGAGCGATCGCAGTCGTGCAGCGAAGCGGCGACGGCTGGCGCGTCGAGACGTCGACGGGCGCACCTGTCCCCGAGACGCCCGAAGAGGGCGATTTCAGCATCGCGATCGACTCCGAGATGCAACTCGTCGTCGTCGGGCCCGACCTCGCCGCCGAGGACCTCTCGCTCCTGCACGCATTCACCGGTCAGCTCTCGCTCGCGCTCGAGCGTCGTCAGCTGCGAGCCGAGGCCGCCGTCGCGGCAGGGCTCGCCGAGGCGAACAATCTGCGCGCCGCACTCCTCGCGGCCGTGTCGCACGACTTGCGGACGCCGCTGTCCTCGATCAAGGCCGCGGCGACGAGCCTCCTCCAGCAGGACGTCGACTGGACACCCCAGGCGACACGCGAGCTCTTGGCCACGATCGACGAGGAAGCAGATCGCCTGAACACGCTCGTCGGCAACCTCCTCGACATGAGCCGGCTCCAAAGCGGAGCGCTCGAGCTTGCCATCCGCGACGTCGGACTCGAAGAGGTTGTGCCCGCCGCGATCAAAGGACTCGGGGATCGCGGACGACTCGTCGACGTTCGCGTCGACGAGACCTTGCCGCGAGTGCAGGCCGACGCCGCGCTCCTCGAACGCGCCGTCGCGAACATCATCGACAACGCAATCACCTGGTCCCCACCCGATCGGCCCGTCCGGGTCGACGCCTGCGCCGTCGGCGAGCGCATCGACCTGCGGGTCGTCGACCAGGGCCCGGGGATCCCGCCGGATCAGCGAGACCGCATGTTCCAACCGTTCCAGCGCCTGGGTGATCAGTCGAGCAACAGCGGTACGGGGCTCGGCTTGGCCGTTGCACGGGGCTTCATCGACGCCATGGGTGGGGAGCTCTCGGTCGAGGACACGCCGGGCGGCGGACTGACGGTGATCGTGAGCCTCGAATCGGCGGCATGACACGGGTGCTCGTCGTGGACGACGAGCCGCAGATCCGGCGCGCGCTGGGTATCAATCTCCGTGCCCGGGGCTACGACGTCGACCTCGCGCCGGACGGAGAACAAGCGCTGGCGACTGCAGCGCGCACGCACCCCGACGTCGTCGTGCTCGACCTCGGCCTGCCCGGCATCGACGGAGTCGAGGTGATTCGCGGGCTGCGGGGCTGGTCGCAGGTGCCGATCGTCGTGCTATCGGTGCGAGACGCCGAGGGCGACAAGGTCGCAGCGCTCGATGCCGGCGCCGACGACTACGTGACCAAGCCGTTCGGCATGGACGAGCTTCTCGCGCGGGTGCGGGCCGCACTGCGCCGGAGGGGCCCAGCCGAAGAAGAGGCGGTCGTCCAGACCCGGGACTTCACGATCGATCTCAGTGCGAAGAAG
>DATFXK010000159.1:0-9212 GCA_035316005.1 Acidimicrobiia bacterium | reverse complement strand
TGGCCGCGCGCCATGTTGAACACGACGAGCGGCAATTCGGCCAGGGTGATCTCGCTGAACGACTCCTGCATGAGCGAGAGACCCTGGCCGGTCGAGCCCGTGGCGGCGCGCGCCCCGGTAGCGAGCGCGCCCCACGCCATGCCGACGGCCTCGAGCTCGCTCTCGGCGTTGATGCACACGCCGCCCACCTCGGGGAGCCTCTGGGCCAGGTACTCGAGCAGCTCGGTGAACGGCGTCATCGGATAGCCGGCGAAGAACCGGCAGCCGGCCGCGATCGCCGCCTCGGCCATCGCCTCGGAGCCCTCGATGAGCCGACGCTCGGCCGTGGCGACGGCGGTCACGACGGCTCCTCCGTGCCGGCGGCGTCGGTGCCGATCTCGGTCAGGACGGGCTCGTCGAAGCGGAACACCTCGAAGCAGAAGTCCGGGCACACCATGAGGCACGCCGCGCATCCGGTGCAGCCGGGGTGCAGCTGCGGGTAGCGGTAGCCGAGGTGGTTCACGTCGGCGCTCATCGACAACACCCGCGGCGGGCACGCGGTGATGCAGAGCTCGCACCCCTTGCACGTGTCGACATCGATCGTGACCGTGCCCCGGCTCTTGACCGTCGTCATGCCCGCGCCGGCTCCTGCTCCCAGGCCGGGAAGGCCAGGTGGTCGACGGCCGCGAAGCCGGCCCGGATCGCCTCCTCGTTGGCGGCGATGTGCTGCCGGCGATACGGCGGGATCGACCGGCGCATCGCCTCGATGGTGGCGTCGAGACCGACGAGGCCCGTGATGCCGACGTAGGCGCCGGCCATGACCATCGACCCGACGAGCTCGTTCCCGAGCTCGATGGCGATGTCGGTGGCTGGGACGCGGAACACGCGGTAGCGGGCGTCGTCGAGCGGTGCAGCGAACGTGGACGCGTTGACGAGCACGACCCCACCGTCGCGCACCTTCGGCGCGACCGGCGCCCAGAACTTGTCGTGCATGGCGACGGCCGACCACGTGTGCGAGACGAGGGGAGGAGCCTGGAGGGGCGCGTCGCCGACCACGACGGTCCCGTCCGTGTTCATGCCACGCATCGCGCCGCCGTACACACCGAAGAGCATCACGTGGCGTGCCTCGAGCGTGGCGCCGCGTGCGATCACCTGCGCCGCCAGCTGCACGCCCTGGCCGCCCATCCCCGTGATGAGGAGCTCACGTTCCACGCAGGCCCCCCAGCACGAACTCCTCGAGATGCGCGACGTCGCCCTTCGTCGGGCGGCGGCGGGCGACGAGGGCCTCGTTCATGCACCCGATCACCAGGTGATAGATCACGTCGGCGTCGCGCTTCGGGTCGCCGCCGGCGTCGGCCACCGCTTCGCGGAGAGGCGCTACGAGAAGCTCCTGGGAGCGCGCCACCTCGTCGGGGAAGCGATCGGCGAGGCGCGCGTTGTTGATCGCGAAGGTCCGGGTGTTGGCGGCGGCGGCCGGGTTGCGCGCTTGCTGCATCACGCCGCCGACCCACGCCTTTACGCGCGCCGCGCCCGGCTCGGCGCCGGCCATGCGGTGCTCGAGATAGGTCAGCAGCTGACGCCGGCCGTCGTCGAGGATCGCGACGAGCAGCTCGTCCTTGCCCCGGAAGTGCCGGTAGAAGGCCTGGTTCGAGAGGCCCGCCTCGCGCACGATGTCGGTGACGCGGGGGTCGAGCGTGCCGGTACGGCGCATCACTGCGTAGCCGGCGTCGACGAGGCGGCGGACCTCGTCGGCGTAGGCCTCTGTGCGGCCGGCCAGGGTCCGGGACGCCACCCGCTCGGCCACCGGCGAGTCGGCGGCCACCCCGGCGGGGCCTGGAACGGCGTTCTGCATCTGCAGAATCATATTCCGGCACCGTCCACGGGGAAAGTCCCGGCGGGGCGCGGCCGGCGGATCAGATACGGTCGCCGGGCGTGACCGCGCCCGACTGGCAGCTGCGCACCCCACCTGCCGAGCTGACAGCGCGGTACGTCGGCGACGGCGCGTGGGACGACGCCACCTTGGGCGAGATCCTCGCCATCGGGCTCGCCGACGGCGGGAACCTCGCGTTCAAGGTCCGGTCCAGGCTGCGGCCGTACGCCGGCACGCTCGGCGACGTCGCCGAGCTGGCGCGTCGCGTGGCCGGCGGTCTTCGGGCGCGCGGCGTCGGGGCGGGCGACCTCGTGGCGTTCCAGCTGCCGAACTGGGTGGAGGCGGCGGCGACGTTCTGGGCGACGGCGTTCCTCGGCGCGGTCCCGGTGCCGATCGTGCACTTCTACGGGCTCAAGGAAGTCGGGTTCATCCTCCGCCAGTCCGGCGCGCGCGTGCTCGTCACGGCTGCCCGCTTCGGTCATCTCGACTACCTCGCCAACCTCGATGCGATTCGCCCCGACGTGCCCGATCTGGAGCTGGTCGCCGTGGTGTCCGACGACGCCGTCCCGCCCGAGCACCTGCCGTTCACGGCGCTGGCGGATGCCGATCCCGTCGAGACGCCGGCCAGCGTCGACCCGTCGTCGCCCGCCCTCGTCGCCTACACATCCGGCACGACGGCGGACCCGAAGGGGGTCGTGCACGCCCATCGGACCATCGGCTTCGAGATCCGCCAGCTCGGTGCGATGCAGGCCGGCGGCGGCATCCCCGCGCTCACCGGGGCGCCCGTCGGCCACGGCATCGGTATGCTCGCCGCGCTGCTCATCCCCGTGTTCCGGCGTGACCCCATCCACCTCATCGACGTGTGGGACCCGGCGACGGTGCTTGCCGCCATGCTCGAGGACCACGTGTACAGCGGTGCCGGCGCCACGTTCTTCCTGACCAGCCTGCTCGACCACCCCGATTTCACCGACGAGCACCGGGCGCTCATGCACCACGTGGGCCTGGGCGGGTCGTCGGTGCCGGCGGCGGTGACCGACCGGGCGGACGCCATGGACATCTCCATCGTGCGCATGTACGGATCCACGGAGCATCCGTCGATCACCGGATCCCGACACGAGGAAGCGCGCGACAAGCGGCTCTACACCGACGGGCGGCCCCTGCCCGGTGTCGAGATCAAACTGCTCGACGACGACGGCAAGGCCGTGGACGCGGGCGTGCCGGGCGAGATCCACAGCCGCGGTCCCGACTGCTTCCCCGGCTACACAGACCCCGCGCTCACGAAGGAGTGCTTCGACGCCGACGGCTGGTACGCGACGGGGGACGTCGGCGTGCTCGACGACGACGGTTACCTCTCCATCGTCGACCGCAAGAAGGACATCATCATCCGTGGGGGCGAGAACGTCTCCGCGCTCGAGGTCGAGGAGCTCGTGCTGCGCATGCCGGGCGTGGCCGAGGTCGCCGTCGTGGCCGCGCCCGACGCGCGGCTCGGCGAGCACGCGTGCGCGTTCGTTCGCACGCTGCCCGATGCCGACGTGCCGGCTCTGGACGCGGTGCGCGCCCACCTCGACGCCGCCGGCCTCGCCCGGCAGAAGTGGCCGGAAGATGTGCGGGCGATCGACGAGTTCCCGCGCACGCCGTCCGGCAAGATCCAGAAGTTCGCCCTGCGCGACCGCCTGCGCGCCGAGGCGGCCGCGGAGGCCGCAGAGGCCGACTAACCAGCGCTGATCCGCTCCACGAGCAGCGGGCGCTGCACCTGACCGGTCGCCGGCGTGCGCGGCAGCACGCCGACGATCTCGAGGCGGCGCGGCTGCTTGTACGACGCCAGCTGCGCCGCGGTGTGCGCCCGCAGGGCGTCGAGATCGAGGGGCTCCGCCGACCGGTCCTCGGGCACGACCACCGCGCACACGACCTCGCCCCAGTCGGCATCGGGAACGCCCACCACCGCCACCTCGCGGACGCCGGGGTGCGTCGCCAGCGCGGCCTCCACCTCGCCCGGCGCCACCGTCTCACCCCCGGTGCGGATCACGTCACGGGCCCGACCGACGATCGACAGGTACCCCTCGCCGTCGAGGGAGCCGAGGTCGCCGGTGTGGTACCAGCCGTCGCGCAGCGCCTCGGCCGTGGCGTCGGGCTGGTCGAAGTACCCGTCCATCAGCAGCTCGCTCTTGATGCACACCTCGCCGTCCTCGAGGCGGACGTCGACGCCCGGCTGCGGCAAGCCCACGCTCCCGGGCTTCCGCTCCAGGTCGGCGTGCGCGAGCACCGTGCCCGGGCCCGCCTCGGTCGACCCGTAGAAGACCCGCGTCACGGTGTGGGGGAGCGCGTCACGCACGGCAGCGATGAGCTCGGGCGGCGTCGCCGACGTGCCCGTGTCGGCCTCCGCGAGCGACGACACGTCGTACGCCTTGACGCCGTGCTCGAGCACCCGCGCCCACACTGCCGGGATCAGGTAGATGCGGGTGGCGCCTCGGCGCTCGACCGTGCCCAGCAGCGTCTCGGCGTCGGGTGTGCGCACGAAGTGGATGGGACGGCGGCTCTGCCAGCACCCCAAGGCGAGCGACCATCCCGCCATGTGGAAGAGCGGGAACATGCACACCGTCCCGCCGTCGCTGTCGGCCGCCAGGGGAGGGAAGCTCCGCAGGCAGCTCGCGCGGTGCGACAGCATCACGCCCTTCGGCCGCGCCGTGCTGCCGCTGGTGAAGAAGATGACGTGCGGATCACGCTCGTCGAGGGCGTTGGGGTCGACCTCGCCGGCACTTGCATGGGCCGCCGCGTCGGCGAGGTGCGCATGAGTGACGACGGCGTCGTCGATCTCCTGCACGAGTGGCGCGTGCGCGTCGTCGACGACGACGAGGCGGGTGCGGGCGTACCCGATCACATCGGCCGCCTCCTCGGGCCCGAGGCGCGCGTTGACCGGTGCGAACACCGCGCCCAGCCGCGCCAGCGCGAAGAAGACCGGCAGGGCCTCGAGCGACGTGTCGCCCCACCACGCCACCCGCTCACCGGGACCGACGCCCATTCCGGCCAGCGTGTGCGCGACGCGGTTCGCCTGGTCGTCGAGCTCTCCGAACGCCACTTCGTCGTCGCCGAGCGTCGCCGCCAGGCGGCGGGGTGTGTACCGCGCCGCGTGGCGGAGCACGTTGCCGACGAGGAGCGCCATCAGCCGCGCGCGGTGTCCTTGAACTCCACGAGCACGTTGCGGTACGGCTCCTCGCCCACGTTCACGGCCGTCTCCACGCTGCCTTGCTTCAGGAAAGTGGTCCGTCCCTGCTCGACCGGGGCCTCGATGTAGTCGCCGTACTCCATCGGGTAGCCGGGGACGGCCTTGGCGGCGATCTTGTCGCCGGCGACGTCGACGATCACGTAGTCGCAGGTGTGCCGGTGGGGGGCGGAGACCTCGCCCGGCGCCAGGCGCAGCTCCCAGATGCGGATCTCGTCGTCCTCGAACAGGAGCGTGCTCCCGATGTCGCCCAGCGGGATCTTCCCCTCGTCCCCCATGCCAGCTCTCCCCTCGGTGGCCACGCGGCATGATGACGGACATGTCAGAGACCGGCAACCACGATGCGGGCCTGATCGCCCACGCGCTGGCTCGCCCCGACCACGTCGCGCTGCGCCAGGGCGATCGGGCGCAGACGTATGGCGAGCTCGACGACCGGGCGCGGCGGGTGGCGCACGCGCTCGCCACCCTCGGCGTACGGCGCGGCGACCGCGTGGCCGTGATGATCCCGAACTCGTTCGAGTTCTTCGAGGCGGTGCACGGCGCCGGCCGCCTGGGCGCCGTCGTCGTGCCGGTGAACATCCACTTCAAGGCGGACGAGGCAGGTTGGATCGTCGCCGACTCCGGCGCGGCGGCGGTGGTCGTCGCCGAGGACCTCCAGCCCGCGCTCGACGCAGTGGCCGGCGTGCCGCGGCTCGTCGTCGGGCCCGGCGGCGACTACGAGAAAGCGCTGGCGAGCGCGCCCGACGAGGGGGAGTTCGACCCGCCCGAGGTCGTCGGGGACGGGTGGCCGACGGTCATGGCGTACACGTCGGGCACGACGGGCCGGCCCAAGGGTGTCGCGATCGGCGAGGACGACTTCCGCCGGCGGGCGGTCGGCGTCGCGGCGTCGAAGGACCGGTGGGGCTTCGACACCGACGACGTGCACCTGCTCGTCGGCCCCTCGTACCACATGGGCCCGCTGTTCTGGGCCCAGATGCACCTCGCGTTCGGCGCGTCGGTGGTGATCATGCCGAAGTGGGACGCGCAGGGCGCCCTCGAGCTGATCGAGCGCCGGCGTGTCACGAACGTGCACATGGTCCCGGCCAACTTCACCCGCATCCTCGAGCTCCCCGAGGATGTCCGGAACGGCTACGACCTGTCGTCCCTCAAGATCGTCGTGCATGCCGCCGCGCCGTGCCCGGTGCCGCTCAAGCGCGTGTTCATGGACTTCGTCGGGACGGAGAAGGTCTGGGAGTACTTCGGCGCGTCGGAGGGCGGTGGCACCGTCATCAGCCCCCAGGAGTGGCTCGAGCATCCGGGAAGCGTCGGGAAGCCCTTCCCCGGAAACGAGTTCGCGATTCTCGACGACGACGGCAACCCGTTGCCCGTCGGCGAGGTCGGCACCATCTACACGCGGCCGGCGGCGTCGAGCTTCGAGTACCACAACGACCCCGACAAGACGGCGTCGTCGCACCGGGGGGAGTGGTTCACGGTCGGCGACGCCGGCTACCTCGACGAGGACGGCTATCTGTACCTCGCCGACCGCAAGAGCGACATGGTCATCTCGGGCGGCGTCAACATCTATCCGCGCGAGATCGAGGACACCCTGCACCAGCACCCGGACGTCGTCGACTGCACCGTGCTCGGTGTGCCGGACGAACGGTGGGGCGAGATCCTCTATGCGGTCGTGCAGACGAGAGCGGGCTCGTCCCTGGATGCCGACGGCGTGGTCGCGTTCTGCCGCGAGAAGCTCGCCGACTACAAGCGGCCGCGTGTCGTGGAGTTCGTCGACGAGTTGCCCCGCGATCCGAACGGCAAGGTTCGCAAGCCCAAGCTCCGGGAGGCCTGGCTCGCGCGGCAGCAAGGGTGAAGAATCGCCCGGCAGCCCGTGAAAGGCGGAAATCATGCCCTATTACCTCGTCCAGACCGCGTACACACCCGAGTCCTGGGACAAGATGATCAAGAACCCGCAGGACCGCGTCGCTGCGGTCCGTCCTGCGATCGAGGCGCTTGGCGGACGGATCGACGCCGGCTACATCTCGTTCGGCGAATACGACCTCGCGGCGATCGTAGAGTTCCCCGACAACGTGAGCGCGGCGGCGTTTTCGATCTCCGTCACGTCCAAGGGCGGCCTGAAGGCGTTCAAGACGACGCCGCTGATGACCACGGCCGAGGCGCAGCAGGCGATGCAGAAGGCGGGCGGGAGCACGTACGCCCCACCGCAATGACGACGATCTTCCACGACGAGGACGCCGATCTCGCCGCCCTGGCGGGGTCGACCGTCGCCGTCGTCGGATACGGGAACCAAGGACGCTCGTGGGCGCTGAACCTGCGCGACTCCGGGCTGGACGTGTCGGTGTGCGTGCGCGCCGACGCGTCGCGGGACCAGGCGGTCGCCGACGGCTTCGACGCCGGTGAGATCGCAGACGCATCATCGGCGGACGTCGCGTGCGTGCTGGTGCCGGACGATGTCATCCCGTCGCTGCCGCTGCGCCGTCCCGACGACGGGCTGACGATCGTGGCCAGCGGGTACACGCTGGCGTTCGACCGCTTCGATCCACCCAGTGACCTCGGGATGGTCGCGCCCCGGATGCTCGGTCCCGAGGTAAGGCGCTGCTACGAGGAGGGCATCGGGTTCATCACCGCCGTCGGCGTCCACCGCGACGTGACCGGTCGAGCGCGCGACCGCACGCTCGCCGTCGCGAAAGCCGTCGGCGGCCTGCGCCAGGGAGCCGTCGAGCTCACGCCCCGGCAGGAGGCGGTGCTCGACCTCGCCGTCGAACAGGCGCTGTCGCCCGCGCTGACGTCGGTACACACGACGTTCGTGCAGGTGATGCTCGAGCAGGGAATCCCGCTCGAAGCGGTGCTCACCGAGCTCGTCCTGTCGGGCGAGGTCGAGCGGACGATGCGACTCGTGCGCGAGTCGGGGTACGCGGCGCAGTTCGGGTACCACTCGCCGACGAGCCAGTACGGCCAGCTGACGCGCCGGGGGGAGTACGACCACCTCGACCTGGCCACGACGATGCGCCGCCTCGTGGACGACATCGCGTCGGGCCGCTTCGCCGACGAGTGGGACGCCGAGCGCGACGCCGGCTATCCGAAGCTGAACGCGCTCCGGGAGCAGCACGCCGGCCCGGCCGTCGCCGAGTTCGAGACCGCCCTCCGCCAGGAACTGGGGGAGGGGGCGGTCCGCCGGTAGTCCGCCCCCTCCGCGTCTCGAAGCTCGTTACGCGCCCGGAACCGGAGACGCCGGAGCGCCAGCAACGCTCCACCGACCGCGAGCGACGCGACACCGAGGAACAGAAGCACGAGCACGCTGCTGCCCGTGAACGGCAATGCGTCCGGCAAGCTCACGCTCGGCACGGAGACCGCGTCGTCCAGCTGAGCAGAGCGGGCGGCGGCAGATGGCACTCCCGCCGGCGTCGCCGCAGTCGTCGTGCAGCCGGTGTGGGCGGGATTGGTCTGACCGATCCCGTTGTTCCGGTCGCACTCGTAGCCCGCGTTCGGGTCGCCGCCGTTCGGGAACTGACCGGGCGGGTTCTTGTTGTCGGCCTTCCCGACACAGGCCGCGCACGGCTGGCCGACCGCGAGACCATCGCCCTTCCCGTTGAGTGACGGCGACCCGTCCCTCGTGCTCGAGTACGGCCCGGGGAACGTGTTCGCGCCATGTCCCTGGTTGTCCGGCTGCTGCCGCGGTTGCGAGGTCGTCGGATCTCCGAAGGTGCCACCGGTCCCGTTGGTCGAGTGACTCGCCGCCGCGCCGTTCCCGTTCCCCGGATCCGCGAGTGCGGGCGCGACGCCCAACGCGACGGTCACCCCGAAGACCGCGACCGGCGCCGCGGCGCGCGCCAAGCTGCGTCGGGCAGCTGTCCCGAGTCCGGCCATGCTCAGACCTCCGCTTGCGCGTCTGGCTGCCCTTGGCTCGGTAGGTTCGCTCTCGGAGAATCGGTCCAAACACGTCGATACCTCCGCAGAGCGGACAGGTACCCTTAGGTATCGGGGGTATCTGACAACCGTTGTCGATAACCTACGACTGTCATGAAGACGGTCGACGAGCTCAGCGAGCTGTTCCGGCGGCAGGGCCTGCGGGTGACCCCCCAGCGGCAGGAGATCTTCGGGCTGCTGCACGGCGACGACCGGCACCCGACGGTCGAGTCGCTCTAC
>DATFXK010000158.1:0-11152 GCA_035316005.1 Acidimicrobiia bacterium | reverse complement strand
GCGCAAGCCGGCATGACGATCGAGGACCTCGCCCGGCGGGCGGGGGTGAGCACGCGCAACGTGCGGGCCTACCGCACCGCCGGGCTCCTGCCGCCGCCGCGCCTCGACGGGCGGACGGGACGGTACGGGGACGAGCACGTGGAACGGCTGGCGGTGATCGCTCGCCTGCAAGGGCGGGGGTGGTCGCTCGCGGCGATTCGCGACGCCCTCGCCGCCCGGGACGGCGGCCGGTCCCTCGAGGACCTCCTGGGTGCCGCGCCCGCGGGCCGCGACTGGGTCGACGAGCTCTTCGACGACCACCAGCGGGTGGCGGGACCGGACGCGCTCCTCCCTCAGGGCGTCTGGAACTGACTCATTCCAGCGCGGACGCGTCGCGCAGGTGGTGGCTGAGGTCGCCGAGCAGGTCGGGGATGATCTGGCGGTCGGCAAAGCGCCACCCGTCGTCGACGCGATCGAAGCGGTCGTGGTAGCGGCCGGCGATGACGGGCTGCAGCGGGAAGTCCGGCCGCCCTTGCAACACGGTGAAGTACGAGTGTGCCATCGCGGTCGACCGGTCGTCGGCGATCTCGATCGTCACGTTGCTGATGACGTGCTTCGTGCTCGGGACGCCGTCGTAGAGGATGACGCCGTCGTACGCCCGCCGGACCTGTTCCGTTCCGCGCAACGGCGTGCCGCGCCCGGGGGAGCTCCACGTCCCGTGCGCGAACAGCGCGGCGAGGTCGTCCAGCTCGCCGAGGTCGATCAGCTCCGCGTAGCGGTGGATCAGCGCGCGGATGGCTTCGACGTCGTCGGTGAGCACGGGCTCATGCTGACACGCGCGGCGGTAGCGTCGGAAGATGGCGGAGCCGGAGGTGGTCGTCTTCGATCTCGACGGCGTGCTCATCGAGTCCGAGGAGGTGTGGGACACCGCCCGCGAGGAGCTCGTCCGGGAGCGCGGCGGCGCGTGGAACGACCGCGCGACCCGGGACATGATGGGAATGAGCTCGACGGAATGGTCGCGCTACCTGCACGACCACCTCGGCGTGCCCCTGGACCCGGACGACATCAACGACGACGTCGTCCGACGGGTAGAGGGTGCGTACCGGGATCATCTCCCGCTCCTCCCCCACGCGGTCCCGACCGTGCGCGAGCTCGCGCGGCGCTGGCCGCTGGGCGTCGCCTCGTCGTCGAACCGCCCGATCATCGACCTCGTCCTCGACCGCAGTGGCCTCAGCGAGTGCTTCGCCGCCGTCGTGTCGTCCGAGGAGGTCGAGCGGGGCAAGCCGGCACCCGACGTCTACCTCGCCGTCGCGCGGCAGATGGGCGTCGACCCGGCCGCGTGCGCGGCCGTCGAGGACTCGACGAACGGCATCCGGGCCGCGCTCGCCGCCGGGATGCGGACGATCGCGGTGCCGAACCGCCAGTTCCCCCCGGACGGAGAGGTGCTCGCGTCGGCGACCGCGGTCGTCCCGTCGCTGGCGGAGGTCACGTCCGACCTCGTAGCCGGGCTCTAGCGGTTACGACTCGGCGTCCACGAGTCGCTTGGCGTAGGCGTCGGCGAGGCCGTGCAACATCCCGGCGCCGTCGCCCTGGTACGACGGCCCGTGCATGATCGCCAGCGTCGAGGGCCGCAGCTCCGCGAGCTTGCGGATCGTCGGAGCCAGCGCCGGCGTCAGGCTCGACGCGAGGAAGACGTCCTCGGTCTCGAGCGCGGGCGCCACGATGTCGTCCTCGGTGATCGCCGGGCCGTCTCCCATCATCGTGCCGATGTCGCCGCACAGCAGCGTGTTCGTCGTCTCCTCGTAGAGCACGCGGGCCTCCCAGTTGTGCGGGACGTGCGGCGTGTCGACGTGGCGGACACGCTTGCCGCCGAGGTCGATCACCTCGCCGTCCGCGAGCATCCGCGGTGGACGGTCGGCCATGTCGTTGAGAGAGACGAGGCAGCCGGTCGCGCCATGAGCCACCTCGGCGCGCGGCGCCACCGCCAGCCAGTCGTTCATCGATCCGCACTCGTCCGACTCGACGTGGCCGAAGGTGATCCAGCGGAACTGCTCGAGGGGCACCACGCGCGACGCCGCCTCCGACACGAGCGGGAACATCTGGCGCGGACCGCAGTGGAACAGCAGCGGCTCGTCGGCCTGGACGACGAACTGGTTGAACGAGAATCCGCCCGGTCCGACCTCGGGCACCAGCGTCGAGAGCCGGTAGATGCCGTCGGCAATCTCGTCAACTCGTGTTTCCATCAGAACGGCACCTCCGTGCTCAGCAGGCCGGTGCCTTGCGCCCGGCCCGAAAGGATTCGACAGAACTCGACTGCGTCGAGCTCCACGTGCTCGCCGCCGTCGCCGGCGACGAACGTCCCGCCGGCCGGACCGGCGAGGACCAGGGTGAACGGCTTGCCGTGCCGTCGCGACCATTCGGCCACGACGTCGGCCACGAGCCGGCCGTCGTGCTCGGGCGTCATCACCAGGTCGCGGCCGAGGGCGCGGCTGATGTCGACCCGGTGCATCCAGGCATCGCGGTTGTAGATGACGTCCATCAGGTAGCCGAGACGCCAGCCCTCCTTGTCGAACGGCGCATCGACCTTCATCGGGAGGCGGCGCACCAACCCGGGCATCCGGCGTCGAGCCCGCACGGATCGCGGCGCGGCGCGTTCGAACCGGACGACGATCTCTCGGGTCGAGAGCCCGGCGCGGTCGCGGATCTGCAAAGCCGTCATCGCGTCGATCATCGGGCCGTCCTTGGCGCCGCGGTACGCCCGCATCTGGTGCGCCGTCTCTCGCAACGAGGCATGGCTCTCGGTCGCGCCGAGGACGTGGCACGTCATCGCCCGCACGTCCCACGGCTCGCACTCGGTGGGCGCCGCCCACTGCTCCGGCGTGAGGCTGCGCAGCAGCTCGACCCAGCGGGCGAGCTCGTCGCCGGCGAAGGTCATCGCCTCGGCGCGGGCCAGCGCCGGGATGTCCTCGACCCGGGTCGCGGTCGCGGTCATGCGGTCCTCCCGTTCCCGCGCTCGTCGATGTACGCGAAGAGCATGTCGAGCGCGTCGTCGAGCAGGCTGTACCAGCGGTCGCCGCCGGGGTCGTTCGAGATCTGCTGGTCGACGATGCCGGTGATGACGGCGGTGTACAGGTCGAGGTCGCCCGGCTCGGTGCCGCCGGCGTCGGCGAGGGCCCGACGGCTGATCTCCAACCCCTCGACCGACGGCGCGTACGACTCCGGCGACGGCTCGAACCCGGGGATCGTGCGCTGGAAGAGCAGCTGGTACCGGGCGTGGTCCTCGAGGCAGAAGTCGACGTAATCACGGCAGCCCGCTCGGAAGTCGGCCCGGGCGTCGCCGGTCCGCTCGATGCGCCGGAAGCGTTCGAGGCACTCGCGGCAACCTTCCCCGAACAGGGCGTCGTAGATCGCCTCCTTGGAGTCGAAATACGAGTACAGGGACTGCGCCCGCATGCCCACCTTCTGGCCGAGGTCCCGCAGCGAGAGGCCGGCCACCCCGTGCACCCGCATGAGTTCCCAGGCCGCCTCCAGGATCTCCGCCCGGGTGGCCTCACGGCGTTCGGCTCGCCTGTCACGGATCGGAGTAGCTGACATGATTCGGAGTATCGAACAGGCTTCGAACTTTGTCAAGCGGTCTACCCTGCCGCCGTGGCGGACCGCCGGCGGAAGTTCTGGGGGTGGGGATACGAGGGCGAGGGCCCGACCCGGGACCAGCAGGCGCAGATGGCCAAGACGCTGGCCGGCATGTTCGACCTCGACAACCTGGCCGTCGCCGACCCGCCGACGATCGACGCGCTCGACCTGCGCCCGCCCCGGCTCGCCCCGCCGCACTCCCTCGCGCCGCTCTGCACCGACGACCCCGCGGAGCGGGCCGGCCACACGTACGGCAAGTCGTTCCGGGACGTCGTACGGGCGTTCCGCCGTGAGTTCCCCCATCCGCCGGACGTCGTCGCGCTCCCCCGCCGCGAGCACGACGTCGTCGCGCTCCTCGACTGGTGCGCCGACGCCGGAGCCGCCGCCATTCCCTACGGGGGTGGGTCGTCGGTCGTCGGCGGGGTCGAGTGCGACGTCGGCGACGCGTACCGCGGCGTCGTCACGATCGACCTGCGCCGGCTGGGCCGGGTCGTCGATATCGACCGCACCTCGCGGGCCGCCCGCATCGAGGCGGGCGCGTACGGCCCGGCGCTCGAGGACCAGCTCCGGCCGCACGGCCTGACGCTGCGGCACTTCCCGCAGTCGTTCGAGTGCTCGACACTCGGCGGCTGGATCGCGACGCGCTCGGGCGGGCACTACGCCACGCTGTACACGCACATCGACGACTTCGTGGAGTCGCTGCGCGTCGTGACGCCGCGCGGCGTCGTCGAGACGCGCCGGCTCCCGGGCTCGGGCGCGGGGCCGTCGCCCGACCGCCTGTTCCTCGGGTCGGAGGGGATCCTCGGCGTGATCACCGAGGCGTGGATGCGCGTGCAGGACCGGCCCCGCTTCCGGGCGTCGGCCGCGGCCCGGTTCCCGAGCTTCGATCAGGGCGTGCAGGCGGCGCGGGCGCTGGCACAGAGCGGCCTCCACCCGTCGAACTGTCGCTTGCTCGACGCCACCGAGGCCATGGTCACCGGGACGGACGACGGAACGGCGCATCTGCTGCTGATCGCGTTCGAGTCGGCCGACCATCCGCTCGACGCCTGGATCGCGCGCGCCGCCGAGCTGACGCGCGACCACGGCGGCGAGGTGCCCGACTACGCGGTGCGCGCCCGCTCGGACGACGTGACGCGTGAGGGCTCGGCGGGAGCGTGGCGGAACGCGTTCCTGCGCGCCCCCTACACGCGGGATGCGCTCGTCGCCATGGGGATGGTGAACGAGACGTTCGAGACGGCGACGACGTGGGACCGTTTCGACGCGCTCTACGGCGACGTCATGGATTCGGTGCGCGGCGCTCTCGCCGAGATCGGCGCGCCCAACGGCGTCGTGACGTGCCGGTTCACGCACGTCTACCCGGACGGCCCGGCGCCCTACTTCACGGTGATCGCGCCCGGCCGTCCGGGCACACAGCTCGAGCAGTGGACCGTGATCAAGAACGCGGCCTCCGACGCGCTGGTGCGTCACGGCGCGACGATCACGCACCATCACGCGGTCGGGCGCGACCACCGCCCCTGGTACGACCGGCAGCGGCCGCCACTGTTCGCCGACGCGTTGCGATCGGCCAAGGCGACGCTCGACCCGCACGCCACACTGAACCCGGGCGTGCTGATCGATCCATGAGCTACGAGGCGGTCGTCTTCGACCTCGGCGGCGTTGTGTTCCCGTCACCGCTCGACGTGTTCCGCGTCTACGAGCACGAGCACGGCCTGCGCCACCGGTTCATCAGCGAGGTCGTCCTCGCCGACCCCGAGCACGGCGCCTGGGGGCGGCTCGAACGCGGCGAGCTCAGCCTGGACGAGTTCTGCGACGCGTTCGACGCCGAGTGCGCCGCCCACGGTGGAGAGGTCGACTCGCGCGATCTGATGCGGGCGGTCGGCGCCGGGCTGGAGCCGCGGCCGGCGATGGTGGCCGCGATCGGCGCCATCCGCGGCCGTGGCCTCAAGACGGCTGCGCTCACGAACAACTGGGCCGACGACGCCGGGCGCCGGGAGGCGTCGCCCACGCAGGATTGGTTCGACGTCGTCGTCGAGTCGGCCGTCGAGGGCCTGCGCAAGCCCGACCCGCGCATCTACCGGCTCGTGTGCACACGGCTCGAGGTCGCGCCGAGCACCGCCGTGTTCCTCGACGACCTCGGCGCCAACCTGAAGCCCGCCCGCGAGCTGGGCATGACGACGATCAAGGTCGCCGAGCCCGACGCCGCGCTCGCCGAGCTCGAATCGGTGCTCGGGTTCGCGCTCAGCGGGTGAGCCGTGGAGCTGCTTCTGATCCGCCACGCCGAGCCCGTGCGCATCGGGCCCGGCACCGCCGCCGGCCCGGCCGACCCGCACCTGACTGCGCGCGGCCGGGCGCAGGCCAATCGCCTGGCGGCATGGCTCGCCGCCGACCCGATCGACGCGGTGCTGTCGAGCCCCTTGCGCCGGGCGCGCGACACGGCCGAGCCGGTCGGGCACGCCCTCGGGCTGCACGTCGAGGTCGTCGACGGGCTGATGGAGTACGACGCACACTCCGACTTCTACATCCCGGTGGAGGAGCTGCGCGAGACGCGCGATCACCACTGGACGGCGATGATCGAAGGCCGGTGGGACGAGCTCGGCGGCGAGCCGCCCGACCAGTTCCGGGCCCGCATCGTCCCCTGCGTCGATACGATCATCGAGCGCTTCCCGGGCGGGACGGTCGCCGCCGTCTGCCACGGCGGAGTGATCAACGTCTACCTCGCCGCGCTGCTCGGGCTGGAGCGACACCTGTGGTTCCATCCCGAGTACACGTCGATCAGCCGCATGCAGCGGCGCGGACCGGAGAGCGGTCCGTCGTGACACTGAACGACACCGCGCACCTCGTCGCGACGCGTGACGCAAGGGAGGATCCGGCATGAGCACGACACGCATCGAACACGACGGCCCCGTCACCGTGGTCACCATCGCCCGCCCGGAGGTCCGCAACGCGGTCGACCGCGCCACGGCCGAGGCGCTGGCCGACGCGTTCCGCGCCTTCGCCGCCGACGACAACCGGTCGGTCGCCGTCCTCACTGGCGCCGGCGGCGCGTTCTGTGCCGGCGCCGACCTGAAGGCCATCTCGTCGGGCGGGGGCAACCGCGCCGCGCCCGACGGTGACGGACCGATGGGCCCGACGCGCATGCTGCTCGACAAGCCCGTCGTCGCCGCCGTCGAGGGTCACGCGGTGGCGGGCGGGCTCGAGCTCGCGCTCTGGTGCGACCTGCGCGTCGCCGCGCGCGACGCGGTCTTCGGCGTGTTCTGCCGCCGGTGGGGGGTCCCGCTGATCGACGGCGGCACCGTGCGGCTCCCGCGTCTCATCGGCCACAGCCACGCCCTCGACATGATCCTCACCGGCCGCGGCGTGTCCGGCGACGAGGCGCTGGCCATGGGGCTCGCCAACCGGATCACCGAGCCCGGCGCCGCGCTCGACGGAGCGGTCACGCTCGCGCACGAGCTCGCGCGCCTTCCCCAGCTGTGCCTGCGGAGCGACCGGCGCTCGAGCTACGAGCAGTGGGGCCTCACGCTCGACGGCGCGCTCGCCAACGAGTTCGAGCGCGGCGCGGCGACGATCGCGTCGGGCGAGACCTTGGAGGGCGCGTCGCGGTTCGCGTCCGGCGCCGGCCGCCACGGCGCACCGGCCTCGTAAGGCCGCGACGTAGACTTCGCGCGCAGTCGCCGAGAAGGGACGTCGCCATGATGGACGGTTCCAGCGCCCCCACGGTCGCCGAGCTCATGAGCACACCGGTCATCACGGCGACGCCGGAGGAGACGCTCGCCGACGCCGCGGCGCGCATGCGCGAGAAGCACGTCGGTTCCGTCGTCGTGGTGCAGGACGAGAAACCTGTCGGCATCTTGACCGAGCGCGACATGATCCGGATCGCGGCCGCCGGCGCCGACACCGGACACGCGCCCGTCTCGGAGTGGATGACGCCGAACCCCGATTCGGTCGCGCCGGGCGTCCCCGCGGCCGAGGCCTTCGCGAGCCTGTCCGAGCACGGCTACCGCCACATCCCGGTCGTCGACGGCACGCAGCTCGTCGGGTTGGTGTCGATGCGCGACCTCATGCGCATCGCCCAGGTGCAGCCGGTGGAGCTGCCGGCCGCCGAGATCCCCAAGGGCCTCGAGGGCGTGGTGGTCGCCGACACGACGATCGGCGACGTCCGCGGCCTCGAGGGCTTCTACCACTACCGGCAGTACAACGCGATCGAGCTGGCAGAGAAGCGAACGCTCGAGGACGTGTGGTACCTGCTGTTCGAGGGCGAGCTGCCGACGCTGCGCCAGCGTGCCGCCTTCATCGGGGAGATCGAGCCGTATCGCGAGATCCCCGTCGAGGTGAAGGAGCTGCTGTCGCAGGTGGCCGCGCTGGGCGGCCCGGACGCGCCGCCGCTCGACATGCTGCGCACGACGTACTCGATGATGGCGGTCCACCTCGACTACCGCCCGTGGCTCGACGACACCCGGGTCGAGCTGCGCACGCAGGCGCTGCAGACGTGCGCCGTCGTGCCGACGCTCCTCACCGCGCTGTACCGGCTCAAGCACGGGCTCGAGCCCGTCGATCCGCATCCGGACCTGCCCTACGCCGCCAACTACCTCTACATGATGCTGGGCGAGGTGCCGAAGCCCGAGTACGCGCGGGCGGTCGAGCAGTACCTGATCTCGACGATCGACCACGGATTCAACGCGTCGACGTTCACGGCGCGCGTGATCACGTCGACGGGCGCCGACCTCGGATCGGCGGTCGTCGGCGCGATCGGGGCGCTGTCGGGCCCGCTGCACGGGGGCGCGCCGAGTCGCGCGCTCGCGATGCTCGACGCCATCGGAACGGAGGACAAGGCCGAGCCTTGGCTGCGGGACGCCGTCGAGCGCGGTGACCGGCTGATGGGGTTCGGGCACCGCGTCTACAAGACCGACGATCCCCGGTCGACGATGCTGCGCGGCATCGCCGAGCGTCTCGGTGGCCCGAAGGTCGACCTCGCCAAGGCGATCGAGCGCAAGGCGATCGAGGTGCTGGCGGAGATGAAGCCGGGCCGCCAGCTGTACACGAACGTCGAGTTCTACGCCGGGGTCGTGATGGACACGTGCGGAGTGCCGCGCGAGATGTTCACGCCCACGTTCGCGTCGAGCCGTGTGATCGGCTGGACGAGTCACGTGCTCGAGCAGTCGGCGGACAACCGGCTCATCCGGCCGAGCGCGCACTACGCAGGCCCGCCGCCACCCCAACCCGTGCCCGACCCCGCGTAGTCGTGGCCGGCGGCGTCCAACCCGTTCCCGAGGGCCTCCACACGGTGGTGACGCGGCTCGTGTTCGAGGACGCGACGGCCGCGATCGCCTTCTACCAGGACGCGTTTGGCGCAACCCTGCGCGACGAGCCGTTCAAGGCGCCCGACGGCACCGTCGTGCACTCCGAGATCCGCATCGGTGACTCGGTCGTGTACGTGACCGACGAGGGCGAGGACGGCAACGGCGTCGCACCCGGTTCCGTCGGCGGGCGCGTGACGGCGGTCATGGCGCTCAACGTCTCCGACGTCGACACGCTCTGGGACCGCGCCGTCGCCGCCGGCTGCGAGGTGATCTATCCACTCGCCGACCAGTTCTACGGCGACCGGGCCGGCCGGTTGCGCGACCCGTTCGGCCACCAGTGGATGCTCAGCACCCACATCGAGGACGTCGACCGGGACGAGATGGACCGCCGGATGCAGGCCTGGTCCGAGCAGCAGGGCTGACCGGCGCGCGGAAGCTCAGCCGGGCGCGCACCCCTGCTCGTCGGACTCGGGCGAGAAGGACCGGAGCGGCGCCGTGACCCACGTCGAGGAGGGTGGGCCCCGAGCTCGCCGAGCTCCGGAACGAGATCGCCCGGCTGAACGAGATCGTCCGCCAGCTCGAGGCGCAGATCGCCGACCTCCGGCAGCAAGTGCCGCTGCCGTCCGGCTGACGGGGAAGACGCGGCGCACCGGCATCGTTCTCGGAACCGAGGACGAACGGGAGGTCGGCCGATGGCGATCACGCTCGACGACCCCACGCGCAGGATCCTGGACGGCAAGAACTTCGCGACCGTCGCGACGGTGAATCCGGACGGTGGGCCGCAGACCTCGGTGGTCTGGTACCGGCGTGACGGCGACGCGGTGCTCTTCTCGGTCACGAGCGACAAGCAGAAGGCACGCAACCTCGCGAGAGACCCCCGCGTCGCGCTGACGGTGTTCGACATCGAGAGTCCGTACGAGTCGGTGGAGATCCGCGGCACGGTCGAGCTGATCGAGGACACCGCGAGCCAATTGCCGAAGCAGCTGTCACACCGCTATCTGGGCGGCGACCCTCCTGCAGACCCCGATGGCACGGTCCGCCTGATCGCCCGTGTGATCCCGGAGAAGGTCCACCGCTTCTCCGCGTGAGGAATCCAGCAAGTTCGATTGCGTCGCGCTCGTACGATCGCGGCATGCCGGACCGTGACCGCCACGTCGGGCTGGAGACGTGCTTCAACTTCCGAGACCTCGGCGGTTACGAGACGGTCGAGGGTCGACAGGTCCGTTGGCAGGCGGTGTACCGGTCCGACTCGCTGCACCGGCTGAAGGGGGCGGACCTCGAGTCGGCGAGGGGGTTGGGTCTACGGACCGTCATCGACCTGCGTGCCACCGGCGAGCTCCACCGGGACGGCCGCTTTGCGCACGCCGACGACGTGGCGTTCCACCACCTGCCGATGTTCGAAGAGGACCCGGTTCATTTCAAGCCGCTCCAACCCGACGATCCGGAGCCGGTTCCCGGTGTGGAGTACGTCGCCATGGCGACAAACGGACGCGCCGCGGTCGCGGCGGCCTTCCAGGTGATCGCGCAGGGTGAGCACTCAGTCGTGTTCCACTGTGCCGCCGGCAAGGACCGCACCGGGATCGTGGCCGCGCTCCTCCTGTCCAGCCTCGGAGTACCCGACGAGCTGATCGTCGCCGACTACCACCTCAGCGAGCGCGCCTTCCTCTCCGCACTGGCCTGGGCAGAGGAGAACGACCCGGAGATGGTCGCCGGGATGCGGCGGTTGCCCGAATGGGCCGTCCTTGCTCCGAAACCGACGATGCAGGCATTTCTCGACATGCTGCGCGAACGGCACGGCTCGATCCGTGCGTACCTCACGGACGCAGGCGTCGATGACGCGACCCTCGGCACTCTCCGCACGCGGTTGCTCACGTAGCCCGAGGACGAGAACCCCTGAGCGGGCGTCCTACAGGTCGGGGCGGGCGGCGTGGTCGATCTGCATCAGCTCGACCGGCGCGCCGTTGACCTCGACGAACGCGACGAGCACGCCGTCGCTCGGGTTGTTCGGCTCGATGATCACCCGTTGGCCCTGGAGCGCGGCGGCGAGGTCGTCGACCTCGAACGCGACGTGCGGGACGGTCTTGACGAGATCCGGGTACGGCGCGTCCTCCCAGTAGCGCTGCCACTGGATCCCGAACGGGTTGTCCTGGTGATCGCTGACGGTCATCTGCAGATGCGGCAGGTCGATCTCGCCGTCGAATCGACCCGTTGTCGGGATGCCGATGTGGTCGAACTTCATCGGC
>DATFXK010000157.1:0-8088 GCA_035316005.1 Acidimicrobiia bacterium | reverse complement strand
CGGTACAAGGGAACCGTCGATCCGGGCCTCCGGATCATCGTCCCGTTCGTCGACCGGGTGCACATGGTCGACATGCGCGAGCAGGTCGTCGAGGTGCCGCCCCAGGAGGTGATCACCTCCGACAACGTCGTCGTCACCGTGTACGCGGTCGTGTACCACGAAGCGACTGACGCCAAGCGGTTGATGTACAACGTCGCCAACTTCGAGCTCGCGGTCACGAAGCTCGCTCAGACGAACCTCCGCAACCTGATCGGCGACCTCGACCTCGACGACGCGCTCACGTCGAGCGCCAAGATCAACACCCATCTGCGTGACATCCTCGACGACTCCACCGACAAGTGGGGCGTGCGCGTCGTCCGGGTCGAGATCCAGCGCATCGACCCGCCGCCGGACGTCGTCGCGTCGATGCACCACCAGATGCAGGCCGAGCGCACGCGGCGCGCCGTCGTCACCGAGGCGCAGGGCGTCCGCGAAGCCGCCGTCACCAAGGCCGAGGGCGAGAAGCAGGCGGCGATCCTCGAAGCAGGTGGTCGCGCCGAGGCGATGGAGCGCGTGGCCGACGCCGAGAAGTACCGCACCATCGCGATCGCCGACGGGGAGGCCGGCGCCACGCGCGCCGTCTTCTCGGCCATCCACGAAGGGGACCCGACGCCAGACCTGCTGGCGCTCAAGTACCTCGAAGCGCTGCGCGGCATCGCCGACGGACGGGCCACGAAGATCTTCCTGCCCAACGAGATGAGCGGCCTGTTCGGCGCCGTGGGCGGCCTGGCGGAGATGCTGCGCGAGCCGTCGGACGACGGCGAGCGGTCGACGGTGGAGACCGACGGCGCCCAGAGCGCGGAGGCGGGCGCGGGCGCGAGTTAGGGAGCGCGGCGGCGGCTTTGCCGACGTCGCGGCAAAGCCGGAGCTTGCGAAGGCGGCAATCAAGCACTGAGCCCCGCCACCTCGCGCCACAGGTCGGCGGCGGCGTCCACGACCTCGCGGCCGGGCCCGCCGGAGGTCGGAGGCTCGACGGGATCGACCGCCTCCCCCACCAGCGCCGCGACGGTGGAGGCGGTGCCGTCGCGCAGCGCGTCGAGGTCGTAGCCGCCCTCGAGGAACACGACGACGCGCGCCGGGCGCGGCGCCAGCTGCGTCATGCGCGACGCGAGCGCGCCGTAGTCGCCCGCCGACAGGCCGAGCCCTGTCAGCGGGTCGGCGCGGTGGGCGTCGTACCCGCACGACACGAGGATCCAATCCGGCGCGTGGCGCTCAGCCAGCGGCGCGACGAGCTCGTCGACGCCGCGGAGGTAGAGATCGCCGGTCGCGCCGGCGGGGAGTGGCACGTTACAGGTCGTGCCGGTGCCGCTCCCGGCGCCGATCTCGTCCAGGCGACCCGTGCCGGGGTACAGCGGCCATTCGTGGAACGACACGTAGGCGACGCGTCCGTCGCGGTAGAAGATGTCCTGCGTGCCGTTGCCGTGGTGGGCGTCGTAGTCGACGATCAGTACGCGCGCGCCACGATCGGCGAGCGCGGCCGCAGTAATGGCGACGTTGTTGAGGAGACAGAAGCCCATGGCGCGCTCCGGCAGCGCATGATGACCAGGCGGCCGGAGAGCGAGGAAGGCGGCGCCCCGGCTCGCGCCCTCGAGCGCGTTCACGGCGGCCAGGCCGGCGCCCGCCGCCCGGATCGCCGCCGACCACGAACCGCCCGACACCGCGGTGTCCGGGTCGATCGACCCGCCCCCGCGCTCGGCCAGCGCCCGCAGGCGCTCGACGTGACCCGGCGTGTGCACCCGGGCGATCTCCTCCGTCGTCGCGTCGCGCGGCGGGAGCGCCGTGAGAAGGTCGTCGCCGGCGACGCCGAGCTCGCGCGCCGCCTGCTCGAGACCGGCGCTGACGGCTTCCAGCCGGGCCGGTCGCTCGGGGTGCCCGCGGCCGGGATCGTGGTCGGCGAAGCGCGGGTCGGCGCCGACGAAGAGCACGGGGTCCACGGTACCGCCGGCCCTCCGCTCGATCGCGGCCGCCGCGCCCGTCCGAGGGCCGACGGTTACGCTCGCGCGTCGCCATGTCGCCCCTGAACACCCACACCCTCCGCTGGCGGGGCGGCTGGGCGCGTATCGGCCCGTTCCGCTCGAACGGTGACGTCGCGCGCCTGACGATGGGCGTGGACGCGCCGCCGAGCGCGTCCGTGATCGAACGCTGCGTGGGCGAAGCGCAGGCACGCAGCTTCAAGGCGGTGGTGACGAACGCGCTCAGCGCCGCCGACTCCGTGCCCTTCGTCGACGCGGGCTTCTCGGTGCGTGAGCGCCTGCATCTCCTCGCTCACGATCTCCGACACTTGCCCGCCACGGTCGGCTCCACTCGGCGGGCCCGCCGTCACGACCACACCGCGGTGCTGGACCTCGACGCGACGGCCTTCGACGGGGATTGGCGCCTCGACCACGGCGGGCTCGTCGAAGCGCTCCGGGCGACGCCGGTGGCGCGCTTTCGCGTCACTCCGGAGTCGGCCCCGACGATCGCGGGCTACGCGGTCACCGGCCGGTCCGGACGTACCGGGTACCTGCAGCGGATCGCGGTCCACGCCGGAGCCCGCCGGCGCGGCTACGGCCGCGCCCTCGTCGCCGACGCCCTCCGATGGTTGAGCCGGCGCTCGGTCGAGCGGGCGCTCGTGAACACGCAGCTCGACAACGCCGCCGCGCTCGCGCTGTACGAGTCGAGTGGGTTCCGGCGCCTCCCGGTCGGGCTGTGCGTGCTCGGGCGGACGCTGTGAGACGCGTCGGCGCGCTCGTCGCCGTGGCCGCGGCCACGGTCGTGCTCGGCGCCGTGCCCGCATGGGCGGGTGTCCAGCCGCCGTCGTCGACGACGCCCGCACAATCGAACGCGCCCGGCCTCGTGCTCACGGGGCAGCCGGCGTGGGTGCCCGTCGGAGGAACCCTGCCGCTGCGCCTGCAGGTCCGGGGCATGGCGGCGGGGACGCCCGGCCTGACGGTCAGCGCCACCGCTCACGAGGCCGTGGGCTCCCGCTCCGCGTTCGAGAGCGCGCTCGCGGGACGCAACCTCGGATCCGTGCTCGGCCAGGCCGAGCTCCCCCTCGACCTCTTCCCCGCCGGCGAGGACGGCAGCCGGACCTTGACCTTCCCGCTCCAAGCCGAAGACGCTCCGCGCGATCCGAACCGCCTCCAGCTGCGCCGCACCGGCGTCTACCCGGTCGAGGTGGAGCTGCGACAGCCCGACGGGACGCGCCTGGCGGGCTTCGTCACGCCGGTCGTGGCGGTGGTGCCCGGCGCCAACGGCGGGCCGGCGATCGGCAAGCGCCTCGGCGTCAGCTGGGTCGTGCCCATGGTCGCCCAGCCGGCGTACCAAGCCGACGGCAAGCCCGACCCGGACGTCGTGGACGAGCTCCGGCCGGACGGCCGCCTCGGCCGCCTAGCCGTCGCCCTCGCGAACGCGGACGTGCCGCTGACGCTCGCGCCCGGGCCCGAGACGCTCGAGGCCTGGACGCAGCTCGCCAACGACGACCCGGGCCTGTCGACGTCGCTGAACGCCTTCCGCGACGCCCTCGGCCGGTCACAGGTCCTGTCGGGCCCGTACGTCCCCGTCGACGTCCGGTCACTCGTCGGCGGAGGGCTGAGCGCCGAAGTGGGCTCGGAGCTCGTGCAGGGAACCGAACGGCTCAGCGCCGCGCTCGGCACGCGCGTCGACCCGAGAACGGAGGTCGCGCGACCCGCCAACGACGCTTCCCTCGCTCGCATGCGCGACGCCGGTGTCGACCGCTTGATCCTCGACGGCGCCGACGTGGCACCCCGCGACGACCAGTTCACGCCCGCACAGCCGTTCGCGGTCCGCAGCCAGCAGGGGATTGCGACCGCCGTCGGCTCGGACGTCGGGCTGCAACGCCTCCTCGACGGCGACGATCCACCGGCGCTGCGCGCCCAGCGGTTCCTCGCCGGCTTGTCCGTCGTCGCGCTCGAGCAGCCGAACGTCACCCGGGGGGTCGTCGTCCTCGAGCCCGACGACTGGGACGCGAGCAATGCCCTCCTCGAATCGACGCTCGCCGGCCTCTCCACCGACCATCCGCTGCTGCAGCCCATGACCGTCGACGACCTCATCGCGACGGTGCCGCCGGCGTCGAGCGGCAATACGCCCGTCGAGCGGCAGCTGGCGCCGTCGCCCGTTCCGCCGCCTCCCGTCACCGAGCGCGAGCACACGGACGCGCAGAACGAGCTCGCCGCCTTCAATACGCTGGTCCCGCCCCCGAACCCTGTCGCCGACCCCGGCAACCACTCCTTGCTGGTGTCCTTGTCGTCGGCTTGGACCGGTACCGCCGGTCGCACCCGCGCTCGCGCCGAGCTGGGCAAGATCCATGCCGACGTCCAACAGTTCGTCAACCGGCTGCGCGTCCCCGCGGTCGACAGCACGATCACGCTGACCGCCGAGAAGGGCGAGATCCCCGTGACGTTCCTCAACGAGACGGGTCAGCAGCTGCGCGTCCGGGTACACCTGCAGAGCGACAAGCTCCAGTTCCCCGACGGCGACGAACGCATCCTCGACCTGCCGCCCCGGAGCACGACCGTCCGGTTCAGCGTGCAGGCCCAGAACTCGGGGACCTTCCCGCTCACGCTGAAGGTGACGTCGCCGGACGGCGCGCTGCCGATCCAGCAGACGGAGGTCCAGGTCCGCACCACGTTCTTCGTGAGCAACGTCGGACTGATCCTGACGGTCGGGGCCGGCCTCTTCCTCGCCGGCTGGTGGGCGCATGACGTCCGCCGGCGCCGCAGGCGGCGCGCGGCCACGCCGGCGCACCCGGTGCTCGCCTCGCCCCCGGCGCCGGCGGACACCGGTCAGAGCTCCGGCCAGAGCTCCACCCCGTGAGCGAGGCGGTCGGAGAGGCCGGTCAGCCCTCGACCCGTCTGCTCCGGTCGAGCGCGATCGTCGGGCTGGGCACCGCCCTCTCGAGGATCACGGGCTTCTTGCGGGTGGCGGCCATCGCGTACGCCATCGGCGCCGGCGCCCTTGCCGGCACGTACAGCTACGCGAACGAGACGCCGAACATGCTGTACGAGCTCCTGCTCGGGGGCGTGCTCACGGCGACGCTCGTCCCGCAGTTCGTCCGCCACGTCGAGCGGGAGGACGACGAAGCCGTCAGCGCGATCATGACCGTCGCCATTGCGTTGCTCGTCGCGGTGGCGCTGGCAGGGGTGCTGCTCGCGCCGTACATCGTCCAGCTGTTCACGCTGCGGGCCGAGGGCGCCAGCCGCGCCGCGCAGCAGGACGTGGCGACGACGCTCGTGCGGCTGTTCATGCCCCAGATCGTGTTCTACGGGTTCACCGCGCTCGCCACCGCACTCCTGAACGCACACCGGCGGTTCGCGGCGGCCGCGTTCGCGCCGATGCTCAACAACATCGTCGTGATCTGCATCTTCGTCTCGCTGCCGCGTCTGCTCGAAGGACCGATCACGCTCGAGCGGGTCCGGAACGACAACGCGCTGCTCATCACGTTGGGACTGGGCACGACGGCCGGGATCGCGGCGGTAGCGCTCGCGCTCGGCGCCGTGCTCCGGTGGGCGCGCATTCGCCTGCGATTCGTGTTCGCCTGGCGGCATCGCGCCGTGCTCACTATGGCGCGCCTGTCCGTGTGGACGCTCGGCTATGTGATCGCCAACCAGATCGCGCTGTGGATCGTGCTGATCCTCGCCAACGGGCGCGACGGCGGTCCGTTCATCTATCTGAGCGCGTACGCGTTCTTCCAGCTTCCGCACGGTCTGCTCGCGGTCTCACTCATGACGACGCTCGCTCCGGAGATGGCGAGCGCGGCCGGCCGCGGCAGCATCCGGCAACTGCGCGAGCGACTGTCGTTCGGGCTGCGGCTGACGACGTTCGTGATCGTCCCCTGCTCGGCCGTCTTCATCGCCCTCGCCCGCCCGATGGTCGTCGCCCTGCTCGAGCGAGGAGCGTTCTCCAGCGGCGACGCCACGGTGGTCGCCCACACGGTCGCAGGGTTCTCGCTGGGGCTGGTGCCGTTCTCGATCTACCTGTTCTCGCTGCGGGCCTTCTACTCGCTGCAGGACACGCGCACGCCGTTCTTCCTGAACTGCGTCGAGAACGCGCTCAACATCGTGCTCGCGTTCCCGTTGTACAAGGCCTTCGGAGTCCCCGGGCTCGCGGTCGCGTTCGCGGGGGCCTACGGCGGCGCGTCGTTGGTCACGCTCCTCGTGCTGCGCCAGCGCCTCGGCTACATGGACGGGCGTCGGTTCGCCGACACGCTGGCGCGATCGCTCGCCGCCGGCGGACTCGTGGCCCTGGTGACATGGATGATCGCCCGCGGCCTCGGGTGGGCGAACCCGTGGGTCGCGTTGGCCACGACGATCGTGGGGGCGACGGTCGGGTTCGCCGAGTACTTCGCGGTCACCGCCGCCCTCCGGATGCGTGAGCTCGACGACCTGTGGTCGCTGTTCGCCCCCCGGATCCGCCGTGGCCGCGGCCTGCAGCCGCCGTTGGAGCCGGCGTTCGGGACCCCGGCGGACAGGGAGGGTCGAACGGTGTAACGATGCTGGCGCGCCGCCGGTCGGAAAGCGGCGACGGGGCCAGGGGGTGCCATGCCGGTTCGAGTCGTCACCGATAGCGCGTGCGACCTACCCGACGATCTGATCGAGCGGTACGGCATCGAGGTCGTGCCGCTGACGATCCGTTTCGGCCACGAGGAGCTGGTCGACCGCAAGGAGCTCAGCACCGACGAGTTCTGGCGTCGCCTCGCCGATTCGGACGTGCTGCCCGAGACGTCGGCGCCGTCGGCGGGCGCGTTCGAAGGCGCGTTCCGCCGCCTCATCGAAGACGGCGCCACCGGCATCATCTGCATCAACCTCTCCTCGAAGCTCTCGGCGACGATGCAGTCGGCGCAGGTGGCGGCGCAGGCGCTCGAGGCCGACTGCCCCGTCGTCGTCGTCGACTCGCTGCTCGTATCGATGGGCCTCGGGAGCCTGTGCCTCACCGCCGCCCGGCAGGCGGCGGACGGGGGCTCGCTCGACTCGATCGTCGCCAACGTCACCGACCGCCGGAACCGATCGAAGCTGTACGGCACGCTCGACACGCTCGAGTTCCTCAAGAAGGGGGGGCGGGTCGGCAACGCCCGCGCCCTGCTCGGCTCGATGCTGGCCATCAAGCCCGTCGTGGAGGTCCGGGACGGCGTGGTCGAGGAGGCGGGCAAGGTCCGAACCCGATCGAAGGCGCTCCGGCTCCTCGTCGACCGGGTGAAGGAAGGCCCGTTCGAGAACCTGGCCGTGCTCCACGGCAGCGCGCCCGACCTCGACGAGCTGCTCGACCTGCTCGAGCCGCTGGCCCCCCGGGAGGAGATCGTCGTCGGGCAGATCGGTCCCGTGATCGGCACGCACGCCGGCCCCCGCGTGATCGGGGTGACCTTCCAGGCCGGCTAGTCGATCTGATAGCGGCCTGCAGCGAGCATCGCGCACCAACCAACTAGCGTCGCGGGACGTGCCGGAGCGATCCACGGCTGGACGCATTCTCGGTGGGCGCTACCGCCTCGACCGTGAGCTGGCGCGCGGCGGCATGGCGACGGTGTGGATCGCCGAGGATCCGTTGCTGTCGCGCCGGGTTGCGGTCAAGCTCCTGCTGCCGCAGCTCGCGGTCGACGAAGCGCTCCGCGTCCGCTTCCGGAACGAGGCCATCGCCGCCGCCAAGCTCACCCACCCGGGGATCGTCGCGACCTACGACACCGGCGACGACGACGGCACCGCGTACATCGTCATGGAGCTCGTCGAGGGAAAGACGCTCCGGCGCCTGATCGACGAGCTCGGCCGGCTGCCGGTGCGCGACGCCGTCGACATCTCCTCGCAGGTCGCCGACGCGCTGGAGCACGCGCACCGACAAGGGCTCGTGCATCGCGACATCAAGCCCGCCAACGTGCTCGTGCAGCCGGACGGGCGGGTGAAGGTCACGGATTTCGGGATCGCGAAGGCGGCCGGAGGCGAAGACCTCACGCGGACGGGCACGGTCGTCGGCACCGCCCGCTATCTCGCGCCCGAGCAGGTGAACGGCAACCCGGTCGACGGCCGCGCCGACGTGTACGCCCTGGGTCTCATCCTCTACGAG
>DATFXK010000156.1:0-3269 GCA_035316005.1 Acidimicrobiia bacterium | reverse complement strand
CTCGCGGGTGAGCCCGTCGGCGCTGAAGTTGGATCCGATGGTCACGAGCCTCCGCACCAGATCGGGACGCTTGATGGCCACCAGCAGCCCGACGTCGCCGCCGTCGCTCCACCCGACGACGTGCGCCGGACCGGTGCCGAGTGCGTCCATGAACGCGATCGTGTCGTCCGCCATCACGTCGTACGAGATGGGTCCCTCGACATCGGCGGTGCGGCCGTGGCCGCGGCGGTCCGGGACGATCACCCGGAACCGCTCGGCGAAGGCGGGCGTCTGCTGGGCGAAGCTGTCGCCGTCGACCAGCCCGCCGTGGAGCAGGACCAGAGGCTCCCCCGACCCGTGCTCGTCGTAATAGGTATAGACGCCGTTCGCGTCGACGTAGCCCACGTCGCCGCCTCCCGGACGGTCAGCTGTAGTCGTAGAACCCGTGGCCCGTCTTGCGGCCGAGGCGCTCGGCGCTGACCATGCGCCGCAGCAGGGGCGCCGGCGCGTAGTTCGGGTCGCGGAACTCGGCGTAGAGCGCCTCGATGATCGCCAGGCTGGTGTCGAGGCCCACGAGGTCGAGCAGCTCCAGCGGCCCCATCGGGAAGTTGCATCCGCCCTTCATGGCGGCGTCGATGTCGTCCCGCGAGGCGACACCGGCGTCGAGCAGCTTCGCCGCGTTGTTCAGATAGGGGAAGAGGAGCGCGTTGACGATGAACCCGGCCTGGTCCCGTACGAGCACCGGGCTCTTGCCGCAGGCCTCGGCGAAGCTGTGCGCCGCCTCGACCGTCTCGTCGGACGTCGTGATCGCACGCACGACCTCGACGAGCGGCATCATTGGCGCCGGGTTGAAGAAGTGGATCCCGCACACGCGGTCGGGGCGGCTCTCCATCGCCAGCTCGACCACCGGCAGCGTCGACGTGTTCGTGGCGAGCACGGCGGCGTCGTGGCACACCCGGTCGAGCTCGTTGAACAGGTGCTTCTTGAGCGCGAGGTCCTCGACGATCGATTCGATGACGAGGTCGCAGTTCCCGAGCTCGCCGAGGTCGGTGACGGCGCGGACGCGGCCGAGGACGGCGTCGCGCTCCCCGGCGTCGAGCCGGCCCTTGTCGACCTGCTTGCCGAGCGACTTCTCGAGGCCGGCGACCATCTTGTCGGCCGAGCTCTGCTGCCGGCTGCGCAGGCACACCTCGAAGCCGGCTTTGGCCGCGACCTCGGCGATGCCCGAGCCCATGATCCCCGAACCGACGATTCCGACGCGCTTCACCGCCACGTTGTGACCCCCTCGGCCAGCGGAAACCCGCACGCTGGGTGCAGAATGCGCACGTTACCCGCAAGTAGGCTGCCGAGGCCATGAGCCCGAAGGAGCCGTCGGGAACGCTCGCGCTGGTCGGCGGGGCCGAATGGCGCGACGGGTGTCGCGACTTCGACGCCGAGCTGCTGGCACGCGCCGGCGACGAAGTGGTCGTGCTCCCGACCGCAGCCGCGTTCGAGCACCCCGAGCGCGTCGTCGAACGGGCGACCGAGTACTTCTCCGGTCTCGGCGCGTCGGTGCGCGCGCTCGCGGTCCTGCGCCGGGCCGACGCCGAGGATCGTGCCAACGTGTCCGGCGTGAAGGACGCCGGCTTCGTCTACATCGCCGACGGGTCGCCGCTGCACTTGCGATCGGCGCTCAAGGACTCTGCCCTGTTCGACGAGATCGTCACCGCGTACCGGAAGGGCGCCGTGCTGGCGGCCTCGGGCGCCGGCGCCACGGTGGTGTGCGACCCGATGGTCGACCCGCGCGGCGGCGCGTATACGGTCGGGCTCGGCGTCGTGCGCGACCTCGCCATCTTCCCCTACCACGGGACGGCGGCCGACCACCTGCGCGAGCGGTCGATCGACCTCCTGCCCCGCACCGCCACGCTCGTGGGCCTCGACGAGCAGACGGCTTTGATCCGGGAGCCGGACGTCACGTGGCGCGTCGCCGGGGCAGGCGTGGCGACGCTCTACGACGGGCGGCAGACGACCGTGGTCGAGCACGGATCGAAGGTCGAGCGACTCGCCGTCTGACCACGGCCAACGCCTAGGAGCTGGGCGGCACGCTGCCCGCCGTCGAGCTGGGCGTCTCGGCGATCGTCACCTTCTTGATCGTCACCTTCTTCGACGGCTTCCCACCCTGAGGATCGGCCGGCGCGAGCGCGTTGATCTTCTGCACGACGTCTTGACCCTGCGTGAGCGCCCCGATGATCCCGTACGCGTACGGCTGTTGGTTCAGCGCGTCGAGCCCCTGTCCGGCGCTGCTCACGACGAAGAACTGCGAGCCGGCAGTGCCGGCGGGCTCTGAACCGGTCTTCGCCCACGCCACCGAACCGGCCTGGTACCCGTTGGCGGGCGTCTCGACCGGGATCGTGTACCCGGGGCCGCCCTTGCCCGTGCCCTGGGGATCGCCGCCCTGGATGACGAAGTCCTTGGCGACGCGATGGAACGTCAGCCCGTCGTAGAAGTTGTGCTTGGCGAGGTACACGAAGTTGTTGGCGCTCTTCGGAGCGGCCGTCGTGTCGAGGCTCACGACCATCTTCCCCTCGCTGGTGTCGATCGTGGCCGTGTACGTCGTGTCGGGCTTGAACGCGGGCGCCGGGGGCTTCGAGAGGTTGCGGTTGGGCTCGCTCCCGCCGCTGTTCCGCAGCTGCAGCACGACGAACAGCACGATGAGGGGGATGGCGAAGATGCCGATCGTGCGGGCGGTGCGCCACTGCTTCCGCCGGCGCGTGGCGGCGAGCTCGGCCTCGCGGCGCGCCTCCCGGTTCAGGCGCTGCCGATCGCGCTTGGCTTTCTTCGACACGGCCGGGGAGTCTAGGAGCGCCTCCGCGCCAATTGTCACCCGGGCGGAGCCGTGGCCCCGGTACCGTGCGCGCCGTGGGCAACCTGGTCGTCCAGAAGTACGGCGGCACCTCGGTGGCCGACGCCGACCGGATCAAGGCCGTCGCCGAGCACATCGTCCGCAGCCGGCGCCAGGGCGACGACGTCGTCGTCGTGGTCTCGGCGATGGGCAAGACCACCGACGACCTCGAGCGCCTTGCGCACGGTGTCTCGCACGCGCCCGCCGCCCGCGAGATGGACATGCTGCTGACCGCGGGCGAGCGCATCTCGATGTCGCTGCTGTGCATGGCCATCCTCGACCACGGTCAGCCCGCGGTGTCGTTCACGGGCTCCCAGGCCGGGATCGTCACCGACACCACGCACCGGAAGGCGAAGATCGTCGAGGTCCGCGCCGACCGCATCCGCGAGGCGATCGCCGGCGGTGTGGT
>DATFXK010000155.1:0-5732 GCA_035316005.1 Acidimicrobiia bacterium | reverse complement strand
GCGTCCCCATCGCCACCCCGGCCGCGCCCCACGCCAGCGCGGCGGTCAGCCCGCGCCCGTCGGTGAACCCGCCGGCGGCGAGCACAGGCACGTCGACCGCGTCCACGACCTGGGGGAGCAGCAGCGACGTGGGGATGGTGCCGGTGTGGCCGCCGCCCTCGGCGCCCTGCGCGATAACGGCGTCGACGCCCCACGCCGCCACCTTCTCTGCATGACGGGGCGCGCCCACGGTCGGCATCGTCGCGACGCCGGCGTCACGAAGCTGTTTCACGATCCGCTCGCCCGGCGCCTGGGCGAAGCTCGCCACCCGCACGCGCTCGCGGATCAGGAGATCGATGCGCCGGTCGATGTCGGCCTGGTCGGCGCGCAGGTTCACGCCGAAGGGACGGTCGGTGCGCGACTTCACCTCGTGGATCGCGTCGATGAGCTGATCGAACGTCATCGTGGCCGCTGCGAGGATGCCGAGGGCGCCCGCCGCGCTCGTCGCCGACGTGAGGCGGGCGCCCGCCACCCAGCCCATCCCGGTCTGCACGATCGGGTACTGGACGTCGAATAGGTCGCACGCCGCGGTGTGGAGCGCGGGGTGCGTCATGCCGGGACTTCCTTGCTGCGCAGGTCGTTCGGATCGATGACCTCCCGGATGAGCTGCAGCTCGTCGTCGGTGGGCAGGCGCGACTCCTCCACGTTTTCGGGGATCACGAGCTCGAAGCCGGTGGCGGCGACGACCTCGTCGACGGTCACGCCGGGGTGGACCGAGCGCAGCCGCATGCGGTGGTCCGGGCTGTCGAAGTCCAGGACGCCGAGGTTCGTGACCACCCGCTTGAGATGGTGGAAGCGGCGCTCGGCCGGGCCGAGCTTCGCGGCCCGGTCGTACCCGACGCCGCACACGACGTCGACCTGCGGGACGAGCACCTTGGGCGAGTGGTTGGGGATCCAGTAGCTCGTCGTGTCGTTGATCGTGTTGCCGGGCGCGCCCCGGAGCCCGAGGAGCTGCGCCTTCGGCTGCGCGGGATCGCCGATGAGCGCGAAGTTCTGGTTGCCGTAGGGGTCGATCTGGCTCGCGCCCATCATCACGTGCCGGCGGCCTGACCACACGACGTCGAACATCGCCCGGTACGGGTTCCACGACTCGATCACCTTGGGTGTGTCGTCGAGGCCGACCGGCAGCGCGTTCCCGACGAGCAGTGCCTCGCCGTCCGTCATCACCAGGTCGGGCTCGAACGCGGCGCGTGCCAGGCGCCCCCCGATCATCGGGACGTTGCCGATCGGGTTGGCGAGGATCTCGCCGTCGCCGCGAAACGCCTCGGCCACCGCGACGACACAGACCTCGGCCCGGGTCGTGTCGGTCATGCCCGCCTCACAGCCCGACCGCCTTGCGGTACTCGTCGTGGCCGCCGATGTCGAGGTAGCGGCTCCGGAACGCTTCCCACGCGTCGTCGTCACGCGCGGTCGCGGCGTACTCACGCTGGAAGCTCTCGTCCCGCTCGTAGTCGGGGGCGCACGACGTGAAGTGCGCGCCGAACGGGGCCTCGACCACACCGTCGACCATCAGACGGTTCACGCGCAGCGTCTGCACCGGGCCCTGCGGGGCGAGGTCCTCGGTCGGCTGCACCTGCTCGACGGACATGAATCGCTGCTGGGCCGCCATGCAGAAGAGGTCGTCGAAGTACGGGTCGACGCCGAGGTACTGGCCGTTCCCGCCGGCGTCGCCGCGGTTCATGTGCACGAGCGCGACGTCGAGCTCGAGCGCGGGGACGGCGACGAGCTCCTCACCCTCGCCGTCGGGCCCCCGGTACGGCGACTGCACGGTGCGCAGCTCGGGGTACAGGCGGAACACGTCGGAGCCGAGACCGGCCCGCGTCGGAAGGAACGGCACGCGCCACGCGGCCGCCTGCAGTCCGAGGAGGAACATCCCCTCGTCGAGCTCGCGCGTCTCGACCGCGCCGGCCTGGCGGGCGGCGCGGAAGTGCGGCTCCAGCGGGATCGTGTCGAGCGAGACGAATGCGAACACGACCCGCTTGACCTTTCCCAGCCGGCAGAGCAGGCCGACGTCGGGGCCGCCGTAGCTCACGAGGGTGAGATCGGTGACGGGGGAGCGGGCGATGGCCCGAACGAGCGACATCGGCTTGCGGCGGGATCCCCAGCCGCCGATCCCGATCGTCATGCCGTCGCGCAGCTCTGCCACGACCTCGTCCTCGGACATCCGCTTGTCGGGCACGGATGCTCCCGGCTACTCGCCGAACTTGGGGTCGCGCTTGTCGACGAAGGCGTCGCGTGCCTCGTCGGCGACCCCGGACAGGTTGAGCTCGAACGTGTATCCCTGCTCGTACCGGTACGAGCGTTTGACGTCGACCGGGTCGATGCCGTTCAGCGATTCCTTGGCGGCGCGGATCACCACCGGGCTCTTCTCGGCGATGCGCCGGGCGAGCGCGTACGCGGCGTCCCGCAGCCGGTCGTGGTCGACGACCGCGAGGACCGAGCCGTAGTGGTGGAGCTCCTGGGCGGTGGCCGTGGCCGACGTGTACACCATCTCGCGCATCCGGTGCTGCGGGACGAGGCGGGCCAGGTGGGTGGCGGCGCCGAGCGCACCCCGGTCGACCTCCGGAAGCCCGAAGGTCGCGTCCGTCGTCGCGAGGATCATGTCGGCGTTGCCGGCGAGGCCGACGCCACCCCCGAGGCAGTAGCCCTGCACGGCCGCGATGACAGGGACGGCGCACTCGTAGACGGCGGCGAACGCGGCGAAGCAGCCGCGGTTGGCGCCCACGAGGGCGTGGAAGCCCTCGGTGCGTTGCATCTCCTTGATGTCCACGCCGGCGTTGAAGCCCTTGCCCTCGGCCCTGAGGATCACGACGCGTACGCGCGGGTCCTCGCCGAGGCCGCGCACGGTGTCGGCGAGCTCGAACCAGCCGGCGACCGTGAGCGCGTTGACCGGCGGATTGTCCATCACGACCTCGGCGATGCCGTCGTCGTCGACCGTGTGCGTGATGCCCATCGCGTCCTTGCTCTGATGCGTGATCTGATGACCCGTCAGATGTGACGGCTACCTTATCCGCATGGCCGATCCGCTCGATCTGTCGGGCAACGTCGTGATCGTCACCGGTGGGTGCCGCGGCATCGGGCGCGGGATCGCGGAGCGATTTCTGGAGGCCGGCGCGAACGTCGTCGTCTGCTGCCGCCACGAGCCCGAGACGCTGCCGCGTTCGGCTGACCGCGAGGCGGTGTTCGTCGTCGCCGACGTGCGCGAGCCCGAGGAGATCGACAAGGTCGTCGGGTTCACGACGAACCGGTTCGGCCGGATCGACGTGCTCGTCAACAACGCCGGCGGCTCCCCGCCGGCCGACTCCGCCACCGTGTCGCCGAAGTTCTCGACCTCGATCATCACGCTGAATCTCGTCGCGCCGCTGGTGTTCGCGCAGAAGGCGAACGCGGTGATGCAGGCGCAGCCCGGAGGAGGGGTCGTCATCAACATCGCCAGTGTGAGCGGGATCCGGCCATCGCCCGGCACCGCCGCGTACGGCGCCGCCAAGGCCGGACTGCTCAACCTCACCCAGACGCTCGCCGTCGACTACGCACCGAAGGTGCGCGTGAACGCTGTCATTGCCGGCCTGGTGAAGACCGAGCAGTCGCACCTCTTCTACGGCGACGAGGACGGCATCGCCGCCGTCGGGGCGACCGTGCCGCTGGGCCGGATGGCCGAGCCGTCGGACGTCGCCGACGTCTGCCTGTTCCTCGCCTCGCCGCTCGCCCGCTACGTGACCGGCGAGAGCATCATCGTGCACGGCGGCGGCGAGCGCCCCGCCTACATGGACGCGGCGAAGAACACGCGCCCTAGGGGTGCTGGCTGCTGACGGAGACGACCTCGCCGGTCATGTACGCGGAGTAGTCGCTGGCGAGGAAGACGATGACGTTGGCTACCTCCCACGGCTCCGCCGAGCGCCGGAAGGCTTCGCGGGTGATGAGCTCGTCGATCGCTTCCTCGGGCATGACCTTGGCCAGGTGCTCGTGCACGGCGAGGCTCGGCGCCACCGCGTTCACCCGCACGTTGGCGGGCGCGGCCTCGATGGCGGCACAGCGCGTGAGCGCCATCACGCCGGCCTTCGCCGCCGCGTAGTGCGCCTGCCCCACCTGCGCGCGCCAGCCGAGCACGGACGCGTTGTTCACGACGGCACCCGTGCCCCGCGGCAGCATGTGCTGCAAGGCGGCGCGGGTGCACCGGAACGTGCCGTTCAGCGTGACGTCCAGCACCTGTGCCCACTCGTCGTCGGTCATGTCGACGAGGTGTGCCGTGCCGCCGAGGCCGGCGTTGTTGACGACCACGTCGAGGCCGCCCGTCGCGCCGATCGCGGTCGCGAACATGGTGTCGACCTGTTGCTGATCGGTCACGTCGCACACCGCCGTCACCGGTCGCGCGCCCATCACGCCCTCGAGCTGCTCGGCGGCCTCACCGAGGCGGCGATCGTGCCGGTCGCTCAGCACCACCACCGCACCCTCTTCGGCGCAGCGCCTGGCCGTCGCGAAGCCGATGCCTGTCCCCGCCGCCGCCGTCACGAGCACCGTCTTGCTGTCAAGGAGCGCGTGACCGGCCGGAGCCGGCGGGAGGGTGCCGGTCACGCCGTCACCTTCGGCTCGGCCGGTAACCCGAGGGCGCGTTCGCCGATGACGTTGCGCTGGATCTGGTTCGAGCCGCCGTAGATCGTGTCGGCGCGCGTGTACAGGAACATCCGCTGTGCGGGGCTCAGCTCGTACGGAGCGGTCGGAACGACGTCGGCGTCCGGCCCGAGCACGGCGACGGCGAGCTCACCCAGCTCCCGATGGAAGCTCGCCCAGTACAGCTTGTGGATCGCCGTCTGGGGCGTGATGTCGCCCCGCGCCATCGAGGTGAGGCTTCGCAGCGCGTTGTACCGCATGATGCGCAGCCCGATCCACGCGCCCGCCAGCCGCTGACGGAAGACGGGGTCCTTGGACCGTCCCGTCTTCTTGGCGGTCTCGGTGACGTCGACGAGCTCGTTCTCGAACGCCAGCTGCTGTCCCAACGTCGAAGCACCCCGCTCGAACGCCAGCGTGCCCATGGCGACCTTCCAGCCGCCGTTCACCTCGCCGACGACGTCGCCGGCCGCCGTGCGCGCGCCGTCGAAGAACACCTCGTTGAACTCGGAGGTGCCGGTGAGCTGGACGATGGGCTGGATCTCGATCCCGGGCTGGCGCATCGGGACCAACAGGTAGGAGATCCCGCGATGCCGGGGCGCGTCGCGGTCCGTGCGGCACAGCACGAAGCACCAGTCGGCCCAATGGGCGAGCGACGTCCAGATCTTCTGGCCCGTGATCACCCACTCGTCGCCGTCGCGCTCGGCGCGCGTCTGCACGCTGGCAAGGTCGGAGCCCGCGTCCGGCTCCGAGTAGCCCTGGCACCAGATGTCCTCACCCGACGCGATGCGCGGCAGGAACCGCTGCTTCTGCTCGTCCGTCCCGAAGTGCAGGATCGTCGGGCCGATGAGCCCCTCGCCGACGATGCCGACGCGGCCGGGACCGCCGGCGCGCGCGTACTCCTCGTAGAAGATCACCTGCTGGAGCAGCGTCGCGTCGCGCCCGCTGTACTCCTGCGGGAACGACAAGCACGTCCAGCGGTCGGCGCCGAGGGCGCGCTCCCACGCCAGCCGCTCGTCGAAGAGGGCGTGCTCGTCACCGGGGCCGCCCCGGCCTCGGACCATCGCGAAGTCACCCGTGAGGCGGTC
>DATFXK010000154.1:0-12530 GCA_035316005.1 Acidimicrobiia bacterium | reverse complement strand
TGAGATCGCGCAGCGCCTGCTCCACGAAGTGATGGTCGGGCGCCTGCGCCTCACTCGGAGGCTCGTCGGGACGGTTGCGCATCGAGTACGCGATCTTCGTGTCGACGAGCCCGGGCACGAGCACCGAGACGCCGATCGGCGCGCCTTGCGCCTGCAGGTCGTGCGCCAGGCACTCGGTGAGCGCCAGCACCGCGAACTTGCTCGTCACGTACGGCCCCGAATACGCCACGGTGAGCAACCCGGCGAGGGACGACGTGTTCACGATGTGGCCCTCTTCGCCCCCGTCGAGCATGCGCGGGACGAACGCCCGGATGCCGTGCAGGACGCCCCAGAAGTTGACGCCGAAGACCCACTCCCAGTCGGCGAGCTCGCGCTGCCAGGTGATCCCGCCCTGGAACACGCCGGCGTTGTTGCACACCAGGTGGACGCGGCCGAACCGCTCGTAGGCGATGCCGGCGAGGGCGTCGACCTGGTCGGGTCGGGAGACGTCGGTCGGGGCGACGACCACCTCCGCGCCCACCGTCTCGACCTCGGCCGCCGTCTCCTCGAGGGCATTGACCTCGACGTCGGCGATCACGACGCGCATCCCCTCGCCGGCGGCGTGACGGGCCAGCGCGCGGCCGATCCCGCTCCCCGCCCCCGTGACCACCGCGACCCGCCCGCCGAAGCGCTCCACGGCCCTACCCCGGGTGCGGTCCCCGGTAGAGGTAGCCGTCACGCACCGGCTTGCGCTGCTCGTAGAACGGGGTCAGCGCGTTGTCGACCTTCTCCGGGGTCCAGCCGTCGTCGACGTCGAAGTGCCGGTCCACGCTCGGGCCGGCGACGACGTCGATCATCCGTCCGAACACGACGAACACCTGCCCCGAGACCTTCGCCGCCGCCGGTGACGCGAGATACGCGACCAGCGGCGCGACGTTCTCGGGTGCGAACTCGTCGAAGTCGCCTTCGACCTCGTCGCCGATGCCGGGCATGCTCTCCGTCATCCGCGTGCGGGCACGGGGCGCGATCGCGTTCGCGGTCACGCCGTAGCGGCCGATGCTGTTCGCCGTCGCCATCGTCAGGGCGATGATCCCCGCCTTGGCGGCGGCGTAGTTCGGTTGGCCGGGCGACCCGAGCAGCGCCGCCTCCGACGTCGTGTTCAGGATGCGGCCGTACACAGGTGCGTCGGACGCCTTGGACCGGTCGCGCCAGTACGCCGCGGCATGGCGCGACATGCAGAAGTGACCCTTGAGGTGCACGCGGACGACGAGATCGAAGTCCTCCTCGCTCATGTTGAAGAGCATCCGGTCCCGCAGGAACCCGGCGTTGTTCACGAGGATGTCGAGCTGCCCGTACCGGTCGATCGCCGTCTGCACCAGCCGCCGCGAGTCGTCCCAGTCGGCGACGTCGCCGTGGTCAACGACCGCCTCCCCGCCGGCGGCGGCGATCTCCTCCACCACCTCGTCGGCCGGGCTCTTCTCCTCTTCTCCCTGCAGAGTGCGCCCGTAGTCGTTGACGACCACGCGGGCCCCCTGGCCCGCCAGCTCGAGGGCCTCGGCCCGCCCGAGCCCCCGCCCGGCCCCGGTCACGATGGCGACCTTGCCGTCCATCCCCTCCAGCACTCGCTCCCCCGTCCTCGGATCGGAAAATTGGAATACGTTCTAGTCCGTGGCCGAGACCAGAGTCGCCTTCGTCACCGGCGCCAGCCGGGGGATCGGCAAGGCGGCCGCGATCGCGCTCGCCGAGGCCGCCTTCGACGTCGTGATCACCGGGCGGACCGTGCACGAGGGCGACGGCGTCGACGACTCCGACGGCGCCGCTCGCCCCATCCCGGGCAGCCTCGACACGACGGCGCAGGCGATCGAGAGCACGGGGCGTCGCGCGCTCCCTGTCGTGATGGACCTGCACGACCGTTCGACGCTCGGCGCCGCCGTCCAGCGTGCCCTCGACGAGTGGGGCCGCATCGACGTCCTCGTGAACAACGCGATCGACACCGGGCCCGGCGACATGACGCTGTTCGTCGACACTCCCGTCGAGCATCTCGAGGCCAAGCTGGCCGCCAACGTCGTCTCGCAGATCGTGCTCATCAAGTCCGTGCTGCCCGCGATGCTCGAGCAGGGCGACGGCGCCGTGATCAACGTGACGTCGGCCGTCGCCACGATCGATCCGCAGGCGCCGGCGGGCGAGGGCGGCTGGGGCGCGGCGTACGCGATGTCGAAGGGCGCTTTCCACCGCCTGGCCGGTGTCCTCGCCGTCGAGCTCGGGGGACGCGGCATCCGCAGCTACAACCTCGAGCCCGGGTTCGTCATCACCGAACGCATGGAAGTGAACGCGCGGGCGCTCGGGCTCGAGGGCCGCTACCCGGGCGCGCCGCCGAGCGTGCCGGCGGCGGCCATCGCCTGGCTCGCCGCGAGCCCCGACGCCGCCGAGCTCAACGGCACCACGATCTCCGCGCAGCGGTTCGCGCTCGAGCGCGGGCTGCATCCGGACTGGCGAGCCGGCTGAGGGAACGGAACGAGGAGGTACGGCCATGCAGATCGACGACCTGATCCTCGTCAGCGTCGACGACCACGTCGTCGAGCCCGCGGACCTGTTCGAGCGCCACCTGCCCGAGCGCTGGCGCGATCGTTCACCCCGCGTCGTGCGCGCGCCCAACGGCGCCGACGTGTGGATGTGGGGTGAGCAGCACGGCGCCAACTTCGGCCTCAACGCCGTCGCCGGCCGGCCGCCCGAGGAGTACGGCATGAACCCCATGTCGTTCGGCGAGATGCGCGACGGCTGCTACGAGATCGACGCCCGTGTGCGCGACATGAACGTCAACGGCGTGGTCGGCTCGATGTGCTTCCCGTCGTTCCCGGGCTTCGGCGGGCGCATGTTCCACGCCGGCGGTCGAGCCGGCGACGACAGCGCGCTCCCCGTTCTCCAGGCGTACAACGACTGGCATGTCGACGAGTGGTGCGGCACGCATCCCGGGCGGTTCATCCCGCTCGCGGTGCCGCCGGTGTGGGACCAAGAAGCGATGGTCGCCGAGGTGCGGCGCATGTCAGCGAAGGGCTGCCACGCGTTCACGTTCTCCGAGAACCCGGAGAAGACCGGCTTCCCGAGCCTGCACAACGAGTGGTGGGACCCGTTCTGGACCGCGTGCGCCGACGAGGGCACGATCGTCTGCTTCCACATCGGGTCGTCGTCGGAGATCCCGATCACGTCGGTGGAGTCACCGGTCGACGTCACGCTCACGCTCATGCCGGTGAACATCGTGCAGGTCGCGGCCGACATCATCTGGTCCGACTTCCTGCGCCGGTACCCGGAGCTCAAGGTCTGCCTGTCCGAGGGCGGCATCGGCTGGGTGCCGTACTTCTTGGAGCGCGTCGACCGCACGTACCACCAGCAGCACCGCTGGACCGGTCAGGACTTCGGCGGGAAGCTCCCGAGCGACGTCTTCCGCGAGCACATCGTCACGTGCTTCGTGCAGGACCGCATCGGCATCGAGCTGCGCCACGAAGTCGGGATCGACACGATCACGTGGGAGGTCGACTACCCGCACTCCGACTCGACGTGGCCGCACTCCCCCGAGGCGTTCGCCGAGCAGCTCGCGGGTGTGCCCGACGACGAGGTGCGCATGATCGGGGGCGAGAACGCCATGCGCCACTTCCGCTTCGACCCGTTCGCCCACCGACCGCCCGAGCGGTGCACCGTGGGCGCGCTGCGGGCCGAGGCCGCCGGCGTCGACACCACCCCCCGCAGCGCGGGGACGCCCCGACCCCGCCCCGAGCGGCCCGTCCGCATCGCCGACATCGCCGCCATGAGCGGCGCCGCGCGATAGCCGTCCTCCGCCCGATGGGTCGGAAACCATGCTCCGAGCACCGGTTTGCGACCCAACGCCGCGATGGGGGCGACCGCCCGAAATTGGAACCTGTTGCAATTTCGGGCGGGGACCGGTAGCGTCCCCGGCATGGAGTTCGGGATCTTCAACAGCCTGTACGTGCCGCACCAGGTGACCGACGGGGTCCCCGACCCCCAGACCGTCCAGCACCAGCGGCTCATGGACGAGATCACCTGGACGAAGGCCGCCGACCGGTCCGGGTTCAAGTACACGTGGGCGACCGAGCACCATTTCCTCACCGAGTACTCGCACCTCTCGGCGAACGAGTCGTTCCTCGCCTACCTCGCCGGCGTCACCGACCGCATCCATCTCGGCTCGGGCATCTTCAACATCACCCCACCGGTGAACCACCCCGCACGCGTCGCCGAGCGGGTGGCGATGATCGACCACCTCAGCGAAGGCCGCATGGAGTTCGGCGTCGGCCGCGGCTCGTCGAGCACCGAGCAAAAGGGTTTCGGGATCCAGGATCCCGAGCTCACCAAGGAGATGGTCGACGAGGTCTTCCCGGAGTTCAAGCGCATGTGGTCGACGACGGACTACCGCTTCGACGGCAAGTTCTTCTCGATGCCGCCGCGCAACGTGCTGCCGAAGCCGTACACCGACCCGCACCCGCCGCTGTGGATCGCCGCCGGCAACCCGTCGACGTTCGAGAAGGCGGCCCGCATGGGCGTCGGCGTGCTGTGCTTCGCGATGGGGCCGCCCGACATGCTCAAGCCCTTGGTCGAGATCTATAAGAACACGATCGACCAGGCCGAGCCCGTCGGCGACTACGTCAACAACAACGTGATGATCACGAGCCAGATGCTGTGCCTGAACGACGGGCGGAAGGCGCGCGAGATCTCGTGCAACATGAACGCGAGCTACCAGAACAGCCTCGTGTTCCACTACCTCGACACCTTCCCGAAGCCGTCGTTCGTGCCCGACTGGCCTGAGCTGATCCCCGAGCCGACCCTGGACGACATCGGGCAGCGGATCCAGGCCGGCAACGTCGTCGTGGGCACGCCCGAGGAGTGCGAGAAGGCCGTCCGCGGGTACGTCGACACGGGCGCCGACCAGCTCGTGTTCGGGCAGCTGTCCTCCACGATGCCGATCGAGGTCGCGGTCGAGTCGGTCGAGACGTTCGGGAGCGAGCTCATCCCGATCTTCGACAAGGATCCGGTGCACAGCACGCAGCGCCAGCGCGAGGCGTACGTCTCGGCGCGCGGGCCGCGTGTCAACCCGATCGGCCGCGCCCACGACAAAGTGCCCGTCTAGGCGATGGGCGAGTGCGACGGGCGGGTCGCGCTCGTCACCGGCGCCAGCCGGGGCATCGGCGCCGCGATCGCGGAACGGCTCGCCGGTGAAGGCGCGGCCGTTGCCGTCACCGCCCGCACGCTCGACCCGCATCCGACGCTGCCGGGCACGCTGCGCGACGTGGTCGAGGGCATCGAAGCGGCCGGCGGCAAGGCGGTGGCGATCCCGGCCGACCTCGCCGACGCCGACGGCCGCGCCCGCATCGTGCCCGAAGTCGAGTCGGCGCTCGGGCCCGTCGACATCCTCGTCAACAACGCCGCCGCCGCCTTCTACGTCGCCACGGCGGAGCTCCCCCTCCGGCGCCGCCGGCTCCTGTTCGAGCTGAACGTGCACGCACCGGTCGACTTGGCGCAGCAGGTGCTGCCGGGGATGCGCGAGCGCGGACGCGGGTGGATCGTCAACATCTCGAGCGCGACGTCGCGCCATCCGAAGGGCCCGCCCTTCGACCCCGGCATCAGGCTCGGCGCGACGAGCACCCTGTACGGGTCGACGAAGGCGGCGCTCGAGCGGATCACGACGGGGCTCGCGGCCGAGGTGTACGACGACGGCGTGGCCGTGAACTCGCTGGCGCCGGTGGCGGCGGTGCGCACGCCGGGCGCCGAGGTCCACCTCGGTGCGCTGCTCGACGAGCGGCCCGAGATCGTCGAGCCCGTCGAGGTGATCACCGAGGCCGCGCTCGCGCTCGCCACCTGCGACCCCGCCACCGTCACCGGCCGCGTCGTGTACTCGCGCCCGTTCCTCGCCGAACTCGGCCGGATGGCCGAGGGATAGGAGGCACCAGCCCCATGCTCTCGCCGATGGACGACTACCCGCTCCACCAGATCGCCGAGCCCATCCGCAACGTCGGGACGAGCGACCGGAACTTCTACGACCGCTACTACTTCAACCTGCACGGGTGCAGCGACGAGCTGATGCTCATCATGGGGATCGGGCAGTACCCGAACCTGGGGGTGCAGGACGCGTTCGCGTGCGTGGGCCGGGGCGACAAGCACCGGGTCGTGCGGGCGTCCCGGGAGCTGAACGATCGCATGGACACGAGCGTCGGGCCGTTCCGCGTCGAGGTGATCGAGGGATTGAAGAAGGTGCGCGTGATTCTCGAGCCCACCGAGCACGGCATCGCGTGCGACCTGACCTGGGAGGGCGCGATCCCGGCCTTCCTCGAGCCCCGCCAGTACATCCGCAAGTACGGCCGCGTGCTGTTCGACACGATGCGCTTCGCCCAGACCGGGTTCTGGTCGGGGACGCTCGAGGTCGGCGACGAGCACTTCGACATCACCCCCGACCGGTGGTGGGGCACCCGCGACCGCTCGTGGGGCGTGCGGCCCGTCGGCGAGGCCGAGCACCCGGGCATCCGCCAGGGCGAGGGGCAGCTGGGCGGGCTGTGGAACTACGCGCCGATGCAGTTCCCCGAGTTCTCGTTGCTGTACATCCTCAACGAGCAGGACGACGGCGAGCGTCCGACCGAGGAGGCGGTGCGCATCTGGGCCGACCCGGCCCGGGAGCCCGAGTGGTTGGGCCGGCCCGAGTTCGAGCACACGCTCGTGCCCGGCACCCGCATGGTGTCGTCATCCGTGCTGTCGTTCCCGGAGGCGCCCGGCGGCGGCTTCGACGTGAAGGTGACGCCGTTGACCCACGTCTACCTCGCCGTCGGCACGGGTTACGGGCTGGAGGAGGACTGGCGCCACGGGATGTACCAGGGCCCGCTCGTCGTGCAGGGGCTCGAGCGGGACATGGACGAGCTCGAGAAGTGGGGCTGGTACGGCATCGTCGACCACGTCGCTCGCTTCGAGACCGGCGACACCGTCGGCTACGGACTCCACGAGCACGGCTTCTTCGGCCCGTTCCACAAGTACGGCCTCGAGCGCGGCGACGACGGCGCCCCCTAGTTCTGCTGCGCCAGACCCAGGTAGGCGGCGTCGAGCTCCTCGGCGATCTGGTGTGGACGGCCGGTGAGCTGGATCTGCCCATGGAGCATGATCGCGGCCGTCTCGGCGACGTCGAGGACCTCGTGGGCGAACTGCTCGACGATGAGGATCGACACGTCCTCGGTGGCGATGCGGCCGACGATCTCGTAGAGCTCCTCGACCACGATCGGCGCCAGCCCCATCGAGAGCTCGTCGAGCAGCAGCACCTTCGGGTCCGTGGTGAGCGCACGCGCCATCGCCAACATCTGCTGCTCGCCGCCCGACAGCGTGCCGGCCAATTGCTTGCGCCGGTCGCGGAGCCGCGGGAACCGCGTGAACGCCCGCTCCTCGAGCTCGCCGATGTGCGGCCCGGTGTAGGTCGCCATCCGGAGGTTCTCGGTCACGGTGAGGTTCGGGAAGATCCCGCGGCCTTCGGGGATCGCGCACACGCCGGCCCGGGCCAGCGCGTCCGACGGCTTGCCCACCACCGACTTCCCGACGAGGCGGACGTCGCCCGCCGTCGGCGTGATCTGACCGCTGGCCACCTTCAGCGTCGTCGACTTGCCGGCGCCGTTCGGGCCGAGCAGCGCGAACACCGATCCCTTCGCGACCGTGAGCCTGACGCCGTGCAGCACGTCGATCGTGCCGTACCCGGCGTGGATGCCGCGCAGCTCGAGGGCCGGCGGACCCGCCTCGGCGGCGCCGTCGCCGTCGTGCGACATCGCGGCCGCCGGCGCCTTGCGCTCGTGCTCCTCGGCCTCGCCGAGGTACGCGGCCCGCACCGTGTCGTCGGACTGCACGTCGGCCGGCGTGCCGACCGAGATGATGCGACCGAAGTCGAGGACGTGGATCCGCTCGCACGTGCCCATGACGAAGGACATGTCGTGCTCGACGAGCAGCACCGCCAGGCCCGAGCCGGCCACCTCCCTCAGCAACGCGCCGAGCGTCGCCGTCTCGGTCTCGTTGAGACCGGCCGACGGCTCGTCGAGCAACAGCACGCGCGGCTGCATGGCCAGCGCCCGCCCCAGCTCGACGAGGCGGGCGGTGCCGGTCGGGAGCCGGTCGACGCGGTCGTCGGCGACGGACTGGAGGCCGACGCGCGCGAGGATCTCGTCGGCGATGACGCCGGGCGAGCGCGAGCGATCGTGCGCCCAGCCTCGCCGCATCTCCGCCGCGACGAGGACGTTCTCGCGGGCGGTCAGGCTGCCGAAGGTCTCGAGGCGCTGGAACGTGCGGCCGATGCCGAGCCGCGCCCGCTGATGCGGCTTGCGGCGCGTGATGTCGCGCCCGTCGAGCTCAATGTGCCCGGTGTTCGGCGCCTGCAGGCCGTTGACGACGTTGAAGAGCGTCGTCTTGCCGGCGCCGTTGGGGCCGATAAGGCCGGTGACGTGACCGACCTGGACGTCGATCGACACGTCGCTGAGCGCCTGCAGCCCGCCGAAGCTGACCGACACCTGGTGTACGTCGAGGAGCGCCATGTCAGGTCGGTGCCCTCCAGCTGACGCCACGCTCGGACGCGTCGCTCGCCTGCACCGTCGATGGCACCGGCGCCTCGGGCGCGGGCTCGATGGGCTCGGCTGCAGGCACGCCGCCCCGTGGGCGGCCCTTCCCCGCCATGCGTTGGCGCATCTCGGCCATGAACGCCCGCCGGGCGTCACCGCGCCAGGGCAGGAGCGGGGCGAGGACGAAGCCGAGCTCGACCGAGGCGCCGTTGGGTCGCAGCGCGACGTTGACGGCCAGCAGCCCCGGGCCGAGCCGCTCGAGCGCCGCCAACCACGAGGTCTGGAACGTCGCGTCGAGTATCAGGAAGACGCCGACGCCGATGAGCGCTCCGCTGAACACCCCGACCGCCGCCCTCCGTGCCGGGCTCGCCCGGAGCTCGGAGAACAAGATGAGCGCGACCGTCAGGCCGGCGATGACGCCCACCCACGGGAGCCAGCCGGTGTCGAAGTTCTCCTTCATTACGACGAACAGGATGTACGTGATCCCGCCGATCAGCGCACCACTGACGGTCTCGACGCCGCCCACGACGATCAGCAGCACGATCGGGATCGCGAGCGGGCTCAACAACGCGAAGTCCTGCGTGGCCGCCGTTCCGCGCTGCATCCCGAGCAGCGCGCCGGCGAAGCCCGCCATCGCGGCCGCCAGCGTGTAGACCGCGAGCTTGGTCCCGAAACGGTTCACGCCGAGGGTGGCACAGGCGGCTTCGCTGTCTCGGAGCGCGATGAGGCGGCGCCCGAAACGCCCGCGTCGCAACCACACGACGAAGATCGCCATCACGCCGAAGATGGCGGTGACGAGCAGCAGGTAGGCGCGTTGGTCCGTGAAGCGGTAGCCGAGCACGGAGAGGCGCGGGACGGGCTTGGCGCCGTTGCCGAAGATCTCGGGTTGGTCGAAGAACAGCGATTCGGCCATGCGCGCGAACGCCAGCGACGCCAGCGCGAGGTACAGCCCCTGGAGACGTAACGCTGGGATCGTCATGAGGAACCCGAACGGGATGGCGAAGGCGGCGGCGACGAACAGGCTGAGGGGGCTCCCGCTGCCGAACGGCGCCCACTGGTAGACGGCGAACGCGCCGGCTCCCGCGAACGTGATCTGCGCCAGCGACACCTGCCCCGCCCACCCGGTGAGGGGCACGAGCGACAGCATGAGCACCGCCACGACGATGGCGAGCGTGACGCGGTTGAGGTTGACCTGGCCCATGTTCCGCGAGATGAGCCAGACGATGCCGAACACCACCACCATGCCGAGCGCGGTTTCGCGGATCTTCGGGACTCTCGGTTGGTGCAGCTTCGGGTCGGGTGGTGCACGGCGCAGCGCAATGCGCGCCTGGGGCACCGCCAGCAGGGCAATGAACAGGAAGATCGTCGGGATCGCGAACGACGTGGTGCTGAACCGACCCGACCAGTCGAGGAAGTTGGTCTGGAACGTCACGACGATGCCGAGCAGGATCCCGCCGATGTAGGTGAGCGGGAGGCTCCGCAGCCGTCCCACGATGGCGGCGGCGAACGCGTTGATGATCAACAGGGTGAGCGCGTCGACCTGCAGCCCGAGCTCGGACACCAGCAGGATCCCGGAGACTGCCGCCATCGACGAGCCGATGGCCCACGCCAGCATCGACGCCGCCTCGGGTCGCGCACCGTGGAGGCCGGCGAGGTTGCGATTGTCGACCACCGCCCGCATCGTCACGCCGATGCGCGTCCGGTACAGAAGCAGCCGGAGGAAGATGGCGATGGCGACGGCCGTGACGATCGTGATGAAGCGGTGCCAGAGCACGAAGGTGTCGCCGATGTTGAAGCCGCTCGTCCCGAAGAAGAAGTCGATGGAACGGGACTCCGAGGTCGGGTTCCAGATCGTGACCGCCAACCCCATCAGGAAGAACATCACGCCGAGCGTGACGACCAGCTGCACGACCAGCGACTTGTCGTAGACCAGCCGAATCACCAGGCGCTCGATGAGGGCGCCCAGTGCGGGCGCGATCACGAGGATCGTCAGGAAGAGGGCGAGGGGGGCGGGCACACCCCGGTTGATCCGCAGCTCCCAGTACACGAACGCCATGAACATCCCGATGGCGCCCTGGGCGAAATTGAAGATGCCCGACGTCGTGTAGGTGACAACGATGCCCGACGCGGCGATGGCGTAGATCGACCCCACCGACACGCCGACGATGAGCGTCGACAGCACACTGTCGACCGTGATCGGACGCCCCGCCCACGAAGCGATCACGATGACGACGAGGAAGGCGACGGCGCCGACGACGACCGCTGCCCGCTGCCTGCTCAGGTTCAAGGCACTCCCTCAGGCAGACCACGCCCGGACGGCGGAACCGCCCGGGCGCAGCGAACCTCTATGTCTGATCGAGCTGGATGGTGGTGACGTTCTTGCTGTCGCAGTTCAGCGTGCCCTTCTCCTTCGGGAAGATCCGCACGTACTTCCCGTTCTTCACCTGCGTCAGCACGAAGCAACCGTTGAGCTTCTTCCCACCGACATCGGTGGGCCCGAGCATCCCCTGCCCGTTGACCTCGGCCCGGAAGTCGTGGATCTTCCTCGCCTCCTCGAGGAACCGCGACCGGGTGAGGCCGTTGTTGCCGTTCGCCTTCACCACGTTGTTGACGACGTCACGGAAGAAGAGCCCGGACGTCCATGCCTGGGCCGCGAACCCGTCGGCCTGGCTCTTGCCGCCGATCGACTTGAGGAACGCGTCCACCGACTTGTTCTGCTTGGCCTCCTCGAACGGGATGAAGAACAGCGACGCGTACTGCCCCTCGACGTCGGCGCCGCCCTCGCTGAGGAACTTGGCGTCGTAGCACTGCAGTGCGCAGTCCCACACCTTGACGCTGGTCACGCCCTGGACCTTCGCCTCTTTCCGCATCTTCATCGAACTCTTGTAGTCGGAGATGCTCTGCGCGTACGTGGAGTTGTGCTGTTTGATCGCCTGCGCCACCGGCGTGTAGTCGCTCTGGGTCGCGAGCCCCGAGATCTTGAAGAAGTCCTCGTCCTTCTTGACCCCGGCCTTCACATCACCGGTCGCCACCGGCGTCGTCGAGTTGATCGTCGACTTGAGGTCGCTCGGGAGCACCCAGACGCCGTTCAGGCCCTTGTTCTGCTTTTTGTAGTACTGGACGATCTGCCCCACTCGGGCCGAGTAGGTCTGCGGGTGCTGGTCCACCGTCGCGCAGTCGATGGCGGCCGCGATGACGGCGAACGAGATGGGCGAGCACTGATGCGGAGTCTCTGTCTGCAGCGTCGGCACGTCGGGCAGTCCGACGGCCTGGCCGGCCTTGTCGACGCACTGCTCCATCGGCTGGACGTTGTTGAGGAACAGCGCGTTCGTCCCGACCATCGCGAAGTCCTCCGAGCAAGCTCGGATGACGGCGTTGCGGGCCTCGTCGGCGCTCAGGTGCGAGTCGATGAAGTCCACCTGGACGTTGCGCCCGGCCAGCTTGCCGTGGCTGTTGATGTACTTGGCGAAGGCCTGGACCCCCTTGACGGTGCCCTGGAACAAGCCCGGCTGGACCGGGTTGTCCACGTCGGCGATCACCGCGATCCGGATCGTGTCCGCCGTGACCCCGACGTCGGTGTCCGGCGTCCCCTGGCCTTGCTGCGCTCCGGCTGTCGCCGGCACCAGCCCCGCCCCCACCGCCAGTGCGACGGCCACGAGTGCCCACAGGCTCCGCTTCACCGCTCCCCCCTCGCCACGGTTTCCCAGCCCCCCGGGGCCTCCCCGGTGCGGGGCATTGTGTCCCGAATCGAAACGTGTTTCAAGACGGGGTACGGCCGCCTATCGTGTCCCGCGATGGCGAGCCCGGTGGCGGAGCGGGCCCCGGTGGGGGCGATCGACCTGCTCGACGGCGACCTCTACGCCGGCGATCCCGACGCGACCTACTCATGGCTGCGGCGCCACGCCCCCCTGTACCGGGACGAGGTCAACCGGCTCTGGGGGGTCTCCCGGTACCACGACGTGGTCGCGA
>DATFXK010000153.1:0-3919 GCA_035316005.1 Acidimicrobiia bacterium | reverse complement strand
CGCGAGGTCGGTCGAGATCAGCCCGAGGTCGACGACGTCGGCGCCGGCCAGAGTGGCGCCGTCGGCGAAGGCGGCGGTCAGCGGCTCGGACGACGGCCGCATGTCGCGCCCCATCAGCACAAGTGCGGCGCCGGTGAACGCAACGAACGCGTTGCCGACCCGGCGAGCGATGTCGTCGTCGAGCTCGTCGGGGTACACCCCGCGCACGTCGTATGCCTTGAAGATCGAGTCGAGTCGGTGGTCGGTCACTCGCTCGCAGGGTACCCGGCGTCGACGGCGGCTCCGCCCGCCCGTTCGATGCGGTCGCGACGCCGCCGGCGCTGCCACCACGGCCACACCGCCAGCCCGGCCACGCCGAGCAGGCCGACGACGGTCGCCGCCCGGCCCAGGTACTCGGCGGTCGTCGTGGAGTACTCGAGCCGGACGTCACGGCTCGTGGGCACGACCACCATGAAGTTGGGCGTCGCTCGCCAGGGCCCCCGCGCGCCACTCGCGGTCCAGTTCGGGAAGTAAGAGGTCTTGACCAGCACGGGGCCACCGGTGCGCGACACGTGGAACGAGACGGAGTGGTCGTCCGTGCGCACCCTGCTGACCTCGACCGGCGGGAGTTGCTGCGCGGGCAGCGCGCCGGCCGCGGGCAGCTTCGGGTCGGGGGCGTCGGCACGTGACGAGCCCGGCGGTCGCGCCCGGGCCCAGTTCGACGGCCCGTCGGCGACGAGCGGCCGGTCGAGCAGCGAGACGTCCCGCGCGTCGGCCGGCGTCCGCGTGGGCGCGTCCCACCACGGCACGCCGACCTCGTCCTGCCAGTCACGGGTCGACACGCCCGGGACGACGACGGGCTGCTCGCGCAGCGCTTCGACGACGGGAGCGTCGCGCACTTCGTAGATCGTCCACCCTTTCGGCGCCTGCCCGTCGACGTCGGGTGTGGTCGCGACCGGCACGAGCAGGCTGGATCGGTCGGCCTGCTCCTTGGCCTGATCGGAGAACGCGAGGTAATAGCGGACACCGAGCTTCTGCATGTAGTGCACGCCCACGTCGAATTCGGTGATCGACCGGTACGGCAGGTTGCGCTGCGGGTTGCTCGCGTTGCCGGGCGCGCTCAGCGTGGACACCGACAAGAAGTGGTACGGCGTGGTCGCCGACGACTCGTAGTACAGCCCCTCCATCGACGCGATGCGGCCGTCGGTGAAGTACGGCAGCAGCATGAGCGCCAGCGGTGTCCCGTAGGTCCCGAGCGGAGATCCGCCTTCCCACAAGGCGCGTCCCGGCGGCAGCTTCTGGACTGCGGACACGAGGCTGTTGAACTCGGGATACACCTTCGTGTCGCTCTCGCTGCCGGTGTGCTCGTAGCCGCTGTAGTTCCACTTGGCCCAGAAGGTGATGAAGTCGGTCGTCACGTACACGCGCCAGATCGCGACGCTCGCCACGATCACCGCCAGGACGCTGATCGTCAGGGCGCGCACGAGCGAGCGCTCGCGTTGCCGGTCGCCCTCCGAGCGCGGCTCGTCGCCCGGCGCGGGCTCGGTGTCCTCCTCGACCGGCGCCGCTCCGGCCGTCGCCGTCGCCACGCTGGGCGCCGGGACCGACGGCTCCGGGAGCGGGTCGACCCGCCGGGCCACGAGCTCGCCCGCGCCCCGGATGAGCTCGGCGGCGCCGAGCATCGCGAGGAGGACGAGACCCAGGTACCAGAACGGGAGCAGCCGCAGGTTCCAGACCGGCGTGCTGTGCGCGAGATCGGTGAGCTGTTCCCAGAACGCGAACGCGAGCCCCATGACCGCGGTCAGCGCGGCCAGCTCGATCGTCACGCGCCGTCGGAAGATCACGCCCGCGACGAGGGCAGCCACGACGAGCGGCACGACCCACAACACGTACGCCGGGTACCACGGGAACATGTACAGCCCGACTTCCCCGAGGAAGTGCGAGCTCGTGCCGCTCCCGATCGCCTCGTACCCCATGTCGGACGTGTAGCCCAGGGTCGTGAGGAGCGGGAGGGTCCAGACCGCGGTCAGGAGCGCGCCGACTCCGCCGATCGCGGCGACGGCCGGGAAGTTGCGGACGGGACGACGCGCCAGCCAGACCACGACGGCGCCGACCACCGCGAACATCCCGACGACGAGGTGGCTCATCACGGTGGCCGCGAACAGAACGGCCGGCAACCACATTCGCCGGCGGTGATCGAGCGAAAACGCGAGCGCGCCGAGGAAGCACAACGCCAGCGCCAGCGCCAGCACGAACGAGAACTCGCCGGCGAAGGTGCTCGGCAGGTTCCCGCCCATGATGTGCTGGTTGCCCGCGACCCGCGTCGCTTCGGCGTCGGAGCCCGGCGCGCCCTTGAAGAAGAGGAAGATCGTCGCGCCCACCGCGAAGAGCGCCGGGGCCGGGCGGGGTGCGCGCAGACCGCGACCGAACGCGTACGCGGCGGCCGGCAACGCGATCGACCCCAGCGCGGTCACCAGCTTGAACGCGATGTTGTACGGCAGGATCGTGTCGAGGGCGACGATCAGCAACGCCGGGAACGGGAAGTAGAACTGGCCGGCCGGGAAGCCGGCGAACCAGTCGGGCGCCCATCCCGCGATCCGCCACTGCGGCAGGAGATGGTCCCGGAGATACGCCGGCCACCAGACGTGCGCGCCGGTGTCGCCGCCGGACGGAGTCGTGTTGCGGAGCAGGAGATCGGGCTGGAGCCGGAACAGGACGAAGACGCAGCACGCGACGACGATCGCCACGCCCGTCCAGGTCTCGAGCCGCTCCCACCACGGCCGGGTGGAGCGCGCCGACAGCGGAGCGGCCGCTTCGAGCTGGCTGCCGGGCGCGTCCGCGGGCGCCGGGCGCGTCGCCACCATCCGATCAGCCTACGAGGACGGCGTCGAGGGGCCGGGTCAGCGGAGCGTCACCGCGCCACGACCACCGACACCGCGGTGAGCAGGTTGAACCCCGCGTGCAGGAGGATCGACCTCGACAGGTCGCCGGTGCGGATGGCAGCGGCGGCGGACACGAGCCCGAGCGCGAACAGAGCAGGGACCGCGATCACGGAACCGATCGTCGGGCTCGACAGCGGGTGGACGGCGGCGAACGCGAGCGCGGAGATGAAGGCGGCCCACGCCGGCGTCATGCGGCGTTGGAGCGCGCGCAGCAGCGCCCCCCGGAAGAGCAGCTCCTCGGCGACGGGGGCGACCGTGACCACGAGCACGGCGAACAGCACGAGCGAGGGGCCCCGAGCCCGCTCGAACTGCTCGACGACGTCCTGGGTCTCCACCTTTCCGTGCACGTCGACCAGCAGCTGCAGGAACGGCAGGCTCGCCACCTGGAGCGCGATCCCGCCGAGCACCCACGCCGTCGCCGTCGTCCACCTGCCGCCGGGTAGCCGGGCGACGAGCCCGAAGTCGGCGCTGAGGCTCCCGCGGCCCTTGCGCGCCGCGACGAGCGCGAGCGTCCCGATGACGCCGATCGCCTGCCCGATGACCGAGGCGAGCAGGACGCCGACGTCGTCCCCGACCCGGTCGGCGTCCACCCCGGCGGCGGCCCCGACGATCGAGCCGGCGACGACGGCGGCCACGACGCCCACGCCCCACGCGATGGCGACGTCCGGGAGGCCCCATCGGATCCGGGGTCGCGCCTCGGCCGGCGGAGGAGACGGATCCATGGCGGCGCTCAACTTATCCGGGGGCCGCGTTGCCCCGTCGCGCGCGGGAGCACGACCATCTGCACCAAAAGTCCCGCTCGGGAGGGGGTCGCCGACCAGCCCGGGACGCGAAAAGCCCTCCGCAGTGACTGACTCTCTTCGCCTTTCGGCTCCGTTTGTCCGCCCCTGCGAAGGGCAGTTCGCAAGGTATACCTGTGACGCGGGGCGGTCAAGGGTGGGATTTCGAAGCCGCGGACGTGCTCGCGGTCCGGCAGCCGTACCATGGGCGGACCGCGG
>DATFXK010000152.1:0-4929 GCA_035316005.1 Acidimicrobiia bacterium | reverse complement strand
GCGGCGTGGTGGGTGGCTGCTCGGGCCACGCCGGCGGAGGTGAGGGGGGGACGGTCAAGACGTCCGCAGGGGGAACGGCCTCATCAGGCATCAGTCTGTCTCCAAGTGGAGGAAGTCAACGGCATCGACATCTCAAACGCCGCCCGATCCGTAGAAGGTTCCAGGATCAGTTGTCATGTTGCTCTCATCTGCGCCCCCACATGATCCCCCCGATCGCCGGGAACCGGAGCGTGCCCGGCGCCGTTTGAATCGCTGAGCCCTATGGATTTCGAACTCCCCCACTCGCCCCCCGTCGACGACCAGGAGCATCAGTGGATGCTCGAGGCCAAATGCCGGGGCCGCGCCCCGCACGACTTCTTCCCCTCCGACGGGGTGGGTGTCGAGCAGGCCCGCCGGGTCTGCGCCGACTGCCCGGTCAAGGAGCCGTGCCTCGAGTACGCGCTCACCTACCGGATCGACCACGGGGTCTGGGGCGGCGCTTCAGAGCGCGAACGCCGCCGCATCCTGCGCCGCCGCCGCCTCGAGCACCACACCCCTACTCCTTCTTCTTAGGCGCGCTGCTTTCCCCACGTTGCGCGGTTCTCGACCGCGGCGCGGTTACCAGCTGAACGGGCCGAGCACGAAGTCGGTGACGCGGGTGACGGCGTCGGTCGAGCGTGGTGGCGTGAGGTCGGCGAGGACGTCGTCGAGTTGGTCGAGGGGTGCGTCGGACACGGTCGTGTAGACGACGTCGCCTGATTCCCAGACGATGGCCGCCCCGCCCGGTGTGCGGTACTGGCGGACGTCGCGGCCGGCGACGGTGCGCGACTCGGCGCCGGCCGGGAGGCCCGTGGGGTCGAGCTCCCCCTTCTGCTCGAACACCGAGACGCTGAAGAGGCCATCGCTGTAGAAGAGATGGAGCGTGTGATCGTCCTCGTCGTAGCGGCCGACGAGCTGGAAACGATCGCCGGCAGACCGGGGAGCACGGAACGGCGCCGCAACGTCGTGGAGGACACGCGGCTGACGGTTCGTGCTCCGGGACGGTGTCTGCGGTGCTTCGCCCGGTAGCGCGCCGATGAACATGCCGGTCGCCGGCTCGCCGATGCTCGTGAAGCCGACGGCCTGCACTGTGCGACCGCGCGCATCGAGCTGCTCTCGCCGCAGCAACAGGCTCGTGGTTTCGTCGAGGTAGAGGCGTTCGCGCACCAAGCCATCGTGCCGGTCGGTGGCGTCGATCTCGCGCGTCGGGCGTCCGGCCACGGTCGGACCGTCGTGGACGGCGAGCTCCCACTTGGCGGTCGGCGACGGCACGCCGGGCTCGACGTCCTGGTTCCAGACCGCCAGCCAGCCGTCGGGGCTCTGCACGAAGCGACGGGCGCCGTTCACGATCACCTGGGGCCGGTCGCCCAGCGCGAGGACGCCGTTGGCGCTGCGGACGGACACGTCGCTGGAGTGCGCACCCTTCGCGTCGGACCACGACACCTCGAGCACACCCGAGAAGTCCTGTTCCTGCGCGGCGCGGCGGGCGTCATCCAACAGCTGCGCGCCCGGCCCCGTCTGCGCGAGCGCCGCCGGCTCGGGCCCGAGCACGAAGGGTGCGAGGGCCGCCAGCGCGGCGACCGTCGCCGCCAGTGCGAGCGCGCGCGGCGATCGGATGCTCATTTCCGGAAGGGGGTCACCATGCTGAGCGTGGCCAGATGGCTCACGGGCTCGTCCGAGACCGACGAGCGCACGGCGTGTGAGTCGGTCAACGCAGGCACTCGCGGGGTGACCCGATCGGGCGACGGGATCACGAGCGACGCGATCACCACCGCCGCCACGGCGACGCCCGAGGCGGCGGCCGCGATGCGCGGCCAGCGCGACCTGCTCTTGGCGCGGGCGCGGGTCAGCTCGGGCGAGAGGACGCCCTCCCAGAACCCGGGCGGCGCCTCGTGCGTCGGCAGTCCGCGCAGCGCGTCGCGGGCGTATGCGATCTCGTCCCGCTCGGCGCGCCATTCGGCGGACGCCGCGAGATATCCGTCGACCGTCTCACGCTCGGCGGCGTCGAGCTCGCCGTCGAGATAGGCGGAGAGGCGGTCGTCGGGAGCCGGATTCGCGTTCATGCCGTCTCTCCTGCACCCATGAGGGCATTCCGAAGCAGCCGTCGGCCACGATGGATCCGGGACCGAACCGTGCCGACGGGCACGCCGAGGGACTCGGCGATCTCGTCGTACGGCAGGTCGCCGACGTCGCAGAGCACGACGGCGGCGCGGAACTCGTCGGGGAGCGTCGCCAGCGCCGCCTGCACCTCGTCCGAGAACCCGGTGGAGACCTCGTCGGCGGCCGGTGCGGGCGGGAGGACCCAGTCGGGGTCGTCGGGGAGCGCGTCGGCGGGGCGTCGCTTCCGCCGCCGGACCTCGTCGAGGAACACGTTCGTCACGATCCGGGCCAACCAACCTTCGAGTGATCCCGGCTGGTACCGCTCCAGGCCCTTGCGGACCCGCAGCAGCGACTCCTGCACGAGATCCTGCGCGTCGCTGTCATTCCCGGCCAGGCGGTACGCGACGTTGTAGAGGAAGCGCCCGTGATCTCGGGCGACCTCCTCCCAGGTCGGGACCCCTCCGGCCATCATGAGGAACGACGAGGGGCGGGTGCTGGGTTCCCGGCGCCGGGGCCGGGACCGAGGGTCGGCTCGGCGGGACGAGTTAGGCCGAGTCTTCCTTCTTCTCCGGCTTGTCCTCGTCGGCGGACTGGTCGCCCTCGTTCATGCCCTTCTTGAACTCCTTCGAGGCTTGGCCCATCGAGCGGGCGAGCTTCGGGAGCCGCGTGCTGCCGAAGAGCACCAAGACGATCACGAGGATGATGATCAACTCGGTCGGGCCCAGGTTCATGCGACGTGCCCCTTCCGATCCGGGACTCCATGGAGAGGTTATCCCTTGCCTGCTGGGCGAAGACCATCAGCTGCCCACGACACGGTGCTCAGGAGGAAAGGAGCGCGTGGGCGAGCAGCTCCACGTCGTCGAGCGTGGTGACCGAGAACGGCAACGGGCCGGCCCCGACGACGAGCGTCTCGACGCCGAGCGCGTCCCATTCCTCCCGTTGGGCGCGCACCTCGTCGACCGTGCCCACGAGCCGGCCGGCGCTCCATTCGTCGAGGGTTCCGGGAACGACACCGGCGGGCATGAGGTCGCGCATGCGGGCGAACCGGCGCTCGAGGTCGGAGTGGTCCTCGCCGGCGAGCGCGTAGAGGCCCAGCGATCGCCACACCGTGGCCGGGTCACGGCCCGCCTTCTCGCACGAGCGCTCGACGACGTCGAGGCGCTCCCGGTATGCGTCGGGCGTCCACACCCAGCAGGTGTTCCAGCCGTCTGCGTGCTCGACGGCGACCTGGATGAGCCGGTCCCCCTTCCCGCCGACGAACACCGGCGGACGCGGCTCCTGGAGCGCGGGCGGATGGTTCACGGCGTTGTCGGCGCGGTGGTACCGGCCGTCGAACGTGAACGGGCCGCCGCCGAGCAGGCCGCGCACGATCTCGACGGCCTCCGCGAGGCGAGCGAGGCGTTCACCGGGCGGTGGAAAGTCGATCCCGACGGCCTCGTACTCGGGCGGGTACCACCCCGCGCCCAGCCCGACGTCGAGCCGCCCGCCGGCGATCCGGTCGAGGGTGGCGAGCGCCTTGGCGAGCACGGACGCGGGCCGCAGCGCCTCGCACGCGACGAGCGTCCCGAGCCGGGGCCGGGTCACGGTGCGAGCCAGTGCGGCCAGCGTGATCAGCGGCTCGTAGATCCCGTGCGGGTCGGCGGTACCGCCGTACTTGGCGATGTCGAGGAAGAGGTGGTCGGACAACCACAGCGAGTCGAAGCCCAGCTCCTCGGCGCGCTGCGCGTGGGTGAGAAGCGTCTCCCACCGCAACGGAGACTCGCCCGGCACCGAGTAGTCGTAATGAGGGAGCGCGAGGCCGATGCGCACGACCGGTCAGCCTACGTGCGCTCGTGCGGCGCTCCGTAACCTGGCGCGGTGCTCGAGTGCGTGCCGAACGCGTCAGTGGGGCGTCGGCGAGAGGTGATCGAAGCCCTCTCGGCCGCCTGCGGCGGCCCGCTCCTCGACGTGCACGTCGACCCCGACCACAACCGCTCGGTGTTCACGCTGGTGGCCCGGGCCGCCGAGGAGGTCGAAGCGGCGGCGGTCCGGCTCGCCGAAGCCGTGGCTCGCACCGTCGATCGCTCGTGGCACGAGGGCGTCCATCCTCGGCTCGGCGCGCTCGACGTCGTCCCGTTCGTCGCGCTGTCGGGAACACCCGAGGCGCGCGCGAGCGCGGTGCGGACGGCGCAGTACTTCGCGGGCTGGCTCGGCGACGCGCTGGACGTGCCGACGTTCCTGTACGACGAGGCCGATCCACAGGAGCGCCCGTTGCCGCGCCTTCGGCGCGACGCGTTCGTGCGCCGGATGCCGGACTACGGGCCGGGCGAGCCCCACCCGAAGCTAGGCGCGACCGCCGTCGGTGCCCGTCCGCCGCTGGTCGCGATCAACTGCGAGCTCGATCGCGACGACGTGGAACTGGCGCGCCGCATCGCCGACGACGTGCGCGAGCGCGGCGGCGGGTTGCCGGGCGTGCGGGCTCTGGGATTCCAGCTCTCGTCACCACGACGGGCGCAGGTCTCGCTCAACGTGACCGATCTCGAGGCCACCGGAGTAGAGGATGCGTGTGCCGAGGTCGCGCGCGCCGCCCGGGCCGAGGGCGCCGACGTCGCCCGCATCGAGTTGGTGGGGCTGATCCCCTGGAGCGCGCTCGGGGAGTGCAGCGCCGCGTTTCGCCGGCGAACGGGTCTTGGTGAGGAGCAGACGATCGAGGGCCGGCTGGGACGCCGGTGAACCCGGACCGTCAGGCGCTCATGGCGCGCCGCTGGCGCTCGAGCGCCCGCTGGCGCCGGACCCGGCGGCGCTCCCGCTCCGACAGGCCGCCCCAGATGC
>DATFXK010000151.1:0-3926 GCA_035316005.1 Acidimicrobiia bacterium | reverse complement strand
TCCGGGCCGGCAGTGATTGCGCTGGGCTCCTCGACCCCGGCCGACGTCCCGTCGAACGAATCGATCCGACCCTCCGGAGTGATGCGGCCGATCCGGTTGCTACCGGGGCTGGAGAACCAGAGGTTGCCGTCGGGGCCCGTGACGATTGCGCCCGGGAAGACGACATCGGCTCCCGAGGTGTCGAACGTGGTGATTTGCCCGTCCGGCGTGATGCGTCCGATCCGCCCGTCGAGGTTGGTGAACCACACGTTGCCGTCGGGCCCGGCGGTGATATGAGCCGGGAGGACGACCCCGGCATCTTTTCCGTCGAAGACGACGTGCTCGCCGGTCGGGCTGATCCGCCCGATGCCGTTGTCGAGCGTGTACCAGAGGTTGCCGTCAGGTCCGGCGGCAAGCCCCAAGGGGCTGGCGCCATCGTCCGAGACCGAGAACGTAGTGACATCGCCCGCAGTCGTGACGCGCCCGACGCGGCCATTCACCGCGGTGAACCAGAGCGCTCCGTCCGGCCCGGAAACGATGCGGTCGGGTCCTCGCAGGAGACCCGTCGGATCGCGGTAGAGCGTGACTCGGCCCTCAGGAGTGATGCGGCCCACCCGGTCGCGGGCGGCGGTGAACCAGAGGTTGCCGTCGGGACCCGCAACGACATCGCGTGGACGAACAACGTCACGACGCGGGTCGGAGAACGTTGTGAAGGGTGGGGCATCTGTCCGCGCCACCGGTGTCCGTGTCGGCGCGCGCATTGCCGGATCGTGAATGGGCGGTGTAACGGCGGCTGCTGGAACCGTGTACGTCGCCAGAGCGAAGCCGACGACCAGCGCGAATACAGCGGTCAGTCGGACAGCGGCGCGCTTGCGCGTCGAGGTGCGGTGCGCCAGCGGGTTGGATATCGGCCGTGGCTGACTCATGCGGGCCCCCTTGTCCATCGACGAAGCGAGCATGCGCCGTCCCGGCGCAACCCTCTGCGTCAGCTGACGCACTCGCGGGAGGACCGGTGTCACATCGAGCTGACACCGGGCTGGTGCTTCCGGTGTTCCGTGGCGCGAGGGGACAAATCGGTCAGCGGCGCCGGACCCGCGGGGGCGTCAATTCACCTGGCTTGCGCCGTGAACGAGCGAAGCGCACCGACGTCCAGGACGGTCGCAGCGCGCGGGTTACAGCACGAGCTCGGCCATGAGGCGCAGTGCCTCGGGCTGCTGGCCGAGCACGACCATCGTGGTGACGTCGGCCTCGCGCCAGGGCTCGAGCCGCTCGGCGATCCGCTCCTTGGGGCCGACGAGCGCGATCTCGTCCACGAGCTCGTCGGGCACGGCGGCCGTGGCTTCCCGCTTCTTGCCGTCTAGGTAGAGGTCCTGGATCTCCTTCGCCGCCGCCTCATAGCCGAACCGGCACGCGAGGTCGTTGTAGAAGTTACGACCCCGCGCGCCCATCCCGCCGACGTACAGCGCCGTCACCGGCTTCACGAACCCCCGCAGCGCGTCGATGTCGTCGCCGACGAGCACGGTCACGCTCGGCGCGATGTCGAAGTCGGCGGCGGCCTTGCCGCCACCGGCCTTGGCGAAGCCGGCGTCGAGGGCGGCACCGTACGTCTCCGCGAGCCGGTAGGGCGAGAAGAAGATGGGGAGCCACCCGTCGGCGATCTCCGCCGCCAGCGCCACATTCCTCGGCCCGATGGCGGCGATGTAGATCGGCAGGTCGGCACGGGGGCGACCGATGATCTTCAGCGGCTTGCCGAGGCCGGTGGCGTCCGGGCCCGTGTACGGGATCTCGTAGTGCTCGCCCTGGTGCTCGAGCGGCTCGTCGCGTCGCAGGATCGCGCGAACGATCTCGACGTACTCACGCGTCTTCGTGAGCGGCTTGCCGTAGGGCTGGCCGTGCCAGCCCTCGACGACCTGCGGTCCCGACAGCCCCAACCCGAGCAGGAACCGTCCGCCGCTCATGAGGTCGAGCGTCGCCGCCGTCATCGCGGTCATGGCCGGCGTGCGCGCCGGCATCTGCATGATCGCCGAGCCGCCGCGGATGCGCTCGGTGTGCGCGAGCAGCCAGGTGAGCGGCGTGATCGCGTCGGTGCCGTACGCCTCGGCCGTCCACACCGAGTCGTAGCCGAGACGCTCGGCCTCCTGCGCGTGCGCGACTGCGTTGGCGAGCCCCGTGCCCCAATCCTGGTAGCCGAAGTTCATCCCGAGCCGCACGGCACGATCGTCTCACAGTGCGCCACGCGACGGGACAACGTTGATGCGATGGCACGAGCCGCGTGCACCGGCATCGGCTTGGTCGTCGCCGCGCCGAGGTCACGGGCTGAGGTCGTATACCGCCATCGTGTCGCAGTCGCCGCAGCCGTCCGGCGCCGTCGCCTTCCCGACGTACCGGAACCGTGCCTTTTCGGCGACGCGGCGCGAGGCGACGTTGCGGACGTCGGCCTGGAGCAGGAGGCGCACACCCAGCTCGTGGCACGCCCAGCCGCTCACGAGCCGCAGTGCCCGTGTCGCGACGCCCCGGCCGCGCGCGCTGCGCTCGAGCCAGTAGCCCACTTCGGGGCCATTGTCCTCGCCGCCGAGGCGGTGGACGCCGATGGCGCCCAGCAGAGCCTGCGACTCGGCGGCGACGATGACGAACGGCGCATCCGTGCCCTGGTCCCAGGTGCGGGCCGAACGCTCGACGTACTCGCCGGCGTGGGCACGCGTGTAGGGCGTCGGGACCCTGGTCCAGCGCCGGATCTCGGGGTCCTGGCACGCGTCGGTGATCGCGTCGATGTCGCCGGCCGCCGGCGGCCGCAGCGAGACGACGCCGTCGTCGAGGCGGGGCACGGTCAGCTGCATCCGGCCAGGGTGACAGAGCGGCCCGATGCTCGAGGACGGATTACCGGTGGCCCTTAGGGTGTTGCCCGAGGAGCGCCGGACACCGGAGGACCCCGTGTCGTTGATCACAAACGTCGTGCGCGGCAGCGCCGCTGACCGCCTCCTGCTCCTCGTCCACGGATTCGGCGCCGACGAGCGCGACCTGGGCGGCCTGCTCCCGTACCTGGACCCGGAAGGGCGGTTCGTGACCGTGCTCCCGCGGGGACCGGTGTCGTCGCCAGGCATGCCCGGGTTCGCCTGGTACGACTTCGGCCTCCCGCCGGCCGAGCGGGCCGCCGCCTTCGCCGCCGCGCTCGACCAGCTCGACGACCTCCTGGACGAGGCCGCCGCCGAGCACGACCTGCCTCGCGCGGAGGCGATCGTGGGCGGCTTCTCACAGGGCGCCGGCCTCGCCCTGGCGCTCGCGCTGCGTACCAGCGACCGACCGCACCCCCTCGCCGTCCTCGCGTTGAGCCCCGCACTGGCGATCGAGTCGCTCGACGAGATCGGGCCCGACTGGGACGCCGCCGCCAAGATCCCGGTGCTCCTCCAGCACGGCACCCACGATCCGCTCGTTCCCGTGGTCAGATCGCGCGAGCTCGCCCGTGAGCTCGAGGAGCACGGCGTGTCCGTCGTGTACACGGAGTACCCGATGGAGCATCAGGTCGCGCTGGAGAGCGTGCAACGGGCGCGCGCGTGGCTCGACGCCGTCATCGCCGGCGAGCGTCCGTCGGAGCCGATCCCCGAGCCGGCGCCCGAGGGGCCCGTGAAGCCGGTGACCACCGCGGACTTCGAGCAGGAGGTCCTACGCAGCGACGTGCCGGTGATCGTCGACTTCTGGGCGCCGTGGTGCGGGCCGTGCCGCCAGGTCTCGCCGATCGTCGAGCAGATCGCCGTCATGCGCGAGGGCGCCTACAAGGTGGTCAAGATCAACATCGACGACGAGCCGGTGATCGCCCAGCAGTTCCAGATCCAGAGCATCCCGCTCATCGGCCTCTTTCGGAACGGCCGCCTCGAGCGTCAGTCGCTCGGCGCCAAGCCCCGCCCGCAGATCGAGGCCGACCTCGGGATGCTGGTGATCCCCTGACGCTG
>DATFXK010000150.1:0-7944 GCA_035316005.1 Acidimicrobiia bacterium | reverse complement strand
ACGCGCCGAGGACGGCGAGGCCGCGCATCAAGCGCGAGGGAGCGGGGCGGGGACGGGGGGACCGGGTACTGGACATGGGCCGCATTGTCGTCCCCGAAGCTTTGAGCCGGCTGTGGAACCGCTGAACGACCCCCGATAATGGCGCGGTGGCGCGGAGGAGGCATCACGTCCGAGGCTGCGGCTCCCCGTAGATGAAGTCGTCCATCACGGCCACGTCGTACTTCTTGCTGTCCTTGGGCCCCAGCTTGCTGTTGCCGTACACGATCTTCACGCGAGCCACGACCGGGCTCGGGAACGCCACCCCGAGGAACGAGTAGCCGTTCTTCGACACCGGCACGGCGAACTTGCCCAGCGACTTGTTCTTGGCGTCGAAGTACTCGAACGCCGCGCTCTTCTTCCTGTCGACGTCCGTGTAGACGGCTCCGAAGCCGTTGACGACCGCCGGTGTGGTGGTGCCGGGCACGTTGAAGTGCAGATTGACGACGTTGCTGCCCACCGGCGAGAACAAGCGCTCCTCGCTGAAGGCGCGGAACGCGGCGGCTCGGAATACTCTGTGCCCCTTCCCCCCGCAGGGCATAACAAGGAGAGGGCAGGCATGGCCGACGTCCGCACCAGCACCATCGAGCTCCCCGGCTTCGGCGGCGAGCTCGTCCGTCCCGGCGACCCCGCGTACGACGAGCTGCGGAGCGTCTTCAACGGGATGATCGATCGGCACCCTGCGCTCATCGCGCGGTGCAAGAGCGCGGACGACGTCGCCACCGCCGTCAACGTCGCCCGGAAACAGGACATCCCGTTCTCCATCTACGGCGGCGGCCACGGTGTGACCGGCGCGGCGGTGATCGACGGTGGTATCTGCGTCGACCTCCGCACACTCAACCGCGTCGACGTCGACACCGGACAGCGCGTCGCCCGCGTCGAGGGCGGAGCGAGGTGGGGAGCGATCGACGCCGCGACGCAGGAGCACGGACTCGCCGTCACCGGCGGCCGCGTGTCGGACACCGGTATCGGCGGGCTTGCCCTCGGGAGCGGGAGTGGCTGGCTCGAGCGCAAGTGCGGCTTCACTTGCGACAACCTCGTCAAGGCCGAAGTGGTGACGGCCGACGGCCGCCAGGTGATCGCATCCGAGGACGAGAACACCGACCTCTTCTGGGGTCTGCGGGGCGGGGGCGGCAACTTCGGCGTTGTCACCGCGTTCCACCTCCGGCTGCACCCCGTCGGCCCCATCGTGCTCGGGGGACAGCTCATGTACCCGGCCGAGATGGCCGGCGATCTGCTGCGCTTCTACCGCGACTTCATCCTGTCCGCGCCGGACGAGGTGTGCGGCGGGGTCGCCTTCATCACCGCGCCACCCGAGGAGTTCGTCCCCGAGCCCGTGCGCGGTCAGCCGGTGGTCGGCGTCGTCGCGCTGTACGTCGGTGACGTCGCCGAAGGTGAAGAAGCGTTCCGACCGCTGCGCGAGTTCGGCCCGCCCGGGCTCGACATGGTCCAGCCGATGCCGTACGTCGCGGTGCAGCAGATGATCGACCCGCCGAATCAGAGCGGTCGCCTGAACTACTGGAACGCCGACTTCTACGACTCGCTGCCCGACCAGGCGATCGACACCTTCGTCCCGCGCGCCACGCACCCGATCTCACCGTTCAGCCAGGTCATCGTCATGCCGGGCGGTGGGGCGCTCGCCCGGGTTCCCGACGACGCCACCGCGTTCGTGCAACGGAACGCGGAGTGGAACCTCCACTACCTCTCCATGTGGGAGGACCCGGCCGAGACCGAGCGAAACATCTCGTGGACGCGAGAGTTCTCGAGCACGATGAAGCCCTGGTCCAGCGGTCGCCAGTACCTGAACATGCTGGACGAGGACCGCGTCGAACGGGTTGCGGCGGCCTACGGCCCCGAAAAGTTCGCCAAGCTCCAGGCGCTGAAGAGCAAGTGGGACCCGACGAACCTGTTCTGCCACAACCAGAACATCCCGCCCTCGAGCTGAGCGGTGGTCAGCGCTCCTCGGTGACGCGGACGGTCATCTCGACCGGGCCGCCAGAGGCGAGCCAGCGACCGGACGACGGCGTCCACGCCTGGCCGGCGAAGGTCACCTGGCTCACTCCGAACTCCTGCGCGTGGCCGACGAGCCACGCCGCCACCGTCCAGCCCCGGGGCGCGGACACCGGCACGTCGAGGGTGAACGATCCGAGCTCACGCTCGAGAGCCTGACGCAACGGCGTGCCCGACGACTGGGTTGCGCCGACGTCGACGCGGCAGCTCAGCCCGGCGGGGATCTCGCCCGTGGCCGCCTGGGCGATCGCCCGCGCCTCGTGCTCCCACTGTGCGTAGGCGCTCGGCGCGCCGCTCCGCTGCACCCGTTGCGCCGCCGTCGTGACCGGCATCGTCTGCCAGCCGTCCACCCGCTCCAGGTGCCGGTAGAACGCGCTCGCCGCGTAGTGCGGGGTCAGGACCTCGCTCGCCGTGCCCCAGCCCTGGGACGGCCGCTGCTGGAACAGCCCGAGCGAGTCCCGGTCGCCGTGCTCGAGGTTGTACAGCTTCGACTCCTGGAGAGCGGCGGCCAGCGCGATCGCCACCGCGTGGTCGGGCACGCCCATGCGCTTGCCGACGGCGGCGATCGTCGTCGCGTGGGAGGTCTGCTCGGGGCTCATCGTGTAGGTGACGCCTCCGAGCGAGACGCGGCACCCCGGCGGAACGTTGGCGGCGTTCTGCGTCGCCGCGTAGGCGACGTAGCCGATGGCCGCCGCCACCACGAGCACGACGCCCACGACGCCCAAGCTGCGACCCCGGACCATCACCGTCGAAAATATCCGCGCACCCGCCCGCCGGCGCGGTCATCCCCGAGCTTGTGACGGCGACGAGAGGCGCGACTAGAACTGGTTCCATGCCGTTCGTGCTCATCGAGAAGCCCCGGCCCCACGTCGCGCTCGTCACCCTGAACCGGCCCGAGCGCATGAACTCCATGGCGTTCGACGTGATGATCCCGCTGCGCGACGCGCTCGAGGACGTCAGCCGCGACAACGACACCCGCGTGGTGGTGCTCACCGGCGCCGGTCACGGGTTCTGCTCCGGCGCCGACCTCGAGGACCCGGGCACCATCCCGAACGTCGCCGGGCTGACGCGCTCGTCGATCGCGCAACGCTCGATGGAGCTCCTCCACGACGTGATCGTCGCCTTGCGGCGCATGCACCAGCCCGTCATCGCCGCCGTCAACGGCGCCGCCATCGGCGGCGGCTTCTGCCTCGCGGTCGCCGCCGACATCCGCTTGGCGTCGGAGAGCGCGTACTTCCGTGCCGCGGGGATCAACAACGGGCTCACCTCGACCGAGCTCGGAATCAGCTACCTGCTGCCGCGCGCCATCGGCTCGTCCCGGGCGTTCGAGATCATGCTGTCGGGCCGCGATGTGCCGGCGGGCGAAGCGGAGCGCATCGGCCTGGTCTCGCGCACCGTGCCGGGCGAGGAGCTCCTCGAGCACTGCTACGAGCTCGCCGATCGGATCATCGGGTTCAGCCGCGTCGGCGTCGAAAGCACGAAGCGCATGCTGTGGTCGAGTCTCGACGCCGCCAGCCTGCACGCGCAGATGGACGCCGAGGCCCACGCGCAGCTGTACGTCCGCCTCACGACCGAGAACTTCGAGGAGGCGGTCCGGGCCCGGCGCGAGAAGCGCGCTCCGGTCTTCCGCGATTGACCGCACGCGCGGATTCACAACCGGCGTTCAGGAACAGCTCAGGTTCGATTTGTACGCTCCGCGCATGGGGGGTAGGGAGCGCCGAGTCAGCCGCCGGTCGGTGCTGATGGCCGGCGGCGCGAGCGCCGCCCTCGGGGCGTTCGGGTCTCCCTTGCGTCGATTCGTCGACGACCCACCCCGCGACCGTCCGCACCGGGGTGACGGGAGCGGGAACGAGGGCGGCAGCGAGAGCGCGACCGCCGCCGACCCGGACATCGCCCTGGCCGACATCCAGGGGAACGTCCTCGCCGGGTTCAACAAGGACCACCAGCGACTGCTCTTCTTCCGGCTGGGCGACACCGACCACGCCCGGGCGTGGCTGGCGACGCTCGTCGACGAGACGGCGACGACCGAGGAGGTGCTCGCGTTCAACGACCTGTTCCGTCGCGCGCGGGCGCGGCGCGGCGTCGAGGTCACAACGCCCCAAGCGAGCTGGCTGAACGTCGCCTTCACGCACCCCGGGCTCGCGGCCCTGGGCGTCCCCGAGACGGAGCTGTCGATGTTCCCGGAGGCATTCCGTCAGGGCATGGCGGCGCGTGCACAGCTGCTCGGCGACGTCGACGACAGCGCGCCCGCGCACTGGGTCGGTCCGTTCGCGTCGTCCGACGTGCACGGGCTGCTCCTGCTGGCGGCCGACGCGCCGTCGGTGCTCGACCGGCTGACGAGCACGCACACGCAACGGATGACCGCCCACGGGGTGCAGGTCGTCTTCGACGACACCGGCCGGGTGCGCGCCGACCAGCCGGGCCACGAGCACTTCGGGTTCAAGGACGGCGTGTCGCGGCCCGGCATCCGGGGCGTGACCCGCCGCCAGAACCCCGACGACGAGGACCAGGGGCTCCCCGGTCAGGACCTGTTGTGGCCGGGTGAGTTCGTGCTCGGCTAACCGACCCAGATCGCCACGTCCGCCCCGGGTGACAAGGACGGCGCCAACGCCAATCCCGGGCCGATCTCCCGATCGGGCCCGGCGTGGACGGCCGACGGGTCGTACCTCGTGTTCCGTCGCCTCCGTCAGGACGTCGCCGGCTTCCGTCGGTTCGTCGCCGGCGCCGCGGCCGACCAGGGTGTGAGCACCGAACGGCTCGGCGCCAAGCTCGTCGGTCGCTACGCGAGCGGCGCGCCCCTCGAGCGCACCGAGGACGCGCCCGAGGACTTCGACCCCACGAAGGCGGACCCGTCGCGCAAGAACCCCGGGATCCTCGACCCGAAGAAGATCAACAACTTCGAGTTCGCGGGGGACGACGCCGACGGAAGGCTCGTCCCGCGCGCCGCGCACATCAGGAAGGCGTACCCGCGCGACGAGAGGACGCCCACGGGAGGCGAGGCCGACACACAGACGCATCGCATCCTCCGGCGCGGCATCCCGTACGGCGAGTCGTTCCGTGCGGGCGCACCGTCCGCATCAGCAGCCGGCGCCGACGCCGACCGGGGTCTGCTGTTCCTCGGGTACCAGGCGTCGCTCGAGCGTCAGTTCGAGTTCGTGATCTCGCAATGGTTCAACAAGCCCGATCATCCCGAGCGGGGTGACGGTCACGACCCGATCCTGTCGCAGTCCACCCGAACGAAGCAGTTCACGCTCCCCGGGGGCAGTCCGGTGCACCTCACGATGCAGCGATTCGTGTTCACGACCGGCGGCGCGTACCTGTTCCAGCCGTCCATCACCGCGCTGCGCAGGCTGTCGCGCGCCTCGGCCTCGCCGGCCCCCGCACCGTCGCCGCGCGCGCCCCGCTTCCCCGGGTCCGAGCTGCCGCCGCGCAGTGGCGCGCCCGGCGCGGTATAGCGATCGAGACGGCGCTACCGCTCGCGGGTCACCCCTCGGCGGCGGAGACCCGTTGCACCACCGCGTTCACGATGTCGGGGCCCTGCGGAATGCGGGCGTTGACGTTCGTGAAGCCGAAGCCCATGACGGCACGCCCGACGCGCATGACGACGAAGTCGATGTAGAGCGTCGCCGAGCCGCCGTCCTGAGTGAAGGTGGCCGCGATCTCGTATCCGGTCGCTTCGTCGCCCACGCCCTGCAGGTCGGTGATCGGCGCCGCCGTGGGCGGGCTCGCCGTGGGTCGATCCTTCCCGACCTCCGCCGCGAGCTTGTCGAAGCAAGCCGCCGCCGCCGCGCCCTGGTACGCCGACACGAACCTGGTCGCCGCGCGCTCGTTCGGGAACGCGTACACCGCGTTCTCGGCGCTCGTCGCGTGCTCCTGCACCGGGTCCGCGAACTCCCGAGACCGGGCCCGCGGGTTGTTCTTCTTCGCGTCGGCCACGGCCGTGTTGATCCTCTTGCACTCCCTGATACCCCCCAGGGCCTGGCCGCTGGACTCGCCCTTCGTGGACGTCCACTCGGCGGGGACGTCGGACTTGGTGATGACGCCCGCCTTGAGGATCGTCTTGTCGCCCTTGGTCTCGCCGGCGGCCACCGCCGGCCCGGCCAGGGCGAGTGACGCCGCCATCGGGACGCCGACGGTCAAAAGACGCATGCGTCGGGAAAGCATCGGAGGACCCTACCGCCGCGGCCCTCGGACCACCCACGCGCCCCCGAAGGGCGGCCGGCGGACGGGTCTGAGCGCCGCCGGGCGCCCGAGTGGAGCGGACGCGCGGCCGCGGCCGCCGAATCCGCCTCGGAGTGGCGTCACTCACGCATTCCACAGGACGCCTGTGGACGGCCTGACCTGCGGAAACGTTCACCGTTCGTTCACCGCTCGCGCGTTGATCGTCGGGCGCCGACACGCTTCGCTACGCGCGACCGATTTGGGCCCATCCCAGGAGAGCACTTGGCCGAATCGGACCCCAGGAAGCGGGAGTCGTCCCAACGTCTTCCCCCGGGGCGGCTCCCGCTTCCATCCAAGTCGACGGAGCGGCTGCCAGAATCGGCGGCGGTGACCAGTCAGCACGATCGCACCGTCCGGACCGAGTTCCGCCGCCAGTCGCCGACCTTCGAGGGTGACGACTCCTTCTTCGCCGACCCCCGCCTGGCGAGGTGGGTCACCCGCCATCTGGCGCCGCTCGACCCGTCGGCGCTCGTCCTCGAAGTCGCCTGCGGCGCGGCGCACCAGGGCGAGGCCGTCGCGCCCTACGTGGGTCGCGTCGTGGGCGCCGACCTGACCCCCGAGATGCTCGCGGTGGCGCGCCGGCGGCTCCGTGAACGCGCCGTCGCGGGCGTCGCGCTCGCGCGCGCCGACGCCGCCCGGTTGCCCTTCCCGGACGACTCGTTCGACGTGACCTTCTGCCGCTTCGCGGTGCACCACTTCGACGACCCGGGCGAGCAGCTCGCCGAGATGGTCCGCGTCTCCCGCCCCGAGGGACGGGTGGCCGTCATCGACCTCGTCTCGGCCGACCCGCGACTCGCCGACACCTACAACGACGTCGAGAGGCGGCGCGACCCCTCGCACACCCGTGCCCTCACCACCGACGAGTTGGAGCGCGCCGTCGAGCGGGCCGGCGCCACCGTCGAGCACACCAAGACGGTGGACGTGCGCGCGCCGGTCGAGCGATGGCTCACCCAGGCGTCCACGCCCGCCGACGTCGCCGACGCGATCCGCGGCGAGCTGCGCGCCGAGTTGGCCGGCGGCGCCCCGACCGGCATGCGTCCGGTCGACGACGACGGTCTTCTCTACACCCAGACATGGGAGATCGCGGTCGGCCGCGTCACGACCCCGTCGTGATCAGCAGCCCGCGTTGCGGAGCGTGGGATAGGGGTCGATCCGCTGACCGTTGACGCCGCCGAGGCGGATCTCGAAGTGCAGATGGGGGCCGGTCGCGTTGCCCGTCTGGCCGACGCGCCCGATCGCCTCGCCCTGTCCGACGCCGCGGTCGTTGTCGCCGATCGTCGCCGACATATGCGCGTAGTAGTAGGCGTTGCCGTCGACGGCCGAGAGATACGCGACGAGCCCGCCCGCGCTCTCCAGCGTGTAGTGCACCGACCCGGCCTTCACGGCCCAGATCGGCGTTCCCGTCGGCGCCAGCATGTCGATGCCGTAGTGGAAGCTGCCGTCGCTACGCGGTCCGTAGCTGTCGGTGTACGTCGATCCGTCCACCGGGCAGCGGAAGTTTGGAATGACGGTGCCGCCGCCGGTCGAGCAGGTGGCGGCGACCACCGAGAGCAAGGCCACCGGCATCAACAACCAGCGCCGCGCGCGCAGAGAAAGAGTGTTTCGGGGGATGCAGCAAGCGTAGGCGCCTAGCATGCGCAAAATGCGGACCATCGCCTTGGTCGATCACACCAAGCG
>DATFXK010000149.1:0-5930 GCA_035316005.1 Acidimicrobiia bacterium | reverse complement strand
CCGACGGGATCCCGGTCGACGCCGTCGTCGCCAAGCTCGGAGAGGACCACGAGCCGGGCATGGACGCCGTCGACATGATCTCGTCGGGCAAGGTCGACCTCGTGATCAACACGCCCCGGGGCCGAGGGCCGAGGGCGGACGGGGACCACATCCGCCGGGCCGCGACCGCGCACCGCGTGTCGTGCGTGACGACGGTCGCCGCCGCCGTGGCCGCCGCATCCGGGCTGGCCGAATGGGCGACGAGCGAGCCGCAGGTCCGGTCGCTGCAGGAGTACCACCGCGACCACCAGCTCCGGCTGGAGGTGTGATGGCTCGCCGGCGGCGCCGCACGGACGTGGCCGGGGTCGACGCCCGCGTGCGGCTCGGACAGCTCGAGCTCCCGAACCCGATCGTCGCCGCCTCGGGGACCTTCGGGCACGGCGACGAGCTGGCGCGCCACTGCAATCCGTCCCGCATCGGCGCCGTCACGACGAAGTCGCTCGCGCCCTACGAGTGGCCCGGCAACCCGCCGCCGCGCTTGCACATGACCACGGCCGGGATGCTCAACGCCGTCGGCCTGCAGGGCCCGGGTGTCGAGCAGTGGATCGATCACGACCTCCCCGCGCTGCGCGCCCTCGGCGCGCGCGTCATCGCCTCGGTGTGGGGTCGTTCGGTCGAGGAGTTCGGCCGCGCCGCCAAGCTGCTCGGTCCGGCCCGAGACGAGCTCGTCGCCGTCGAGGTCAACGTCAGCTGCCCGAACCTCGCGGACCCCTCGACCATGTTCGCCCACTCCGCCGACGCCACGGGCGCGGCGACGAGCGCCGTGCTCGACGCCGATCTCGAGCTCCCGGTGTTCGTGAAGCTGTCTCCAAACGTGACCGACCTGCGAGACATCGCGGCCGCCGCGCTGGCCGCCGGCGCGACCGGCCTCACCCTCGTCAACACAGTCCTCGGGCTCGTCGTCGACGCGGAGCAGCGGCGCCCGGTGCTCGGCGCCGGCGGGGGCGGGTTGTCCGGTCCGGCGATCAAACCGGTGGCGCTCCGCGTCGTCAACGACGTCGCGCGCGCTCATCCCGGGGTGCCGATCATCGGCACCGGGGGCGTGACGACTGGAGTCGACGCGGTCGAGATGCTGCTGGCGGGCGCGACCGCGCTCGGCGTGGGCACGGCGACGTTCCACGACCCGCGTGCGCCGCTGCGCGTGCTCGACGACCTCCTCGGCTGGTGCGCGACGCACGGCGTCGTACGCGTTGCCGAGCTCACGGGCGGACTGGAGGACCCTGCATGAGTGATGTCAGAGAGCGGCTCGCGCTCGCGCTCGACGTCGGCGGACCGGACGACGCCGAAGCCCTCGCACGAAGGTTGGCTCCCTGGTTCGGGATCGCCAAGGTCGGGATGGAGCTGTACGCCGAGGCCGGGCCGGCGATGATCGAACACCTGCGCGCGCTCGGCTTCGCGGTCTTCGCGGACCTCAAGTTCTACGACATCCCGAACACGGTCGAGCGCGCGGCGCGAGCCGTCGGACGTCGCGGCGTCGAGTTCCTGAACTTCCCGGCCGCCGGCGGCAAAGCGATGCTCGAAGCCGGCGTCAAAGGGCTCGACGACGGCGCCCGTGCCGGTGGGCACCCGTCGCCCACTGCGTTGGCGGTGACCGTTCTGACGAGCGAGCCGGACACTTCGGCCTTCGACGGCCGCCTCGAGGCTGCAGCTTCCGCCGGGTGCGGCGGCGTCGTCTGCTCGGCGCACGAGGTCGTGGCGGTGAAGGAGCGGGCGCGGGGCCTCGGGACGATGGTGCCCGGCATCCGGCTCCCCGGCGGTGCCCACCACGACCAGGCCCGGGTGGCCACGCCCGCCGACGCGATCGGGCGGGGCGCCGACTGGCTGGTCATCGGTCGGGCCGTGACCGCGGCTGACGACCCCGAGGCGGCCGCGGAAGCGATCACGCGCGACGTGGCGGACGGCCTTGCGCGTCGACCACGCACGCGCTAGGTGCGCGACTGTACGCCCGGTTGATCGCGAGAGGTCGCTGCCTATACTGACGCCGTCGTCGGGCTGTGCGGCGCTGCAGGGAGCGGGCGTTCGCGACTGCCCAGCCAATCGAGCCCGGCTGCTGTCCGAGTTGGAGGTCCGTTCCCCGATGCCCCTCCCGCCTTCGCTCACCCCGGAGCAGCGCCAGGCGGCGCTCGAGAAGGCCGCCGTGGCCCGGCGCCAGCGGGCAGAGGTCAAGGAGAAGCTCAAGGCGAACACCCTCACGCTGGCGGAGCTCTTCGAGCAGGGGGACCGGGACGAGACGCTCGCCAAGCTCAAGGTCGTGAGCGTTCTCGAGTCACTGCCGGGCGTCGGCAAGGTCCGGGCGCGCCGGCTGATGCAGGAGCTCGACATCAGCGAGAGCCGCCGCCTGCGCGGGCTCGGTCGCAACCAGCGCGAAGCGCTCCTGAAGCGCTTCGGCTGATCGGCGGCGCGTCCTGGGCGTCCTACTGGTCCTCGCGGGCCCGTCCGGGGTCGGCAAGGGGACCATCGTGCGGAATCTTCTCGCGCGCGATTCGCGTCTGTGGTTCTCTGTCTCGGCGACCACGCGGTCGAGGCGTGAGGACGAGGTGGACGGCCGGGACTACGTGTTCATCGACCGTTCCGAGTTCGAGCGCCTTCGCGACGCCGGTGGATTCCTAGAGTGGTTCGACGTCTATGGCGATCTGAAGGGGACGCCGCGCGCCCCGGTGGAGGAGCACCTCGCCGCCGGCGACGACGTCCTGCTCGAGATCGACGTCCAGGGCGCGCTCACCGTGAAGCGCGCGTTCCCGGATGCGCTGCTCGTGTTCGTGAAGGCGCCGTCCCGGGAGGAGCAGCGCCGCCGGCTCCTCGATCGCAAGCAGGACGACCCGGAGGCGATCGAACGCCGCCTCGCCGAGGCCGAGGAAGAGGAGCAGGCGGCGGACCGCTTCGACGCCGTGGTCGTGAACGACGACGCGGATCGGGCTGCTAGCGAGGTCGCTGCTATCCTTGCTGGTCAGCGGAGGGCAACCCCGCCCTCCTGACCCTCCGGAAGGTCCTTCGATATGGCCGAACGACGGGCCTCGCTCATGGAGCCCCGCACCGAGAGCCTCCTCGACCGCGTCGACTCGAAGTTCACGCTGGTCACGCTGGCCGCCATGCGGGCTCGTGAGATCAACGACTACTACAACCAGCTCGGGGAGGGGCTCGGCAAGATCGTGCCCCCGCAGGTCACGTCCGTGTCCCGCAAGCCGTTGTCGATCTCGCTCGAGGAGATCGAGGCGGGCAAGATCCGCGCCGTTCCCAAGCCTCCCGAGGAAGAAGCCGAGTCCGAGGCCGAGGCCGCGCTGCTCACCGACGCCGAGGGACCCGACCAGGCGTAGCAGGCGCTGGCGACACCCATGGCCGCGCCCGATTCCCGCGATCCGCTCGTGGCGCTGCGCGGCCGCCGCGTCGTGCTCGGCGTCACCGGCGGGATCGCCGCCTACAAGGCGGCCGAGGTGTGCCGCCGGCTCGTCGACGCCGGCGCGCACGTCGTTCCCGTGCTCACGGACGACGCCCAGCGCTTCATCGGCGCCCTCACCTTCTCGGCGCTGGCGTCCGAGCCGGCTCGGACGTCGTTGTTCGACGGGCCCGATCCGATCCCGCACACGCGGCTCGGGCGGGGCGCCGACCTGATCGTGGTCGCACCCGCCACCGCCAAGCTCCTCGGCAAGTACACGCACGGCATCTCGGACGATCTGCTGACCGCCACCCTGCTGGCGACGAACGCGCCCGTCCTCCTCGCGCCGGCGATGCACACCGAGATGTGGGAGCACGCCGCCGTCCAGGAGAACCTGGCGCAATTGCGCGCCCGCGGCGTGCACGTCGTGGGTCCCGAGGAGGGTCGGCTCGCCGGCGGCGACGTCGGTGCCGGTCGCCTCGCCGAGGCCGAGGGCATCGTCACCGCCGCGGCCGACGTGCTCGCCGCCGCCGGTGACTTCGCCGGCATCCGCGTGCTGGTGACCGCGGGCGGGACACGCGAGCCGATCGATCCGGTCCGGTACGTCGGGAATCGGTCGTCCGGGAAGATGGGGTACTCGATCGCCGAGCGTGCCGCCCGCCGCGGCGCCGCCGTCGATCTCGTCACGACGATCGGACGGCCGGTCGACGTCTCCGGGATCGAGGTCGAGCACGTCGAGACCGCCGACGACATGGCGCGCGCTGCCACCTCGCGCTTCCCCGACTGCGATGTCGTCGTGATGGCGGCAGCCGTGGCCGACTTCCGGCCCAAGGCCGTCGCCGACGAGAAGCTGAAGAAGCGCGACGGCGTGCCCGAGGTCGAGCTCGAGCCGACCACGGACGTGCTCGCATTGCTCGGTGAGCGCAAGCAGCCCGGGCAGGTCCTGGTCGGCTTCGCGGCCGAGACCGAACATGTGGAACAGCACGCGGCCGAGAAGATGGCCGCCAAGCGAGTCGACATGATGGTGGCGAACGACGTCTCGGCTCCGGACGCCGGGTTCGAAGTCGACACGAACCGGGCGATCCTGCTGTACTCGTCCGGTTCTCGGGAGGAGACGCCCCTGCTCGACAAGGGCGACCTGGCGGACCTCCTGCTCGATCGCATCGCGGCGGTCCTCGCCGACGACCCCACAGGATTGAAGAGAACAACATGAGCCGGTTCATGTTCACGTCGGAGTCGGTGACCGAGGGTCATCCCGACAAGATGTGCGACCAGATCAGCGACGCCGTCCTCGACGGGATGTTCGACCAGGACCCGTACAGCCGCGTGGCATGCGAGAGCATGTGCACCACCGGCATGGCCGTCGTCGCCGGCGAGATCAGCTCCAACGCCCATCTCGACATCCCGCGTCTCGTGCGCGACGTGATCCGCGGCATCGGCTACACGGACGCCAGCTACGGCTTCGACGGCAACTCGTGCGCCGTCATCACCTCGATCGACGAGCAGTCGTCCGACATCGCGCAGGGCGTCGACAAGGCCTTCGAGCTCCGCAGCGGGGAAGGGGACCACTACGACGAGGTCGGCGCCGGCGACCAGGGGATGATGTTCGGCTACGCCTCCGACGAGACCGACGACCTCATGCCGATCCCGATCTGGCTCGCGCACCGGCTCGCCGAGCGGCTGGCGCAGGTCCGGCGCGACGGCACGCTCCCGTACGTGCGGCCCGACGGGAAGACGCAGGTGACGATCGAGTACGAGGACAACGTCCCGAAGCGGCTGTGCAACGTGCTCATCTCGACCCAGCACGAGCCCGGCTTGAACATCGACGGCACGCTCAAGCCGGCGCTGCTCGAGCACGTTGTCCGGCCGTTGCTGCCCGAGCAGTTCGCGGGCGACGACTTCGAGATGCTCGTCAACCCGACCGGGAGCTTCGAGAAGGGCGGCCCGCACGCCGACTGCGGATTGACGGGGCGGAAGATCATCGTCGACACCTACGGCGGGATGGCCCGCCACGGCGGGGGCGCATTCAGCGGCAAGGACCCGACGAAGGTCGACCGGTCCGCTGCTTACGCGGTGCGGAACGTCGCCAAGAACGTGGTCGCCGCGGGCATCGCCAAGCGGTGCGAGGTCCAGGTTGCGTACGCGATCGGCGTGGCGCGCCCGGTGTCGGTAATGGTCGAGACGTTCGGCACTTCGCAGATCGACCCGATCAAGCTCGGCGCGCTCGTCCAGGAGCACTTCGACCTGCGACCGGCTGCGATCATCGAGCGGCTCGACCTGCGCCGGCCGATCTACCAGAAGACCGCCGCGTACGGGCACTTCGGGCGGCGCGAGCCCACGTTCACGTGGGAGCGCACCGACGAGGCCGAGGTGCTGCGCAAGGCGGCGGAAGCGCTCGCATAGCCGAACCGCGGGTCTGCCGGGTCCAACCAGATCTGCCCGCCGTCGCGCGCGCCTTCGACTATCTGGTTCCGGCCGACTTCGCTGGTCTCGTGCGCGTCGGCACCGTCGTGCGTGC
>DATFXK010000148.1:0-9247 GCA_035316005.1 Acidimicrobiia bacterium | reverse complement strand
GGACGTCACCGACGGCGCGTCCGACACTCGGCGACGCACGAGTCCTCACTCCGCCGACGTCTGTCGCCGCGCTGCGCCACGGCTTCGATCCCGTTCTGCACCCATCGTCACGTAGCTGATTGACAGGCCCAGACTCGGGAGCGCGTCCGACTTGGACACCGGAGCCCGCTGACAGTCGCGATCAGGGAAGCCGGTCAGCGCGGATCCACGCCCTTCGTCTCGGAGGCGATCGAGCCGAGGGCGCGCGTGAACTGATCCATGACGTCCCGGTGGACGAGGCTGCCGTAGCTGACCCGGGCCACGCCGAGGTCGGCCAGTGCCTCGATCGCCGGCGCGCGCGGCGTCTCGAGGATGTTCACCGGCCCCGGTGACCCGGCGACGAACTCGCGCAACGCGTCGACTTCCCAGAGCGGGATCGGGAACACGCAGTCGACGCCGGCGTCGAGGTAGGTCCGGGCCCGGTGCAGTGCGTCGGGCACGAGCTCGCGCTGGGGCGTGTCGGATCCGGCGATCAGCGCCGTCAGGAAGACGTCGACCCGAGCGTTGATGACGAGCCCGTAGCCGGAGGCCGACGCCGCCTCGCGCACGGCGCGCAGCCACGCCGCGTGCGATTCCGGGTCGCGCAGCTTGCCCGCGGCATGATCGGTGTCCTCGAGGTTGCAGCCGGCGGCGCCGGCGTCCTGCAACGCCGCTACGAGGTCGGTGGGATCCATCCCGTAGCCCGCCTCGGCGTCGACGGTCACCGGAACGTCTACGCCGCGGCTGATGCGGGCGGCGGCGGCGAGCATCGCGTCGCCGGGCGCGTGCTCGTGGTCCTCGTACCCGAGCGCGGCGGCGACACCGCCGCTCGTCGTGGCGACGACGGGGAACCCCGCCGCCTCCACTGCCCGTGCCGACGCCACGTCCCAGGCGTTGGGCAGCACCAGCGGCGCGCCGGGAGTGTGCAGCGAGCGCAGCAGGTCGCAGCGGCGTTCGAGCTCGGTGGATTCCCCGGCCATGCGATCCCTGGCTACCAGACATCTCGTCCGTACGGGGACTCCACGGTGTTGCTGTCGGCCGTCAGGCTGCGCTCGGCGACCCGGATGCGGAAGCGAGCCAAGTTCGAAGAGGTCGGCACGGGACGGTGGTCGGACTCCTCGTGCCGGCGAGACTCGAGACATGACAGATCCGACAGGCCCATCGGCCTTGCGCGAACCACCGGATCTCCTTGTGGCAATAGGCCCGCTTCGGGGGAAGGACACCGAGCGACCGCCGGCGTTCCAGCAGCATGAGCCGGCGACGCTCCCCAAGCGCCCGAGAATCCAGATACGCGCCCGCATTCATGGCACCCTTGCGATGATTGCAGCTGCCGCAGGCAAGCCGCAGGTTCTCCAGCCGGCTTGTTCCGCCGAGCGTCAGCGGTACCACGTGGTCGATCGTTCGAGTTCGCTTACGGACATCGAACTCACCGCCGCAGTACCAGCAACAGTCACCGTCGCGGGCGATCAGGCGCGCGACTGCTCGGGCCCTGCACTCACCTCCACGAAAGCCCCGTGGCATGCGGAGAGCATGTCATCGGGGTGTGACAGGTATCGCGGACTCCGGTCAGCGTAACGACGCGCCGATCGCGACCATGCGCTCGACCGGGAGGTTGCCCTCGATGCGGATGGTCAGGCCTTCCCGCTGGAAGATCAGCGCGTTGCCGGCCAGCCGGCCGCCCTCGGTGTGCCCGGTGCCCGTCGCGTCCTCGTAGGCGACGAAGTGGTCGCCGCCGGTGATGAAGACCCCGTCGTACCGGCCGACGGCCACCCGCTCCGCCCGCGCGTCGTTCCCGAGGTACTTGTTCAGGAACCCGCTCCCGTCACCCGTGAACTCCTGGACGAGCAGGCCGATGCCGGCGGTGTGCCGCGCCGCCGGCAGCCTCGGCTCGGCCCGGTACACGAGTGACGTCACCCCGCCGGTCCGGCCGTCGAACCACACCTCGTCCGGCGACGCGAAGCCGCGGGCGGTCGGCACCACGGCCGGCATCCGCAACTTCGCGGCGTCGAGCGTCGTCAGCTCGCCGAGCACGAGCGGACCGGCGACCGGGCCCGGCGGCGGCTGCTCGCGGACGTGCACCGCGCCGATGTCGAAGAAGCTCGTGACGGCGGCGCGGGCCGACGGAATGGCGAGCGTCGCCGTCACCGCCACCGTCGCGATCAGTGCGAGCACGACGCGCCGCCGGCGCGCGTGCTGGGGCACACGGCGGCGAGTCGTCTCCCGCAACCGGCGAGTCACCGCGCTCGAGAGGTCGAGCTCACCGAGGGCGGCGTCGAGGTCGTGCGAGAAGGATCGGAGTTGCGCTTCCACGAGGAGGCGCGAGTTGCTCTCAGGCATGGTGCACCTCGCGGTCGAGTTGGCGTTCGAGCCGGTCGAGACCTCGCGAGAGGCGTGATTTCACGGTGCCCCGGGCGATGCCGAGGATCTGCGCGGTCTCCTCTTCGCTGAGGTCGAGCAGGTAGCGACAGGCGACGACGTCGCGGTAGCGACCCGGCAGCGCGTCGAGCGCGGCCCGCACGGTGCCGTCACGCCGGCGGGACATCGCCTCATCCTCCGCCGAGGGCGTCACCATGGCGATCCTCCCGCGTTCGCCCGGCGCCCGGACCGCCCGCGTCCAACGGTGCGACGAGCGGGTGTGGTTCCGCGCCACGTTGGCGACGACCGCGAGGAGCCACGGCCGGAACGGCGCTCCGGGACGGAAGCGGTGGAGGAAGCCGAACGCGCGCACGAACGCCTCCTGGGCGGCGTCGTCTGCGTTGCCCACGCCGGCGATGGCGGCGGCGGTGCGCCGGGCGTCGTGCTGGTACCGGCGCACGAGCTCGCCGTAGGCGTCGACGTCCCCCTGCCTCGCCCGCTCGATCAGATCGACGTCGTCCGTGGTGCTCCCCTCCCGATGGCCCGCCGGAGCGGTGTCACCCTTGTACACCGGGAGCGGCGTCGAAGTTCCGGGAGCTCACGCCGAACGGCGGCTGACGTCGCCGCGACAGGGGGCCGCCGGCCGGTCCGGTCCCCGGAGGTCGTAGTCGGGTGGCTCGTCGAACCGGTACAGCAGGATCGTGCCTCCGAGGTTCCCGACCGGGCAGTATGCGCGTAGCCATCCGAGCACGGGGCGGAAGTACGCCGTGAGCGCGGAGGCGCTGACGGCGAGCCACCGGCCGCGCATCGACTGCGGGTCCTCGATCGCCAGCACACCTTCCTGGTCGGTGGGAGCGAACAGCGGTTCCGAGCCGGGCACGTTGGGTAAGGGCTCGAGCGGTCCGAAGTACAGCACGACCGGCCGCTTGCCCTTCGCCCAGTCCTGCAGCCGGTAGAAGTCCTGACCCCAGTCGAGGTTCGAGTCGGTCGCGACGCGGTACCCGGGTCGGAACGGTGGCGCGGTCCAGGCGAGGGAGTGGGGCTGCGACTGCCAGAAGAACGCGAGCTGCCCGGCGGCGAGGACGCCCAGGAGCACGAGACCCCACCGGCGGCGCCCGATGACGACGAGCGGCGACGCCGCGACGAACCCGAGCGCCACCGCGGGCAGCAGGTAGCGCACGCCGACCGGCTCGGGGTACGGGATCAGGATGGCGGTCACGACGGCGGCGAGCGGGACGAGCACGACGAATGCGAGGCGCCGGCGGTCGCGGTCCACGCGCCACCAGCACACGAGCCCGCCGAGGAACGCCGCCAGGACGGTGATCGGCAGCTTCACCACGAGGCTTCCCGGCCAGTACCACCAGTTCGCGCCCCACCACGCGTCGCCGAAGAGGTAGCCGGGCGTCTTCTTCGTGCTGAAGCGGGCGGTGTCGTCGATGCCGGTTTCGAACTCCTGGGGCCACGGGACGATCCGGGCGACGTCGGCGGCGACGGGCGCGTCGTCGACGTGGGGCAGCGGGTCGACGCGCTTGAAGTCGGGGACCGGCGAGACGGCGCGCATCCCGATCCACAGCGCCGCCCACGCGACGACGAGCACGAGCCCGCCGCGGAGGAGCCCCATCGTGAGCCGGGGCCACGCCAACAGCACGACGATGACGGCGAGGACGGGCACGACGGCCAGCCCGGTGATGCGCACGAGCAACGTGCCGCCGCCGGCCAGGCCGACGATGACGGCGTTCGCCCATGTCGGCCCGCGCGCGTACCGCAGGAGCGCGAGCGCGACGAGCACGACGGCGAGTGTGAACCCGATGTCGTTGCCGTCGAGATGACCGAGGCCGAGCACGAGCGGCGTGGTGAGCCACAAGCCCCCGGCGAGGAGTCCCGCCGCCCGTCCGAAGAGGCTGGCGGCGAGCACGTACAACGCCCACGCGGCACCGATCGCGATCGCCAGCGGCACGAGGCGCGAGACGAAGGTGACGCGCTGCAGCTTGCCCGCGTCGAGCTGGGCCTGCAGGAACTCGTCGGGATACGTGAACCCGTCGCCGCGGGCCCAGCTCTGGCCGTGCGGGATCACCGGATGCTCCGCCAGCACCGGCAGCGCCGCCAGCACCTTCGGAAGCGGTGGATGCTCGGGCGTCAGACGCAGCTGGTGCTCGGTCAGCGCGGTCACTCCGCCTGAGAGGTGGTACTTCTCGTCGTACGTCGGTGAGTCGCGCCACGCCTGCACCAACCCGAGCACGAGGAACTGCAGCGACAGCAGCGCGAGCACCACGAACGCCCCCCGCCGGCCGACTGTCACGGGCGGCACGATATCGACGCGCATCCGATGGCGCGCGGCAGGCCGGTTCCAGGCAGCCCACTAGCGGGCCGACGGCGGCGTCAGTCGATTGCGGTCTCGACGCGCGTCCGCGCCGCCGTGAGCACGCGGCCTTCCGGCTCGAGGAGCTCCCGCATCGGGAACCTCGGTCGGCACGCCCACGCCGGCAGGTCGCCGAGCTCGATCGCGGTGGCCTTCGGGAGCCAGGCCCGGGCCGTGCGGTAGAGGATCCACGCGTCGAGCAGCGGGCCGCGGTGGCGGAGGTACGCGTGGTCGTACTCGGGCGCCTCGCAGATGAGCTTGTCGGCCGAGGCGCTGATCTGCCAGAGGCAGGTGCACCCGGGACGCACGCTCGTGCGCTCCTGTACGAAGTCGGCGGGGTACCGCTCCAGCATCTCCGGCATCTCCGGCCGGGGCCCGACCAGCAACGGCCGGGGGCAGGATACCCCGACTCGACCGATCTGTGTAGTGTTGGGCGAATAATCCCGGTAAGCTCCCTCGGATGAGCTGGGCGGAGGAGACCTCTCCACGCGCCGCGGATCTCGGCGCCGACCTCGACTGGCCGTCCGACGACGAGCACCGGCCCACCAGCGGGACCGACGGCGGCCATGCCCAGGGTGACGGCGACAGCCCGGCGCGTGGTTACTTCCTCAGGCAGCCCCCCGCCACCGAGGCCGAGGAGCTTCCGGCCGCGGGCGCGGTCCGGCACTCGCCCGGGGAGCTCGAGCGCGTCCTGCGCGACGGCGCGCTGCGATTCGAGTCGCTCGTCGGCAGTTGCCAGGCCGAGTTGCAGGACACGGTGGCCGCCCACGTGTCGGACCTCGAGCAGACGTTCACCACCGGCACACAGGAGCTCAATCGCGCCGCCGCCCAACGCATCGCCGATCTCGAGGAAGCGGTCGACACGCGGCTCGCAGAATTGCAGCGGGCCGCGGCCAACGACCGCATCGCCCGCCTCGGTGTTCGCCTCAACAGCGTGGGCCGGCTCGCGGTCGTCGCCGTCGTCCTGAGCATCCTCGCCCTGGGAGTGGCGATCGCGGCGCTCGCGGTCGCCGTCGCGTAGCCGACCACGTTGCCCGGGCTCGAGCGCACCACGAAGGATGCCTCGGCCGCCGATCCGACGGGGTCGCTCGTGGCGCGAGCGGAGCGCGCGGCCGAGACACGCGCACATGAGCTCGAGAGCGGCCTGACACGGCACCTCGGCCGACTTCGCGCCGCATCCGAGAACGCTCGGCGGGAGCTCGAAGCCGGCGTCATCGCGCGCCGTGAGACATTGACGCGCACGGTGACGGTGCCGCCCGGCAGCAACCGGCGGATCCACCGTGTGCTCGAGCGGCTGCACGCGCAGGGACGTCGCTCTCGCGCGGCCGTGGCGGGCGCGCTTGTTGTCGCGATTCTCGCCGCCACGGGTGCGTTCGTCGCGACGCAGGTCGCGCCCGGGGACCAGCGCGCGCAGCGGTCGCCGTCGACATCGATCGCACGCTCCTCGCCGTCCGCAACTGCCACAACAGCACCTTCGCCTGACTCCGTTGTCGCAACGGAGGCCGCACCCGCACCCGACGCGTCACCCGCGTTCCCGGCAGCGCCCGCGGCACCCGGTACGTCGAACTCGGCACGGGCGCCAGCTCCCGGGACGGCCAGTGCGCCGCGGCCGGCATCGCCGGCGCCGGGATCGAGCGGCGCCCCGCCGTCCGGCGATTCTCCTCCGAGCTCACCCCCGCGCAGCCCGACGTGCCAACTGTTGCCGGTGGTGTGCCCCTAGCTCGTCAGCCGATGACCTGGGACTCGAGGTGGCGGTCCCCGCCGCCTCGCTTGGCGCTGTACATGAGGGCGTCGGCTTCGACGAAGAGCTGTTCGATGCTCTGGGGCGGGCTGTGCCAGGTGACGAGCCCGGCCGTGACCGACGCCGGCTCACCCCCGTTGGCCTCGGCGAGCCGGCCCTGGATGCGGCGGACGACGGTCGTCGCCTCGTCGTAGTCGGTGTCGGGGAGGAGCAGGACGAACTCGTCGCCGCCGACGCGGGACAGCAGATCCGTCGGGCGGAGCACCGCCTGCGCCGACGTCGCGATGTGGATGAGCGCGGCGGCGTGGCCCTTCACGTCGTTGACCTGCTTCAGGCCGTCGAAGTCGAAGAACGCGACCGACAGCGATCCGCTCCGCCGCTGGAGCCGCGCGATCTCGACGGCGCAGCGCTCCTCACAGGCACGGCGGTTGGAGAGCCCGGTCAACGGGTCGAAGCGCGCCCGGCTCGCCTCTCGCACCATCATGGAGTGCAGGCGGTCCATGACGGCGGCGGTGGCGAGAAGCAGCACGAAGGCCGTCACCCCGTTCGTCAGCGCCGTCCCTGTCACGACCGAGTTCGACAGCCCGTCGATGACGACGGCAGTCCCGCCGCCGACCGCGCCGAGCACCCCGACGCGCAGGCTGCCCGTCCAGGTCATGAGGCCCACGCCGGCGACGTAGACGATCGACAGCGAGAGGTCGCGCCCCGTCGTCACGTCGATCACGAAGCCGAGTCCGATGACGACGAAGCCCACGGTGATCGCAAACGCTTCGTGTCGCGGGAGCGAGAAACCTGCCCCTGCCACGACCGAAAGAGTATTCCGTCGGCTAGTTGCCGAACGCGATCCCGCGCCGGTCGGCGCCGACGACGACGAGCCCTTTGCCCGCCGCCGGGGTGGCGAAGTTCGCGGCGCGCCCGGTCGGCGCGCTGCCCAGCTCCCGACCGTCGGACGCCTGGTACGCGTGCAGCACGCCCTGCTGGAGATCGAGCGCCCACACCGTGTCGCCGGTGACGATGGGCGAGCCGTCGGCAGCGGCGGCCCGCCACGCCACGCTGAACCGCGAGCCCTCGATGCGCAGGGCCACCAGGCCGTCGCGGCACGGCACGAACAGCATGGGCGGCGCCCACGCGGTGCCGCCGTAACCGCCCGAGCTGCACACCTCGGAGTCGAAGACTTGGCCGCCGGTCCCGCCCAGGTGATCGGCGCGCAACAGGTATCCGACTCCTTCCTTGCCGACCACGAACACGAGCCCGTTCGAGACCGGCGCCGGAGATGTGGACCCGAGGTCGATGTCACCGCGGCTGAGCTCGTCACGGTTGCGCGGCGTCCACGAGTCGGTCATCTGGAGGCCCGGCGAGGACAGCTTGATCACCGAGTTGGACAGGTCGGGCTCACCCGAGCGCTTGGAGTTGCCGGTGGCGATGTACACGGCGTTGTCCGCGACCGTCGGTCCCGGTGGCGCCCACACCGCAGCCGCGAGTGCAGCCGGCACCTGATAGCTCGTGAGATTGCCGCTCCCGTCCGCGGGCGCGCCGACGACGTAGCCGTAGTAGTTGCCGCAGTCGCCGAAGAGCCCGCCGTACGGCACCAACACCTGATCGTTCGCGAGGGCGAGGGCACTGCGTTGCTGCTCCACCGTCGGGTCGGCGCCCGGCGCGTCGATCGGCCGGCGGAAGCGCTGGGCGCCGGAGGCGAGGTCGAGGGCGACGAGATCGTGCCGGTGGGGCTGCACGAACGGCACGACGTAGATCAGCCCACGACCGGGATCGATGACGGGCGTGCTGGTGATCCCGGTCGGGTCGATGTTCCCGCACGGGAGCTCGGAACGAGGCACGGGGTCGCCGAGGTTCACCTGCCACTGGACCTGCCCGTTCGTGGCGTCCAGCGCGTAGACCGTGTTGCCCTCGGTCGCCACGAACACCTGCGAGCCGACGAAGAGGGGCTCGGCGTAGATCGCGCCGTCGAGCGTCGGCGTCTCCCATACGCGGCGGAGCGAGCCGGGCGTGGGCCCGCTCGGCTCGACCCCGGTGCGTGCGGCGTCGCGGTGGTACGTCGGCCACGCCCCGCCACCCGATTGCGCCGCCGACGTCGAGGCCGGAGTGGTCGTCGTCGACTTCGGCTTCGCCTTGCCGCCGTCCGACGAGCTGCATGCCGCGGCGACGGTGACGAGGAGGACCAGGCACGCGAGCAGGCGCCGTGCACTCACGCCGGCCAACGTAGCGGTGTGCCTCGGGCCACGGCGGCCGGTGGACAAATCCGCCTGATTCCGGCAGACTGTCCGGATATGAGTATTTCGGACAGCAGCCGGCCGCAAGGCGCCAAGCCGTGGATGGTCGCCCAGATCGTCTGGACGACGATCAGGGTTCGGCGGCTCGTTCGACGGAATGATCTCCGGACGGCGCTGGCACGCTGTCGGCCGGCGGATCGTCAGGCGACTCCCGCTCCATCGCAGGACGAGATCGTGCACGTCGGTCGCGCCGTCCGGCAGATCGTCGGTCGTCTGCCCGGCGACTCGCGCCCGCTCGTCTCTTCGCTCGTCCTCATCGCCGTCCTCGCCCGCCGGGGCGTCGATGCGTCGCTCGTCATCGGCGTGCGCGAGGGCGACTGCGACGCCCTCGCATGGGTCGAGGTCGGCGACGTGCCCGCCCTCTCGGTGAAGGGGAAGTTCGCGCAGCTCGTCGCGCTGTAGATCGGCGCCGGCAGCGGCCTCGCGAGCGGGGGGTCTCGCGAGGCCGCACCGGCGGCGAGGGGGGAGCTAGGTGGCGAGGCGGTA
>DATFXK010000147.1:0-2271 GCA_035316005.1 Acidimicrobiia bacterium | reverse complement strand
TAGCGCTGATTCGGTGCCGGCCGCATCGACCACGACGTCGTACTCGCCGTCGGGCTCGGTGCCGGCGCCGATCCGCGCCGCGGCGTCGCGTTGGGCATCGTGGCGAGCGGCGACGTCGACCGCGCAGCCCTCGGCACGGGCGACGAGCGCAGCGGCGAGGCCGATCATGCCGGCGCCGACGACCGCGACGCGATCGTCCCCGCGCAACCCGGCGCGGCGCAGCGCGTGCAGCGAGCAGGCGATCGGCTCGACGAGCGACGCGTCGGCGAGATCCAGCCCGTCGGGTAACGGCACGACGCAGCTCTCCTCCACGACCATCTCGTCCGCCATCCCGCCGTCCCGGCCGATGCCGATGCTCTGGGTGACCGCCTGCCGGCACTGGGTCACCTCACCGGCCGCACACCGATCGCACTCGCCGCAGGAGACAAGTGGCCAGATCGCGACGGGCGTCCCGTCGTCGAGACGCCCGGAGATCTCGTGCCCGAGCGTGACCGGCATCGGTCCCCACGAGATGAGGTGCAGATCCGAGCCGCAGATGCCGGCGGCGCGCACCTCCACGCGGAGCTGTCCCCTCTCCGGATCAGGACTCGGGACGTCGAGCACCTCGATCCCGTTGTCGGTGTTGCGAACGGCGCGCATCAGTCAGCCTCCGTGCGCTCGTAGCGCCAGCCGGTCGGCAGCATCCAGAGCCGGTGCCGAGCGCCGGGCGCGCCGCCGTCGTTCGTGTCGTAGCCGGCGTCGCCCTCCCAGAGTGCGGCGACGCCGCCCTCGATGCGGGCGATGTGCGTCTCGAAGAACTCGGGCTCTCGGGCGCCGGCGTCGGCGACCGCCGCCGCGACATCCTCGTACCCCGCTAGCCGGTGCAGCGTCACCCACGTCGGCGGGGCGAGCTCGATCTCCTCGGCGTCACGGCGCGTGATCGCGTCGGCAGGTGAGATCCAGCGGTGGTCGCGGATCTCACCCATGTCCACCGTGACCGCGCCCTCCGGCGCGGGCCCGAGGAAGAACCAGGTCGCGAACCGCTTGGCCGTGACCGGCGGCGGCACCCAGTGCGCGAACGGCACCAGCGCGTCGGCGTCGACCACGAGGTCCGCCTCTTCGCGCGCCTCGCGCACCGCGGCCCGGCGCGCCGCCTCGATCACGTCGTCGTCGGACGGCACGTCGCCGGGATCGACCCGCCCGCCCGGGAAGACCCACATCCCGCCGGCGAACTCGAGCTTCGAGCTTCGCCGCACCATGAGAGTCTCGAGGCCGGCATCCGGCGCGTCGCGCAGGAGGACGACCGTCGCCGCCGGGACCGCCTCGGGCGTTTCCCCGCTCGTGGTCGGGATGCGCCGCATCCAGCGCGGCAACGAGTCGCTCACACTCCGAGCTTGCCCTAGTTTCGTCGTCGTGCCCATGCCGGAGGGGATCGGCGCCGTCGACCTGATGATCGGGTTCCCGCACCGCGACCGCAGGGCCGTCTACGACTATCTGCGGAAGGGAGCGAAGGACCCGGAGTCCAAGGACATGTCCTTCCTCGCCGAATACATGTTCAAGGACGTCCCCGAGAGCGTCGACGAAGGCAAGGATCCGGTCGACGTGACGATTGCCGAGATGGACCGGTACGGCATCGACATCGGGCTCGTCGGCCTCACCCGGCTGACGCTCGAGGCGCGCGACCGGTACCCGAGCCGGTTCCTCCTCTCCCTCGAGGTGAACCCGAACGATGTGATGGAGGCGGTGCGGTCCATCCGCCGGGCCAAGGACGAGCAGGACCTCGCGGCGGTGACGTTCTTCCCGGCGGGTTGTCTGCCCCAGGTGCCGGTCGACGACCCGAAGGCGTACGCGGTATACGCGACGTGCGTCGAGCTCGACATCCCGATCATCGTGAACGCCGGCGTCGCCGGCCCACGGTTCCCGTCGGCGTGCCAGCACGTCGAGCGCTTCGACCAGGTGTGCTTCGACTTCCCGGAGTTGCGGATCGTGATGCGCCACGGCGCCGAGCCGTGGGAGGAGCTCGCGGTCAAGCTCATGCTGAAGTGGCCCGGCCTCTACTACATGACCTCGGCGTTCGCGCCCAAGTACTACCCGAAGGCGATTGTCGACTACGCGAATACGCGTGGCGCCGACAAGGTCATGTACGCGGGGTACTTCCCGATGGGCCTCTCGCTCGAGCGGATCTTCCGGGAGCTCCCCGACGTGCCGTTCCGTGACCACGTATGGCCGAAGTTCCTGCGCGAGAACGCCATGCAGGTCTTCAAGATCGACGAGCGCATGAACACGAAGCAG
>DATFXK010000146.1:0-4915 GCA_035316005.1 Acidimicrobiia bacterium | reverse complement strand
ACGTAGAAACCCTTCTTGGCCTCGACCCGCCGCTTCGCCTCCTGGTACCGATCGTCCTGCTCGTCGGGCATCGTTGCTCCTTCTCCTCGTCTGCCCCACTTGACCGGCCCCGCGCAGCTTAGGGCCGTCGCTAGCGTGCGGCCGATGGCGGCACGTCTCGACGAAGTAGGCCGAGACCAAGAAGCGCGCGGCCCCATTGGTACTCTCGCCGAGCTTCTGGCTCAACGACGCGCTCCTCATGTCGGAGTCGATGACGCTCGTCGTCACCGCGTTGATCGTCTTCCTCGCGTATCGGTTCCTCGGCCGACCGTCGTGGCCCGTCGCGGCGTTTCTCGGCGCGGCGTGCGTGCTGGCCATGCTGACGCGTCCCGAGGCGGTGCTCTTCGTGCCCTTCCTGATCGTGCCCGTCTCGCTGCTCGCCCGCAGCGTGGCGATGCGGAGCCGCCTCCAGCTGATCTCGTCGGGCTGGCGTCGTGGTCGTGGTCACCGGGCCCTGGGTCGGGTACAACCTCGTTCGCTTCGAGCGGCCGGTGACGCTGTCGAGCGGACTCGGCCAGACCGTGTACTCCGCCAACTGCCGCGACACGTACTTCGGACCGGAGATCGGCTACCTGTCGTTGCACTGCCTGCTCTCGTCGCCAAAGTTCCCTCCCGCCGACGAGTCGGTACAGGATCAGCGATTCCGTGACCTGGCGACCGACTACGCGCGCGATCACAAGGGGCAGGTTCCCTTCGTCGCGTTCGCGCGACTCGGACGCACGTTCGGGTTCTACGCGCCGGTCGACCAACTTCGCGCCGACGAGCGGGACAACCACCGGGTGCTCGCGGTATCGGCGGCGGGGCTCGCACTGTTCTACGTGTCGGTGATCATGTCGGTGTACGCGTTGATCGTGCTTCGGCGAAGGCGGGTCTCACTGGTCCCGGTGCTCGCGCCGGTCGCCACAGTCGCGGTGGCCACGATCGTCACGTTCGGGCAGACGCGCTTCCGCGCCGCGGCGGACGTGTCGCTCGCGATCCTCGCCGCCGTGGCGGTCGACGCGTGGCTCCGGAAGCGATCGGCGCTGGTACGCTTCGACGCGGAGAGCGGCGACGACGTGCGTAGCGCTCGCGCCACGGATCCCTGAACTCGACCCCGGAGCTTGCGATGACCCGTCCCGGCACCCTCGGCGAGCTGCGAGCCAGTGGCTGGGAGTCGCGGCCCGTCAAGGATGAGGTCCGGGCGAACGCGCTGGCCCGCATCGCCGCCGGCAAGCCGCTGGTGGACGGCGTCATCGGGTTCGACGACACCGTGCTGCCGCAGCTCGAGAACGCGCTGCTCGCCGGCCACGACGTGATCTTCCTCGGCGAGCGCGGCCAGGCGAAGACCCGCATCATCCGTTCCCTCGTCGGGCTCCTCGACGAGTGGACGCCGACGATCGCGGGCAGCGAGATCAACGACGATCCCTACGCGCCAGTGTCGCAGCACGCCCGCCTGCTCGTCGCAGAACGGGGCGAGGACACGCCGATCGAATGGGTGCACAGCGAGCGGCGATTCGGCGAGAAGCTCGCCACGCCCGACACGTCGATCGCCGACCTGATCGGCGAGGTCGACCCGATCAAGGTCGCCGAGGGCCGTTACCTGGCCGACGAGCTCACGATCCACTACGGGCTGGTGCCGCGCACCAACCGCGGGATCTTCTCCATCAACGAGCTGCCCGACCTCGCCGAGCGCATCCAGGTCGGTCTGCTCAACGTGCTCGAAGAGCGCGACGTGCAGATCCGCGGGTACAAGATCAGGCTGCCACTCGACCTGATGCTCGTGGCGTCGGCCAACCCCGAGGACTACACGAACCGCGGTCGGATCATCACGCCGCTGAAGGACCGCTTCGGCGCCCAGATCCGCACCCACTACCCGCTCGACGTCGACGTCGAGATGGACGTCGTCGACCAGGAGGCGCGCCCGCTGGCGGCCGAGCAGCTCTCGGTGCACGTGCCCGAGTTCATGGCCGAGATCGTCGCCGAGATCACGCAGCAGGCCCGCCGCTCGCCCCACATCAACCAGCGCTCGGGAGTCTCGGTGCGGCTGTCGATCACCAACTACGAGACGCTCGTCGCCAACGCGTCACGGCGCGCCCTGCGCAGCGGCGAGCGGGAGGTGGTGCCGCGGGTCAGCGACCTCGACGCGCTCGTGGCGTCCACCGCGGGCAAGATCGAGTTCGAGACGCTCGACGACGGCCGCGAGGAGCAGGTCCTCGAGCGCATCGTCAAGGCGTCGGTGCTCGAGGTGTTCCGGGCCCGGACCCGACCCGAGCGCATGGCGCGCCTGGTGACCGCGTTCGACGGCGGCGTCACCGTGAACACGGGGGAGGACGTCCCCGCGTCGGAGTACGCCGCTCTGCTCCCGAAGCTCGACGGGCTTCGCGAGGCGCTCGCCGACCTCGGCGTGGGCGAGACTCCCGCGGGCGTGGCGTCCGCGATCGAGTTCGTCCTCGAAGGCCTGCATCTGTCGAAGCGCCTCAACAAGGACGCCGTCGGCGGCAAGGCCACGTACCGCGGGCGCGGCTGACGGCGCGGGGAGGCGCCTACGACGGGCTGCCTCCTGGCATCTGCGCCACACTGAGCACGTGAGCACGCGGCCGGTCGACGTCGTCGACTACTACGCCGACCTCGGGGTCGAGCCCACGGCGTCTCAGGCCGAGATCGCCTCCACGTACCGCTCCCTCGTCAAGACCCTCCACCCGGACGCGCGGCCGACCGATCCCGCCGCCGCCGACCGGTTCAAGCGGGTGACCGTCGCCTATCGGACGCTGGCCGACGTCGGCCGCCGCCGCGACTACGACGAGCGGCGGGCACGCGGGCTCGCGCCCGTCGCCGCGGCGGAACGGACCGTCGCCACCGCGCCGGCCGCGGCCCCGCCGAGCCGGCGCGGCGCCCGCTGGGCGATCGCCGGTGGTATCGCGTGCATCGTCGCCGGGCTGGCGGCGGCCGGCCTGATCATCAGCCTCCAACGGCACGACGCCGAGCTGCGCGATCGCGGCACGCCGGCGACGGCGACCATCGTGCTGCAGGGCACCGAGCGGCGGCTCCAGTTCACGACCGCCGACGGCCGTACCATCCTCGCGCCCGAACCGCTGCGGACCGGCACGGGCGAGAAGCCGGTGGGCTCGCAGGTGCAGATCCGCTACGACCCCGATCACCCGACGCAGGTCATCACCAACGACGACAAGCTCGCCCGCGACATCACGCTCTGGGTCGTCGCGGCCAAGCTCCTGATCGTCGGCGCCGGCTTCGTGTGGTGGGGCGCGCGCCGGCTGCGACGCATGACCTGACCCGGTCGGTCAGATCCCGCCGCCGCCCTGACTCTTGTAGAAGCCGCAACGCTGTACCGCGTAACGGTTCACGTTCTCGACGGCCTTCTTCACCTTCGGGTCGTCCCGGACTGACTTGTCCGTTTCGACCACCCGCAACGCGTCCACGAAGGTTTGCGCGTCGGCCTTGATCTTGGCCGGCGCGGTGTCGACCATGCGCTGGACGAGCCGAACCTGCTCGTCGGGCTTTGCTCCTTTGGACAGCCGGTCGTCGTAGTTCGACGCCGCTTTGCAGAACGCCAGCGGCGCCTTGGGGGTGTCTCCGCCTTCAGACCCGCATCCGACCGCGAGCACGGCCGCCCCGGCGAGGACCGCAACGACGAGGAGGCGGGTAGGCACGCGTCGATTGTGGCGGAGTGCGCACCCGAACCGGGAGTCGTAGGGTCGGCGACGCGCACGTCAGGGAGGTGCAGCGATGGCAGCAGAGGATGTTGAGGGCAAGGCGACGATCCAGATCCAGGCGCCGCCCGAGAAGGTCTACGACATGATCACCGACGTCACCCGCATGGGCGAATGGAGCCCGGAGACCGTTCGGGCCGAGTGGGTCGGCGGCGCCACCGGACCCGCCGTCGGGGCCCGGTTCAAGGGGCACAACAAGCTGGGCCTCGCGAGGTGGTCGACGACGCCCACCGTGAAGGTCGCCGATCCCGGCAAGGAGTTCACGTTCGAGACCGGAAAGCCCGGCAAGGAGGCCACACGCTGGACGTACCGGTTCATGCCCAAGGACGGCGGAACCGCGCTGACCGAGTCGTTCGAGGCGCTCCGTTACGGCGCATTCATGAAGCTGACCGCCAAGCCCGAAAAGCGCGCGGCGAAGCTGACCGGCGACATCCAGCAGACCCTCGAGCGCATCAAGCGGGCGGCCGAGGGAACCGCGTGAGCCGGTAGCCTCGACGCATGAGGCTTCGTCGGCGAAATCCTCGCGGGTTCAAGTACTCGCGCTGGGACGGAAGCCAGACCGGCTTCGACCTCGATGCCGACTCCCTCCTCGAGGAGATGTCGGACGATCTCCTCTACCACGGTGACCTGAACGCGGCCCTGCGTCGCATGCTCCAACAGGGCTTCCGCGACCGCAACGACGAGCAGCTGATGGGGCTGCGCGAGATGCTTGAGCGGCTTCGCCAGCGCCGGCGCGAGGAGCTCGAGCGGCGCGACCTCGGCGGCGTGTACGACGACATCGCCGAGAAGCTGCGCGAGGTCGTCGACCAGGAGCGGGCCGGTATCGAGCGGCGCCTCGACGAGGCGCAACAGTCCGGTGACCGTCGCCGTCAGGAGATCGTCGAAGAGCTCGCCCAGCAACGCCGGCAGCAGCTCGACGAGATGCCGCCCGACCTCGCCGGTCGCGTCCAGGCGCTCCAGGACTACGACTTCATGGACGAGGCCGCCCGGCAACGCTTCGAGGAGCTGATGGACGAGCTGCGCCAGCAGTTGCTGCAGAGCTACTTCAACCAGCTCTCGGAGGGCATGCGCGACGTCTCCCCCGAGCAGATGCAGCGCATGAAGGACATGCTCGCCGAGCTCAACCACATGCTCGAGCAGCGCGAGCGCGGCGAGGAGCCGGACTTCAA
>DATFXK010000145.1:0-3208 GCA_035316005.1 Acidimicrobiia bacterium | reverse complement strand
GGACGGTGGCAGTGGCGTTCGCCGGGACCGTGACGTCGAGGGTCGCAGCGCCGCCGCCCGCCGGCTGGGCGTGCCACGACACGACGATGACCCCGCGTGGGGTGGGCACGCGCCCGGACGCGGACGCCAGACCCGTGCGCGGCGGCGCCACGTCGAAGGTCGCGTAGCCGGGCGCGGTTGGGGTGACGCCGAGCAGGGCGCTCTGGATCTCGACGAGCACGTTGGATCCCCAGCCGTGCGACATGCTGTCGCCGTTGGCGTCGACGGGCTTCCAGACCTCCCAGGTGAAGGTGCCCCCCTGCGCGAGGATGCTCGCCCATCCCGGGGTCTTCGTGTCGGTGAGGCGGGTCACGACGTCTCGGTCTCTGCCGACGAGCCGCAGCGCCTCGAGGAGCTCGCCGGCGGTGCGCGGCGGGTTCTGCATCCCGAGACTGGCGATATAGGCGCCGACCGTCGCGAGCTGGGCGGGCGGGACGACCCCGTAGACGACGGCGGCGGTGTCGCTCTCCTGGGACGCTTGGAGTGCCTGGGTCCCGTCGGCTTGGAGCCCGTCGATGTAGACGCCATCGGGTCGCGTGAGCCGGGCGTTGATCGCGTTCGTCAGTGCCTGCTCGCGGGTCTGTTGCTGGGTCACCTCGCTGGCCGGCCGGTCCAACGCGGCGGCGATCTGCCCCGCGCGCCGAAAGACGTTCACGCCGAGGATGTTGAGGCGCGTCACGACGGGATACGGGTAGTAGACGTTTGTCGCTGGCAGGTTGGTCACCAGACCGGTGGCGGGGTCGATCGCGGCCGCGACGTACGCGGACAGGTTCACGATCGTCGGGTACACGACCGCGAGCTGCGTCCGGTCCCCGGTGTTCATCCAGTACTGCCACACCCATTCCGCGTAGATCTCGCTGAACTCGTTGATGTCGAGCGCACCGAGGCCCGTCGGGTAGATCTTGTTGATCCGCCCTTGGGGCCAGTAGCGCGCCTGGGATTGGGCGAACTCGAGGAGCGACTTGCGGGTGAGGTTCTGCTCCCCGAACGCGGCCATCGCCGTCTGCGACTCGTTGAATCCGTCCCAGAGCCAGGGGCCTTTCTCCCGGGTGGGGGTGTCGATGAACTGCTCCTGGGCGGTGTCCAGCGAGGAGTGCCGGCCGAGGTCGAAGACGGCGTCGGAGGTGGCGCTCGACGACGAGAACGTCGCAGCGGTCTCGTTGGGCACGGCGGCGTGGCGCGTCAGCGCGACGACGTTTCTCGGGGTGAGGGTCTCGCCGGGATGGTCGATCTGGAGGTACCGGAAGCCGAGGTAGTCGAACGGCTCGAAGCTCTGCGGGCCGCGTCGCTCGATGTACGAGTACGCGAGGTTCGTGTGCTGGGTCCCATGCGTCGTGGAGACCTGGCCGGGGACGCCGCTGGTCGGGTGGGCGTCGAGGAGGTAGCCGGCGTGCATGGTGATGAGCCGCCCGGCGACGCCGTGTTGGAACCTCACGGTGGGCACGGCGGCGTACACCTTGCCGAAGTCGGCGACGGCAGCCCCGTTGGCGAGCCGGGTGAGCGACACGGCGTGCACAGGCTTCTCGACGATGCGGGTGCGCACCGACACGAGGTCGGTCCAGGGGGCGGTCCCGGCCGGGCCGAGCACGGTGGCGGGCGACCAGGCCTGGTCGTCGAAGCCGGGCCGATCCCATCCGAGCGGGGCGTGGAGCCCATCGATGTTCTCGACGTAGTCCACGACGTCGCCCTCGAGGTCGCGTTGGGTGCCGGACAGCCAGTTCGCCTTCAGGACGGGCCAGGTCCCGTCGGTGACGATCTGCTCGGTGGTGCCGTCGGTGTGGAGCACCGAAAGCTGGGCGATGATCGCCGGGGTGCCGGCGGGGTGGCCCTTCGTGTCGCCGTCCCAGTTGGCCAGTATGCCGATGGCGTTCGCCGCGCCCGGTCGAAGGAGGCGGGTCACGTCGAGCGTCTCGTAGTACTGGGAGTCGGGGTAGCTGTACGCCTCCCCTTTCCCCGCGCGTACCCCGTTGATCGACAGCTCGTACTGCTGATCCACCGACACGTACACGCGGGCGCGCACGATGCGTGAGGCCCCCAGCGTGAACGTCTTGCGGGCGTAGGTGAACTGGTCGTACTCGATGAGGTCGTTCGTCGCCCGCCGGATCCAGTCGGCGTGCCAGTCCGCGTCGGCGAGCCCGGTCTCGAACGTGGCGACGGGGGCGAACGGGCTGGGCCCGCCGGTCGCCGCCCAGGTCTGCACCGTCCACTGGTAGACGGCGTCGGCCGCCAACGGCGGACCGCCGTAGGGAATGAACGCCTGGTCGGACGAGGCGATCTCGCCGCTGTCCCAGACGGGCGCGGGCGGCGCGGTGCCGATGAGCGCGACGCGGGTCACGACGATCCGGTAAGCGGTCTGTCGTGCACCGGGACGCGGGTCGTTGACCTGCCAGGCGAACTGCACGTCCGTGCGGCCCAACCCGATCGGGGCGCGCAACCCGTCGACAGTGAGCGCCCGCGGCGGGCCGAGACCGGCGGGGGTGGCGTGGGTGGCCGCGGGGGCCGCGCCCACGGCGATCACGGCCACGGCGGTCAGCGCGGCTGCGCCGAGACGCGTCACCGACGTGCGCGCTGCCCGCCGACCCACCGGGCGAGACTACGCGTGCCGGTGTCGCCGCCGCCGGTCAGGTGGCGAGACGGGGAGCCAGCGGTCGAGGAACGCGGCCGGTGCCTGTTCGCGCCATTCGTGGTCGCCGTCGAACACGTCGTGGACGAGGTGGTCGCCCGCGTCGAGATGCTCGTACACGACGCGCAACGTTGCGACCGCGGCGGTCGCCGCGGCGAGCGGGAAGATCAGGTCTTCCGTGCCGGTCTGCACGAGCAGCGGTCGAGGCGCGACGAGCGCGGCGAGGTCGACATGCTCGAGCTCGCCGAGCAGGTGGGGCAGGACCTGCGAACCGCACATGTTCCACGGCACCTTGTGCGCCTCGGCCCACGACGAGAAGTAGCCGCTGACCACTGCGGCGGCGACGCGCGGGTCCCAGGCGGCCAGGAAGAGGGTCATGGTGCCGCCGATGGAGAGACCGACCATGCCGATGCGCGTCGCGTCCACGAGCTCGTGGCCGGCGAGCACGTCGAGGCAGCGCGTCAGATCGAAGAGGTTCTGGGTGAGCGGGCTCCATCCCGCGAGCGTGGCGTGGACGAGGTTGATGTCGCAGGCGTAGATGCCGGG
>DATFXK010000144.1:0-2411 GCA_035316005.1 Acidimicrobiia bacterium | reverse complement strand
GCCGGCCCGCTCGGCGCGCGGGACGTGTACGTCACCAGCGTCGACTGCTTCGCGCCGCTGGGACAGCCGAAGTTGCAGAGGCCGAGGTTGAGACAGCCCTTGACGCTGCGCGGGGTCGGCGATGCGGCCCGGCCGAGCTGTCGCGCGGCCAGCGCGAGCCGGGCGGCGTTCCGGCTCGTGTGATCCGGTCCCGTGGGCTCGGCGTGGATGTCCGCCCAGACCCGGTCGACGAACGGCGCCATGACCTCGTCGGTCAGGTCCGGAAGGCCCTCGTAGTCGCGCCACGCCTGGAGGAGCAGCGGCGGCGGGCGAAAGCAGAGGGCGTCGTTGATGACGGTCGACCCCCCGACGCATCCGCCGGCGTAGAGCGAGAGCCCGCGCCCCGCCAGGCCGAGGCGCCAGAGGCGCCGCCTCGTCTCGGCCTCGTCGCCGGTGGAGTCTCTGGTTTCGAGTCGCGGACCGGCTTCCAGCACGACGACGCGCATGCCCGACTCGGCGAACAACGGCGCTACCGGCGCGCCGCCTGCGCCGGTTCCCATCACGACGGCGTCAGCCGCGAGCTTCACGCCGCTTCAGTACCACGGGGCGGGTGCGGGGGGTCCCGCGGGATCCCCCCGGCCCCCCATCTCCAAGACAACCGGGTTTGGTTTGCTACTTCGCTGATGCCATCTCGTCGTCGATCACGGCCTTGAACTGCTCGAACGGCTGCGCACCGACGAGGAGCCGGCCGTTGATCACGAACGACGGCGTGCCGGTGACACCGACCGATCCGCCTTCGGCCTGATCGGCCTTCACGCTGGCCTGCGTCTTCTTGTTGTCGACGCAGTCGTCGAACTTGGCCTTGTCGACGCCCGCTCCCGCGTACTCGAACGCCTTGTCCTTCACGTTCGCGGGGTTCATGTCCTTCTGATTCTGGAAGAAGCCGTCGTAGACCTTCCAGTAGGCGTCCGGCTTCTGCTCGCGCACGCACTCTGCCGCGATCGCCGCCGGCTCGGCCCAGGGATGGAAGGCCAGCGGGAAGTCCTTGAAGCAGAACTTCACCTTGTCGCCGTACTCCTTCAGCACCTGCTGCTCGACCGTGGTGTAGCCCTTGGCGCAGAAGGGACACTGGAAGTCGGAGTACTCCACGATCGTGACCTTGGCGTCCTTCGGTCCCTTGCACGCGGCGCCGTCGAGCTTGATCTTCTCCATGACCGCCCTCGACGGGTCGACCGTGACGTCGCTGACCTCGGCGAAAATCACGTACTTGCCGTCTGGCGACGCGGTGAACGGGACCTTCCGCACCTGGGGCGCGGTGCCGACCTCGAGCGTCCCTTCCTTGGCGCCCTTGATCGGCGAGTCCTTCACCCCGCTGACGCTGATCGCCTGGGCGGGGGGGACGTTGTTCTTCTTCCGGTAGTACTTGATGATCTGGTCGGTGTTCAGGCTCTGAGCCAGTGCGGACCCTGCCGTGAACCCGACCACGACCGCGAGCAGGACGAGACGCATGCGCATCACAAACCCCCTTGGTTGGTGGAAATGGTCGCCCACGCTGCACGCGTTTGCCTCGGCGGTCAAGCTTCCGGTGGCTTGCGCGGCCGCACCCCCGGGGGCTAGGGTCTTCCTCCGTGCGCCGGCCTGTCCTCGCCTGCTGCGTGCTGCTGCTCGCGTTGCTGGCGGCCGCGCAGGCGGCGCTGACACCCGAGCTGACCAGGGCGCTCGCAGATGCCCAGTACGTCTACATCCAGTCCGAGCGCAAGACCGGCGACTTCGGCAAGCCGTCGGAGATCTGGTTCTTCGTCGACGCGGGCAAGCTCTTCGTCGGGACCCGTCCTTCGTCGTGGCGAGTGAAGCGGATCAAGGCTGGGCGCACGCGGGCGCGGATCTCGGTCGGTTCCCCGCAGGGGCCCAGCTTCGAGGCGACCGGCGCGCTGGTGAAGGACCCGAAGATCGAGGAGAAGCTGATGCGCGCCTACGCGAAGAAGTATCCGGACGGCTGGCCGCGCCATGCCGAGAGCTTCAAGGAGGGGTTCCGGACCGGTGAGCGCGTCCTCGTGATGTACACGCCGCGCTGACGCCGACGATGGATCCGTCCAGCGTTTCGCTCGCCGGACGCACGGCGCTGGTGACGGGAGCCGGCGCGGGAATCGGCCGGGGGATCGCCGGGACGCTGGCACGATTCGGGGCGCGAGTCGGCGTGCTCGAGCTGCGTCCCGACACGGCACACCGCACCGCCGACGAGATCGTACGGGCGGGCGGCGAGGCCGTCGCGCTGCCCGCGGACGCCCGCGACCCGGAAGCCGTCGCCGCGGCGCTCGACGTCACTGCCGCTCGCTTCGGCCCGGTCGACATCCTCGTCAACAATGCCGGCGGGACGTTCGCCGCGTCGTTCCTCGACAGCGCACCCAAGGGCTGGCATGCGCTGTGGCGGG
>DATFXK010000143.1:0-12027 GCA_035316005.1 Acidimicrobiia bacterium | reverse complement strand
CAAGAACCGGATCCTCGGCAACAAGCAGGATCTCCAGCGCAAGGCCAAGGAGCTGATCCTCGCCTACCGCCTGAACGACAAGTACTCGAAGCGCGAGATCCTCAAGCAGTACCTGAACACCGTCTACTTCGGGCAGGGGTCGTACGGCGTGAAGGCCGCGACGCGCCGGTTCTTCCTGGCGCCCGACCCGAGCGTGCCGTTCGGCGTGCGGGGCAAGGCTCTCAACGAGCTGACCGTGGGGGAAGCCGCGCTTCTGGCCGGTGTGATCCGCAACCCCGAGGGCGACAACCCGTTCGTGAACCCCGACGCCGCGATGAAGCGGCGGGCCCAGGTGCTGAACACGATGGTCGAGCGGCACCACATCACGCAGGAGCAGGCCGACGCGGCGAACAAAGAAGGTCTGCCGACAGTGAAGCCGTCGTCGGAGCTGCGGCCGGAGAACGCCTGGGCCGAACGCGCGCAGCAGGTCCTGTTCGCGGACCCGAGGCTCGGCTCGACCCCGAAGGAGCGACGCGACAAGGTGCTGCAGGGCGGTCTGAAGGTGTACACGACCGAGGAACCGCGCATGCAACTGGTCGCCGACCAGGCCGTGGCGGACGGCCTTCGAGGCGCCAAGTCCGGTTTCGGCGCCGCGCTCGTGGCGATGGACCCCACCACCGGCTACGTGAAGGCGATGAGCGACAACCGGCCCTACGCGGAGGCGAAGTTCAACCTCGCCACCGACGGATCGGGCCGTCAGGTGGGATCGAGCTTCAAGGTCACGACGCTCGGGACGGTCCTGCAGAACGGCTACTCGCGTAACGACCAGGTCGACGGCGGGGCGCCGTGCCGCGTTCCGGGGTTCGGCGGGCAGTCGACCAACGCCGGTGGCGAGGGCGAGGGCGGCATCATGTCGCTGGACGAAGCAGCCACCAAATCAGTGAACTGCGCGTTCGTGCGGATGTCGACGGCCGTCGGCATGGACAAGGTCATCGACATGGCCCAGAAGATGGGCATGCGACCGAACGTCAGCGGGCGCCAGCCGGTGAACGAGTGGAAGGTGCTCACGTTCACCCTGGGCGTCATCTCGATCACGCCGCTCGAGATGGCCAACATCGCAGCGACGATCGGCGGCGGCGGTGTGCACCACGACCCCGTGTTCGTGCAGAAGGTCGTCGACCAGGACGGCAAGGTCGTGTTCGACGAGACCGGCCGCCCCGGCACCCGTGCGCTCGACCCGGACGTCGCCAACTGCGAGGTCAGCATCCTCCACGGACCACTGGGGCCCGGCGGCACCGCAGGCGGCAAGGGGATCCCGGGCCGCGACGCATGGGGGAAGACGGGCACGAACGACCGACAGATCAGCTCCGCATTCATCGGCGGGACACCCAATCTCGTGTCGTTCGTCTGGCACGGGAACCCTGACGCGGACGAGCCGGGCGCCGGCTTCGGCGCGGGCGTCCCGAACACGATCTGGCGCAACTTCATGATCCCGGCGACCGAGGACTTGCCCGACGCCTCCTTCCCCGGCCCGGGACCTGCATGCGACGCGCCGGGCCGGTTCATCGATCCCGTTGCGGGGCGGACCGACAAGCCGGCGGCCCCGCCACCCCCACCGTCGACCGGGCCGCCGGACACGATCCTCGTCCCCGTGCCCGAACCGGCGCCGGCGCCCGCGCCCGCGCCGACGCAGCCGGCCGTCGGCCCGCCCCAGCCGAATCCCGGTGGCGGGGGCGGTCCCGGCCCGGGATGACGCGGCTTCGACCGCTGACGGCGATGCCGGGCAGCCCGCGTTCCACTCGTTAACCTCGGCGGAGTGGCCGCGGATGCTTCGGTGACGCTCGACACCCTGCTCGAGCTCCAGACCCGCGACACCGCCATCGACCGGCTCCGCCACCGGCGCGACACCGTTCCCGAGCGCGCCGCGCTCGAGTCGACGCAGGCCGAGCTGGGCGCCCTTCGACAGCAGCTCGCCGATGCGACGGCCCGACAGGAAGCAGTGACGCGCGAGGAGCAACGCTTCGACGACGAGGCCCGGTCCCTCGAGGACAAGGCGGCCGAGGTCGAACGCCGGATGTACTCGGGCGAGGTGACGTCACCCCGCGAGCTCCAGGCGCTCCAAGCCGACGTCGACCAGCTCCGGCGCCATCGTGGCGGGCTCGAGGACCGCGAGCTCGAGGTCATGGAACGCCGCGAGTCCCTCGACACCGAGGTCGCCGAGCTGGGCCGGCGGGCCGGCGAGCTGGAGTCCGAAGCGGAGCGCCTGGGTGGCGCGCTCGCCGAGGTCGAGGAGGAGATCGACGACGAGATGGCCGCCGAGCGCAGCGCCCGCGACGAGATCTCGGCCACCGTCGACGCCGGGCTCCTCGCCGACTACGAGCAGTGCCGACACCGCGCCCGCGGGATGGGCGCCGCCCGGCTCAACGGGAACACGTGCCAGGGATGCCATCTGTCCATCCCATCGGTGGAAGCGGAGCGGATTCGCAAGAGCCGGGCCGGGACCGTCGCGCACTGCGACAACTGCGGCTGCATCCTCGTGCCGTGACGCCGCGGGCCGAGCTAGTCATCTACTGCGACGGCGGGGCGCGCGGCAACCCGGGCCCGGCCGCGATCGGCGCCATTGTCCTCGATCCGTCCACCGACCCACCCGCGAAGCTCGCGACCGTGAGCGAGCGCATCGGCGTCGCGACGAACAACGTCGCCGAGTACCGGGCGCTGGTCGCGGCGCTGGAGGCCGCACGCGAGTTCCCCGCCCGTCGCGTCCGGGTCCGGGCCGACTCCCAGTTGCTCGTGCGTCAGCTCGAGGGCCGCTACCGCGTGAAGCAGGCGCACCTGAAGCCGTACTTCGAGCGCGCCAAGGCGCTCCTCGCCGAGTACGAGAGCGTCGACCTCGCGCACGTGCCTCGAGAAGAGAACACCGAGGCCGACGCGCTCGTGAACGCCGCCCTCGACCTCAGCTGATCCGATGCTCCTCTGGTACGCGGGGCTGTCGGTGCTGCTCGTGTACTTCGTGTTCCAGAGCACGGGCATCGATTACCGGCTCGTCGTCGTCGGGTCGCTCCTGCCGCTCGTCGTCGACCTCCCCTTCCTCGGCTTGTCGTACGGGCACGCACTGCTGGCGAGCGTCGTGCTCCTGCTCGTGGTGATGCTCCTGACGATCGGGCGACCGCGGTTGCTCCGGCGCCGGCTGTTGTGTCTCCCCATCGGTGCGTTCTGCGGTCTCGCGCTCTCGGCCGCGTGGACGAACACGGACGTGTTCTGGTGGCCGTTCACCGGCGCGTCGCTGCCCGACGGCGCGCTGTTGCCAGCGCCGGGCATCGTCGTGCTCGAGGAGCTCGCCGGCCTGGCCGCCTGCGTGTGGATCGTGTACCGCTTCGCGCTGAACGACCGCAGCCGCCGGGACGACTTCCTGCGGTCGGGACGCCTCCGGGCAACCGCCTCGTCGTGATCGCGTTCGTGCGGCACGGCGAGACACCGCCGAACCGCGCCGGACTCCTCCTCGGCCGCAGCGACGCCGCCCTGACCGATCACGGCCGGGCCCAGGCCGATCGACTGGCCGTGGCGCTCGCCGGATCGGGCGTCGAGCGTGTGCTGACCAGTCCGTTACGGCGCGCCCGCGACACGGCGGCGCCGATCGCGGCGGCCTGCGACCACGCCATCGAGGTCGACGAGCGCCTCATCGAGATCGACTACGGCGACTGGGAGGGCAGCCCGTTCGGCGACCTCGAACCTGCCGTAGTCACCCGGTGGCGGGTCGACGGGAGCTTCGCGCCCCCCGGCGGCGAGAGCCTCGAGGTGGTCGCGGAGAGGGTGGCGTCGTTCTGCGAGGAGTGGCTCGACGATCGTGTCGTCGTCGCCGTGAGCCACGTCTCGCCGATCAAGGCGGCTGTGACCTGGACGCTGCGCGTCGCGCCCGAGCTCGCCTGGCGCATGCGCCTCGACGTCGCGTCGATCACCCGCATCGCCGCCGGCCCCGTCCTCCTCTCCTTCAACGAGACCGCGTGATGATGCGTGCGCCTACTAATCCACCCGCACCGGGATCGAGGGGCCGCGGGCGGGGCGGGTGTGGGCGCCGGCGCCGTCGACGACGAAGCGGCCCTCGCCGGGCCCGTGGGCGACCGGCATGCCGAGCGCGTCGAGCAGGGCGACATCGGCCTCTGCGGGACGACCGGTCGTCGTGAGGTAGTTGCCGACGATCAGCGCGTTGGCGCCCGCCAGCAGCCCCATCGCCTGCAGCTCGCCGAGCACCCGCTCGCGTCCACCGGCGAGGCGGATCCATGCCGCCGGCATCACCAGTCGGAAGAGAGCGATGGCCTGCAGCGCCTCACGCGGCGAGAGCAGCGTTCGCTCGTCGAGGGGCGTGCCCGGGCGGGGGTCGAGGAGGTTGACGGGCACCTCGCACGGCTCGAGCGCGGCCAGCTCGAACGCGAAGTCGATGCGCTGCTCGAGCGTCTCGCCCATGCCGAGGATTCCGCCACAGCACAGCTCCATACCGGCGTCGGTGGCAAGACGCGCCGTCGCCACACGGTCGTCCCACGTGTGCGTCGTGCAGATCGACGGGAAGACCTCCCGGCACGTCTCGAGGTTGTGGTTGTAGCGGCGCACGCCCGCCGCCGTGAGCCGCTCTGCCTGCTCCCGGGTCAGCAGTCCGAGGGAGCACGCGACCTCGAGACCCGTCTCGCGGTGCACGGCGTCGACGGCGTCGAGCACCTTCCGCAGCAAGCGCTCCTCGGGCCCGCGCACCGCGACGACGATGCAGAACTGGGTCGCGCCGGCGTCGCGTGTGGCGTGCGCCGCCGCGACGACGTCGTCGAGGTCCAGGAACGCGTACACGTCGACACCGGTCTCGAAACGAGCGGATTGCGAGCAGAAGGCGCAGTCCTCGGGACACGCGCCCGACTTGGCGTTGATGAGGCTCTCGAGCTCGACCTCGGGGCCGCAGTACGCGAGACGCACCCGGTGCGCGAGCGCGACCAGGTCGGGCAGCCGGTCGAGCGGGAGGGCCGCGACCGCCGAGACCTCGTCACGAGTCAGCGGGCGGCGCTCGTCGAGCAGGGCACGAGCGGCGACGGCGAGCGGCATGCGGTGCGCCTCCGTGTCTGTCGGATGGGGACCCGGGGAGCGTAGAGGGTTCACCACTCCACCGAGAGAACGTGCCTGGGCTGCGCCACGCCCCGGAGGTCGCGCAGGCCGCGGTCGCGGAGCCGGAGCTGGCCGCCCACGTAGTCGGCGACGGGCTCGGTGACGAGGATCTCGCCCGGCTCGGCTTCGCCGGTCACACGCGCGGCCAGGTTCACCACCCGGCCGATGAGATCGCCGTCGTCCGCCACCGCCTCGCCCGCGTGCACCCCGATGCGCAGGCGGAGCCCGAACCCGGCCGCGTCCACCGCCTCGACGTCGCGCTGGATGTCGACCGCGCACAGGACCGCGTCGGCGGGGTTCGGGAACTCGGCGAGGAACCCGTCACCCTGAGTGCCCACCTCCGCGCCGCCCCGGGTCGCGAACGCGGCGCGTACGTACTCGCGATAGCGCGAGACGACCGCGCTCCACTCGTCGTCGCCGACCTCCTCGGCGAGCCGGGTCGAGTCGACGATGTCGCTGAACATCACGGCCACCCAACGCTTGAGTGGTCCTTGCGACGGCGCCTTCCGGTCGCGCTGGCGGTCCGCGAGCGAGCGCAAGATGTCCGCCAGCGCGTCGCCGATCTGCGTCCCGGCGCGCGTGGTGCGGTCGATCTCGCGCCGGCGGCGCCGCTTCCGGCTCCGGTCGCCGAAGATCCCGGCGACGACGAAGCCGAGGTCGACGAGGAGCACGGCGACGGCGGCGAGGATCACCCAGATCGGCCAGAAGCCGAGCTTGCGCGCGAGCGTCGGGTCTCGGGCGACGTCGGACAGCTCGGCGAAGGAGCCCGTCGTGAGTGCCCACGCCGCGACCACGAACCCGCACACCGCGACTGAGATGAACAGGTGGACCACGAACCGTTGCATGCTCGCCCCCTGTTGCCGGGTCAGGAGTCTCGCAGAGGCAGGCCCGGTTCGTCCCCGTCGTAGACCAGCCGGCGCCCGTCGACCCGGGCTTCGGGGGTCGGCCGGTGCGCCTCGAGCCGGCCGTCGTGGAACAGGTGCTCGACCGAGACCCTGCGCAGCAGCACCGCGGCGTCGGCGAGGAGGCGACGGTGGCACCGCCACCACACGCTCTCGGCGCACATCACGGCCGTCGACCGCGCCGCCGCTTCCGTAAGCAACGCGTCGAGCGCGTCGCGAAACTCGGGCGTCTCCATGTGGTCGGCGTAGCCGCGGAAGGCGGCGACGCGCAGCGCGCCGTGGGGCGATTCCGGCGACGGCCGCCGCCGTCCCCCGAGGCGGGGCTCCCAGCGGTAGGCGACGCCGGCGTCGGGCAACCACCGCTCCATCGCCTCGCGACGGAACTGCGGATGCCGCCGGCTCGCCGGGAACGAACGAACATCGACCAGCACCTCGACATCCGCCCCGGTCACGAGACGCGCGAGCTCGTCTGCCGTCAGCGTCCCGTGCCCGACGGTACGCAACGGCGCGCTCACCAGCGAACGTCCATGCGGAGGCCGTGCCGGTCGAACGGGGCGACGTCCGGCACGCGGCGCGCCGCGCCGCGAGCGATGCGCTCCGCGCTCCACCAGAGCGCGCACGCATCGAGCAGGTCGTCGAGAGCTGCGCCGCTCGGCCGCTCGGGGACGGGCACGCCGGCCCGCACGAGCAGCGCGCGTCGTTCCTCCGATCCCCGGGCGGTGCGCTTCGGCGTCAGTACGGGCCGGCCGCCGTCCATGGCGGCGAAGCTGAGCTCGGGGTGGACCTCGAAGACCCGTGCCTGGAGCGCCGGCGTCATCACGCGATCGACCTCTTCGATGCGGGGCAGCAGGTTCAGCGTCTGCAGGGTCAACCGGCCGCCGCGCCGGCGCGCCTCGGACAGCGTCCGGGCGCCGAGCACACACCGCGGCGGCGCCGAGAACACCGAGCTGCGCTTCGAGCCCAGCTCCGTGCGCGCCGCCCGGTCGGCGTCGCGTCCGCCGGGTCGGTGCTCGTCGACGAGCCCGATCGGCATGTCGACGGCGACCACAGTGTCGTCGGGCAACGCCGCCAGCACCTCGCCGAAGCGCGCATGCACGGCGGCGCGGTGGTCGTGTACGACGACCCACCCCGCGCGGCACCCGTCGACGCCGGCCACCGGCCCCATCACCCGTCATTCTGGCGCCGTCGCCGCGACTACGTACGCTGACTGGGCATGAGTGAGCAGTCCGATGCCGATGAGGTCGTCGTCGGTGCGGGTATCGCGGGCTTGATCGCGGCGCGCGATCTCGCCGCCGCCGGCAGAGAGGTCGTCGTGCTCGAGGCCCGTGACCGCATCGGAGGTCGGGTGCTCAACCACCAGCTGTCGGACGGCACGACCGTCGAGCTCGGCGGTCAGTGGATCGGCCCGACGCAGCTCCGCATGGCCAAGCTCACCGCGGAGCTCGGGCTCGAGACGTTCCCGACGTACAACACCGGCGACCACCTCCTGCGCTTCGGCGACAAGCAGGGCCGCTACCGGGGCACGATCCCGCGCCTCGGCCCCCTCGTCCTCGCCGACATCGGCCAGGCCCAAGCCCGCTTCGACCGCCTCGCCGCACGGATCCCGCTCGAGGTGCCCTGGACCGCCGACCGGGCCGAGGAGCTGGACGGACAGACGTTCGAGACGTGGATCCGCCGCAACGCCGTCACGGGGAAGGCGCGCGAGCTTCTTCGTCTCTACGCCGAATCCGTGTTCGCAGCTCAGGCGTCGGACTTCTCGCTGCTGCACGCGCTCTTCTACACGCACTCCGGCGGGGGCGTGGACTCCCTCGCCGGCACGCGCGGCGGTGCGCAGCAGGATCGATTCGTGGGCGGGTCACAGCTCGTACCGATCCGGCTCGCCGAGCAGCTCGGCGACCGCGTGCGTCTCGGCGTCCCGGTACGGAAGATCGAGCAGGACGGTGAGTGCGTCACGGTCAGCGGCGACGCGCTCGCGGTCACCGCTCGGCGCGTCATCGTCGCCGTCCCGCCTGCGCTGGCGGGGCGGATCGTCTACGAGCCGCCGCTTCCGGGTGTGCGGGACCAGCTCACCCACCGCGTGCCCGCTGGCTCCGTGATCAAGTGCCACGCGGTGTACGACACGCCGTTCTGGCGCGACGCGGGGCTCACCGGTCAGGCCGCCGGCGACCGCGGCCCCGTCAAGATCGTGTTCGACAACTCGCCGCCCGACGGCAGCCCCGGAGTGCTCCTCGCCTTCCTCGAAGGTGCCGCCGCCCGCCACTTCCACCGCGCCGATCCCGACGACCGCCGCGCCGCGGTGATCGGGTCGCTCGTCGACTTCTTCGGCCCGCGCGCCGCCGAGCCCATGGAGTACGTCGACCTCGACTGGTCGGACGAGGAATGGACGCGTGGCTGCTACGGCGCGTTCTTCCCGCCCGGGGTCTGGACGCACTACGGCCGGGCCGTGCGGGCGCCGATCGGGCGCATCCACTGGGCCGGGGCCGAGACGGCGACGATCTGGGCGGGCTATATGGACGGCGCCGTGCAGTCGGGCGAGCGGGCGGCAGCCGAGGTGCTGTCGGGGTCCGAGACCTCGTAGACGCGGATCAAGGGCCCGTCCCGGTTCGAGCCGGGGCGGAACACGTGTAGGAGGCAGCCGTCGTGGCGGAGCTCCCGGTAGAAGCGCGCCTGCACCGGGTAGCGGTGTGGCTGGGTCGAGTAGGTGCCACTGATGCCGGAGTTGGTGACGAAGTAGTGGAAGCCGTTGTCGACGTACTGGTCGAGCGTCCACCCGACGCCCGCGAGCGTGTGCCGTTCCATCCAGTGCACGGCGGTATTGTCCAGCGGCGCGGTCTTGAGCTCCTTCACCAGCGTGCTACCCGGCGGGATGTTGGCCTCGATCCAGTGTCGGGCGACGACCCGCGTGCTCGGTCGCGACTCGCGCACGTTCAGCCTGACCACGTCTCGCGCCGGCCAGAGCGCGACAAGCACGACACCGGCGACCACGAGCGCGGGTGAGAGCTCCGGCTGGCCGAGGCGCGCACTCAGCTCCGCAGTGAGCCACGCGACCCCGTCCACCGCGAACAGCACGACAACCGGCAGGATCGGCAGCGGCCAGCGCTCCCAGTGCAACTCGGACATGCTGATCGCGACGAGGAACGTCGTCCCTCCGGCCAGCAACACGAGGCGGCGGGGGTCGCGCCGGTACGCGAGGGCCACGATGATGCCGATCAAGGCAAGTAACGCGACGGGCAATGTCAGCGACTTGGGTATCGAGTTGTCGAGATACCACCGCAGGTTGCCGACGGGCGAGAGACCGTCATGGCCGAGGTTGGAGGTGTTCTCGTCGGCAAGGCTGGCGCGCGCGGTCGTCCAGTCGAGGAAGAAGAACGGCGTCGTGACCGCGAAGGTGGCGACGGCGGCGCCCACACCGGCCGCGATGCCGCGGACCGACGCGCCGGGCACCCGGCGCCGAATCGCGATGGCGCCGGCGATGACGAGGGCCGCGAGGAGCGTCACGAGGAAGTACCGCGACGAGATCCCGAGGCCGAGCGCGATACCGGCGAGGACGTAGTCGCGTATCGACGCGCGATCGAGCAACCGCACGATGAGGAGCAGCGCCAACAGGGCGAAGAAGATGCCGGCGCTGTCGGTCCGCACGACGCGCCCGTAAGACACCGCGAGCGGGAGCACGGCCCACAAGGCCGCGCCCGCCAGCCCGACGGCGGTGGAGAAGCAGCGCCGGCCCAGGAGGAACAGGAGCGGGATCGCCGCCACTGCGTAGGCGATCGCCCACAGCCTCCCGATCAGGTAGAAGGTGCCCGGCGACGTGGCGAACCGGTTCGCGACCTGGGCGTCGGGCGCGAACGCCGGCCCGCCGTGGCCGACCGCGTCCCACGCGTGGTAGAGGCCGGCCAGCGGGTAGATCGTGGTCGAGCCGGGGTGCCCGAACCAGTGCGGGTCGAGGTCGCCGGTGGAAGCGATGTTGACCGCGGGGCGGACGAACGTCGGCTCGTCCACGCCCGGGTACGGCAAGTCGTAGGAGACGGCCCAGACCTCGAGTCCGAGCGACAGGACCATGATCCCGAGCACCGCCCACCACACCGGTGCGAAGGTCCGGCGCGCGCGAGGTGGGGTGGACACCTCGCGGCACGCCGGGGTCGTCGAGACACGCAGAGCCGTGCTCTCCGACACGCGTGCACGATGGCAACCCGATCATGAGGCGATGATGAATGCCGGGGCTTCTTCGGAGGTCGCTAGCCTCGCTCGCGATCGTCCTCCGATGAGAGGAGCCTCATGGCCGGCGGCCCGCGGATCCGACACCTCGACGACGTGCCCTGGCAGGAGGTCCGCCGCCAGCAGCACGGCGACCGGACCGTGTCGGTACGGGAGAAGTGGGTCGACTTCTCGCCCCGCTTCCTCTCCCTCTACGCCCGGTGGGACCCGGGGATGATCGTCCAGCCCCACGGCCACAACAGCAACCACGTCGTGTTCGTGCTGGAGGGCGACATGACGTGCGGCGACGTCCACTGCCCGGCCGGCACCCACATCGCCCTCGATCAGGGGGACACCTTCGGGCCCTTCGTCGCCGGCCCCGAGGGCGTCACCCTGTTCGAGGTGATGATGGGCGACCCGCGCTCGTTCCCCGCCGATCTCGCGGGCTACGAGCGCTTCCTCGCCGAGCGGGGCGTGCGCCAGCTGCCGAACCCACCGATCGACATGCCCGAGTGGCTCGAGGACACCCGGACCTGACGATCGTCAGCCCGCAGGCGCGTCCTGCGACGCGGGATGCTCGACGACGGCCACGACCCGGCTGGCCATGAACCGGGCCGATCGCACCACTTGCCCGCCGCGGGTCACCTCGGCGACCTCGACCGTCCCGCGTGCGATGAGCACGTCGACGCGTCGACCTTCGCGCGTCGCGACCACCTCGAAGCCGCGGACCTCGTTCCCGGTGTCGACCAGGATCTCGACACGGTCGCCTTTCACTACTTCACAAGCGTAGAGGACGATCAGCGGGCGGCGACGAGGCCGCCATCGGCGATCAGGACCTGCCCGGTGACGAAGCTGGCGGCGTCGGACGCGAGGAACAGTGCCGGCCCCGCGATCTCGTCGGGGTGGGCCATCCGGCCCTGGAAGCTGGACTGCGCCATCTGCTCCTGGGCCTCGGGCGTGTTCTTGCGCATCATCTCCGTGTCGACGGCGCCGGGTGCGAGGGCGTTCACGCGGATGCCGAGCGGGGCGAACTCCTCGGCCATGGAGCGGGTGAACGACAACAGCGCCGCCTTCGTCGCCCCGTACGTCGCGATGAACGGCGACGGGAGGAACGCACCGGCCGAGATCACGTTGATCACCGCCGCGCACGGGCTGTTGCGCAGGTGGGGGAGCGCCTCCTGGACGAGGAAGACGGGACCGCGCAGGTTCACCTCCATGGCCTTCTCGTAGGCCTCGGGCGTGAACCGTCCGAGGTCCTCGCGCAGCGGCGTGGCGGCGTTGTTGACGACGATGTCGAGGCGTCCGAGCTCGTCGACCGTGCGGCGGACGAGCGCGGCGAGGGCGTCGAGGTCGCCGACGTGCGTCGGGACGCCGATCGCCTCGCCGCCCATGGCGCGCAGCGCCGCCTCGGTCTCCTCGCAGGCGTCGGCCTTGCGGCTCGCGACGGCGACACCGGCGCCGGCGGCGACGAAGCCCTCGGCGATCGAGCGCCCGATGCCGCGGGTGCCGCCGGTGACGATGGCAACCCGTCCGGTCAGGTCGAACAGGGCCCGGAGCTGGTCTCGGTTCATGACGGAGAACCTAGGACGGTGATCGCGCCGCGGTTCCCGTCATCTTGCGCCAGGTCTTGATGTCGCGCTCGTCCGCGCGACGACCGACGCGCGTGACCGTGTCGACGTCGGCGGCCTCGTTCCGGAGCGCGCCCACCGTGCACTGCTCCCGCGATCGCGTGCGGAACGGGTCGAACTGGTAGTGGCGCATCGCGTTCTCGTGGGTGAGCTTGGCGACGACGTCGGCGTCGAGACCGGCG
>DATFXK010000142.1:0-8460 GCA_035316005.1 Acidimicrobiia bacterium | reverse complement strand
CGCCGGTCGCGAAGTGGGGCCCCAAGGAATGGACGCAGTTCCAGGTCGAAGCCCTCAACTGGCGGATGAGCCAGTTCCTGCACGGCGAGCAGGGCGCACTGATCTGCACGGCGAAGATCGTGAACACCACGCCGTGGATCGACGCCAAGTACTACGCGGCCACGCAGGTCATGGACGAAGCCCGTCACGTCGAGGTGTTCTCCCGTTATCTCGACACGAAGCTCGAGGGTCACTACCCGGTCAATCCGGCGCTGCAGCTGCTCATCGACGACATCATCGGCGACCCGCGCTGGGACATGACCTACATGGGCATGCAGATCATGGTGGAAGGCCTGGCGCTCGCCGCGTTCGGGTTCATGCACCAGGTGACCGAGGAGCCGCTGCTCAAGAAGCTGCTGCGCTACGTGATGGCGGACGAGGCGCGGCACGTCGCCTTCGGTGTCCTCTCGCTCCAGGAGTACTACGCGGGCCTGAGCGCGACCGAGTTGCGCGAGCGGCAGGAGTTCGCGTTCGAGGCTGCGCTCCGGATGCGTGACCGGCTGATGATGCACCGCGTGTGGGAGACCATGGGTGTCGATCGCCGGACCGTCACGGAGTTCCTGCTCGGCATGCGCCGGATGCGCAACAACCCCTTCCAGGCCGCGCTGTTCTCGAAGATCGTCCCGAACTGCAAGAAGCTCGGTCTCCTCGACGCCGGCGACGGCTGGCTGCGGGACCGGTTCACCGAGATCGGCGTGATCCAGTTCGAGGACGCGGCCGACACCGGCGAGGAGTACGAGACCTTCGACGAGGTGGCGAAGGACCGCGCCGCCGGTTAGGGTCCCCGGCGATGCGACGGGGTGGACGCGTCCTTCTCGGCCTCCTGGTGCTCGGCAGCGCCATGTTGGCAACCGCAATCACGGCCGGTCCGGCATCGGCAGGGAGGCCGCCGAGGTTGACGGTGACGAAGGCGGTCGACGGAACGGCGGCGCCGGGTGCGGAGTACGTGGTCGACATCGACTGCGAGGGCTCCGATATCCAGCCCTCCTCGCAGCTGACTTTCACCGGCCCCGGATCGCAGACGGTGGAGGTCATGGATTCCGGCATCACGTGCACTGTCGTCGAGAGTGCGACCTCGGGCGCGGCTGTGTCCTACGCGTGCGAGATCACCAGTAACGCCGGCGGCGGTAACTCGGCCTGTACCGGCGGGAACGCGGTCTTCTTCGAGACCGGTGCCGTCGACGCGACCATCACCGTCACGAACGACTTCCGACCGCCACCCGAGCCGGCGGCGGCGCAGCCGGTCGAGGCGGTCGCGCGCTTCACCGGCTGAGGTAGCGGCTAGGGCAGGTTCCTCGGCTCGACGCCGAGGGTCTGGATGAACACCTGGATGCGCCGGATGCGGCCCTGCGCGCCGTCGCCGTCGAGGTCGAAGACGAGCGCTTCCGGCGTGGGGTGGCGCCGCCCCTCGAGGTCGACGGTCTCGGTGAGCTCGACGACGGCGAGCCGCTCGTCGGCCGAGTACGTCACCCGGTCGACGCGCATCTCGTAGCCGGGCAACTTCGGCATCAGATCGGCGATGAACGTGACGTACCCGGCCTTGTCGGGGTACTCGTCACCCCACGGGCCGACACGCGAGAAGCCGTCGTCGCTGAGGCAGGCGGCGAGCGCGTCCCAGTCGTGCCCGATGATCGCGTCCAGGTAGCGCTCGACGACGCCGGCCACGGTTACCACCGCGGGCCGGGCCGCGTGAGGGCCTCGGCCAGGAGCTCCAGGTACTTCGCACGCGGGACGTCGACGGCGCCGAGCGACGCGAGGTGCGGCGTCGTCCACTGGACGTCGAGCAGCGTCGCACTGCCGTCGCGGAGCAGGTCCACGAGCGCGGCGAGCGCTGCCTTCCCGGCATCGGTGACGCGGTGGAACATCGACTCGGCCGCGAAGAGCCCCCCGATCGAGACGCCGTACACGCCGCCCGCCAGGACGCCGTCGGCCGACCACGACTCGACGCTGTGCGCCCAGCCCAGCCTGTGCAGCACGGTGTACGCGTCGACGAAGTCGTCGTCGATCCACCCGTGCGGACGATGCGGGGCGGCGCACGCCCGCACCACGTCCTCGAATACGTGGTCGACGGAGATCTCGAACCGCCGCCGCGCGCGGCGGAGCGACCGGCTCTCGTGGAAGCCGTCGAGCGGCAACACGCCGCGCGGGTCGGGCGACCACCACGCGACCGGTCCCCCGCGACCGACCCGCATCGGGAACAGGCCGGATCGGTAGGCGGCGACGAGCGTGCCCGGCTCGAGGTCGGCGCCGACGCCTGCGATCTCGGTGTCATCGGCCGACTCGGCCGGCGGGAGCTGCCAGGCCGTCGGCGGGGGCTCGATCGGCACGCTAGGTGTCCGCGAGCAGGCTGCGCGCGATCTGTCCGACCTGAATCTCGTCGGTGCCCGCATAGATCTGGAGCACCTTGGCGTCGCGTGCGAGCTGCTCGACCTCGTACTCGGCCATGTACCCGTTACCGCCGAAGAGCTGGACGGCCTCGAGCGCCACGTCGATCGCCGCTTGCGCGCCGTAGAGCTTGCACGCCGACGCCTCCGAGAGCGTCATCTGGCGACCGGCAGACTGCATCTCGATCTGGCGGAACACGAGGTTCTGGAGGTTGAGGCGGGCGACTTCCATGCGCGCCAGCTTGAGCTGGATGAGCTGGTACTCGGCGATCGGCTTGCCGAACTGCACCCGCTCCTTCGCGTAGGCGAGGCACAGCTCGAGGCACCGTTCGACGATCCCGAGGGCCATCGCCGCGACACCGGTGCGCTCCATCGTGAACGTGGCTTTGGCGGCGTCACGACCGCCTCCGCCCGTCACCTCCTCGGTCTCGCCGAGCAGCCGGTCCCGGCCCACGCGCACGTCGGTGAGGAACAGCTGCCCCGTCGGCGACGAGTGCAGTCCCATCTTGCGCAGGGGCTTGCTCTGCTCGAACCCGGGCAGCCCCCTGTCGAGCACGAAGTGCAGCACCTTGCGGTCCTCGGGGGCGTTGCCCTCGTCGAGCTTGCAGATGAACACGGTGGTGTCGGCGTAGGGGCCGTTCGTGATGAACGTCTTCGACCCGTTGAGGACGTACTCGTCGCCGTCGCGGCGCGCGGTGGACTGCATGCCGCCGAACGCGTCGGACCCCGAGTTCGGCTCGGTGATCGCCCACGCACCGATCTTGTCCAATGTCAGGAGGTCGAGCGCCCAGCGCTCCTTCTGCTCGATCGTGCCCTTGCCCATGATGGCGGCGGCGGTGAGCCCCACGCTGACGCCCATGGCCGTCACCATGCCGGGCGAGCACCGGCACAACTCGATGATGGGGATCATGAACATGGCGCCGCCACCGCCCGACGATCGTTCCTCGTCGCCGGCGTCGGATGTGCGCCTCTCGGCGGCATCACTCTTGGCCGCTTCCGCGGCGGTGCGCTCGCGTTCGATGCGCTTCTTGAACTGCTCGCGGGCGAGTGCGTCGAGGCCGAAGGTCTGGAACATCTTGCGCAGCACGTCGTAAGGAGCGGTGTCGCCGAACTCGAGCGCTTCGCGCTGCGGCCGGATCTCGTTGTCGACGAACTGACGCACCGCGTCACGCACCATGGCGTGCTCTTCGCTCCACTCGAACATCGCTCCCCCTCAGCTCGACCCCGACGACCCCGGCAACTCCGACGACGCCGCCGAGGTGACGAGCTTGTCCAGCTTGGCGTACGGCGCCAACAGCAGCGCGGCGGCCGCGCCGATCAACAGCACCAGCGTGACACTCGTGGCGTTGGCGACGAAACCGCCCACCAGCACCCCCACGGGCACGATGCCTCCGAAGCCCATGATCCATAACGCCATGATCCGTCCCCGGATCGAGTCGTCGACGTTCTCCTGCAGCACGGTCGCGAGCGACGTGATCACGAGGAAATAGAAGTAGCCGAGCACGAAGCCGAGCGGGTACGCCGGCGCGTCCGTCCGCAACAGCGCGAAAACGGTGAGCAGGCCGGAAAAGACGACCAGCCCGACGCGCGGGATTGGCGCCTTCGATCTGCCTGCGAACAATGTCCCGACGCTGATCGCGCCCGACGCCGCCCCCAGCCCGAAAGATGCGTACAGGAGGCCGTACTCGATGCTCTTGGGTCGGATGCCGAAGTTGTCCGCCGCGATCGCAGGCATGAGGCCCACGAACGTCAGCGAGAAGAACGAGAACAGCACGAGCGTGGTGAGGATGCGGCGGATCAGCGGATCACGCGCCGCGATCCGGAACCCCGAGAGCAGCCGCGCCAGCCCGGTCTCCTCCACCTCACCCGGGGCGTACTGCCGGTAGTGCGCGAACACCACGCCGGCCACGGCGAAGAGGTACGTCCCGGCGTTGATCGCGAAGACGGGCGCGGCGCTGAACTACGAGTAGATCACGGCGCCGATGGCGGGGCCGATGACCCGCGAGAGATTCATCTGCACCGATTGCAGCGACACCGCGCCCGGAAGATCCGCGCGCGGGACGAGCGTTGGCAGGATCGCCGCGATCGCCGGCGCGCTCAGCGAGTTCCCGACCCCGATCGCGAAGACGCACACCACGATGCCGACGCGTGACGGATTGCTCGTCGCGGCGAGGCCGGCGAGCACGAACGACAGGACGAGCTGCTCGAGCTGCGTGATGATCAGGAGCTTGCGGCGGTCTACGACGTCGGCGAGGACGCCTCCCACCGTGGACATGAACAGCAGCGGCCCGAGCTGCGCGAAGAAGAGGATGCCCACGAAGACGGCCGACCCGGTGAGCTCGTAGCCGAACGCGCCGAGGAGCACGTTCTGCATCCACGTGCCTATGTTCGACGCGAACGTCCCGCCCCAGAAGATGCGGAAGTCGCGGTTGCGCAGCGCGGCCTGTGCGGTGCCGCGCCGGAATCCGAGGTCCCCCTCGATGATCGCTTCGGTGGCTTCCTCTGCCTGGGGATCACGCGATCGTGACCGACGAAGCGACATGGTCACATCACCCTAGGTCCGCGCCTTCGCGGCGCTTGCATGGTTCCGAACCGCGCGGTTTCGATAGGACCGTGCTTTCGGCCAAAGCGCGCGCCGTCCGCCTCACGCAGAAGTACCTGCTGAACCCGCCTGTGCGCGCGCTGTTCGCGCTCGGGCTTGTGCCGCCCACGCACGTCCTGATCGAGACCACCGGTCGGAAGACGGGCCGGCCGAGGCAGAACCCGGTCGGGAACGGGCTCGACGGGGACACCCTCTGGATCGTCGCCGAGCACGGGCGCGGCGCCAGCTACGTCCGCAACCTCGAGGCCGACCCCCGGGTACGGGTGAAGATCGGCCGGCGCTGGCGCACCGGGACCGCGACCGTGCTGCCGGACGACGACCCCCGCGCCCGCCTGGAGCGGATCGGCAGGCCCGTCAACGGGTTCATGGTGCGGGCCGTGGGGACCGACCTGCTCACGATCCGGGTAGACCTCGACCCCGCCGACGCCGTCTGATCGGGGGCGAACGCCCATTCCCCCCGGCGAGGACGTGCACGCGCCGGCGGGCTCCCACTAGCGTGCCGGGCATTCGAGCGATGCCCATGGCATCGCCGCGCGGCTATGAGGCGGAGGGCCGTGGCACTGACCGTTCGTACACCGACGAGGGATTACGGTCCTGCCCGGTGTCGACGGCATCGCCGCGCAGCGCCGCTGAGAATTGGTGTGCGCCTCGGCGCGCTGCTGGTGGCCGCGAGCGTCGCCGTCGCCGTCGTCGGGGCGAGCGCGGCCGGCGCGCAGCAGGGCTCCGATCAAGGCGTTGCCGAGGCCCAGGCCAAGGCAGACCAGGCCGCCAGCGCCTACCTCGACGCGCTGGCCAAGTCGCAACAGGTCGACGCCGAGATCGCCCAGATCGCGCAGAGCATCGGGGTCCTCGAGCAACAATTCGCCGTGCTGCGCAGCGACGCCCAGGTACGGGCGATCGAGGCGTACAAGCGCTCCGGGACGCCGATCGCGGTGCTGCTCGGCGACGAGGCGCCGGGGATGGACGGGGCGCGCCGGACCGTCCTGCTCGACTACCTCAACGCACGTGACGACACCACCGCCGGGCAGTACCGGAAGGTGCGCGACGGTCTTCAGGGACGCCAGCGCCAGCTGAAGGACGCCCAGGCGCAGCAAGCGGATCTCGTCGCCCAGCTCAAGGGCGAGGAGGAGCGTCTGAACGGCGAGTTGCTCGCGGCGCAGAACAAGCGCCGTGCCGCCGCCGGCGCGCCATCCGCCGCGAGCCTCAACCTGGGCAACTACGTACCCAGCCCCGGCGAGCATCCCCATCACAACGACCCGTTCCTCGTGTGCACGCGCGGGATCGAGAGCCACGGCAACTACCAGGCCTACAACCCGTCGGGGCCGTACTACGGCGCGTACCAGTTCACCCAGAGCACGTGGAACGCGACCGCAAGCCATGCCGGCCGGGGCGAGCTCGTCGGCGTCGACCCGCGCAACGCGTCCGAATACGACCAGGACGACATGGCCTGGACGCTGTACGAATGGAAGGGCAATAGCCCCTGGGGGGGTCGCTGCTAGGGACTCGAGACCCTGTGTAACCACGCTGCGTCGCGTAGAGTCCATTGAAATCACGACTCTCGAGGGCGGGCACACGTGAACGAACAGCGACGCGATCAACAAGGACCTCGTGCGAAGCCGCGACGCATCGCCGTCGTCCCCGCGTACAACGAGGAGCCCACGGTCAAGGGCGTCCTCGAGCGCCTGTACCCGCTCGTGGACGAGCTCGTCGTCGTCGACGACGGCTCCACCGACAACACCCGCGAGGTCGTCGAGAAGTGGCTGCCGGAGCAGGACAACGCGTGGATGCTGTCGTTCGACGACAACCGGGGCATGTCCGCCGCGTACTACCTCGCCTTCACCGACCTGCGCGAACGTTTGGCCACCGGTGAGATCGGTGAGGACGATCTCATCTACACGGTCGACGCCGACGGGCAGCACGAGCTCGGGGTGCTCGACGAGCTGCGCGACATCGCCGTCGCCGACAACCTGGACGCCCTGATCGTCCAGCGAGACCTGTCGACGTATCCGCCCTACAAGCGCCTCGGCAACTGGGTCGTCAGCGCGTGGGCGTCCATGTGGGCGGGTCACCGCCTGCGTGACGTCGAGTCCGGCTACCGCATCTTCCGCGCCGCCGCGCTGGCCGACGCCCTCGACTACTACAAGGGCTACAAGTACAGCGAGACGGTCGAGGTGGCGGTCGTGCTCTGCCGGCTCGGGTACCGCGTCCGCAACGACGTGATGGTCCCGGTGCCGGTCTTCCGGTCGCGCACCAGGCTCATCGACGCCGCCATCGACCTCGCGATGATCCCGGTGGCCGCGTACCGGGCGTCGCGTCGTCGGCGCCGCCGTTCTCGCCGCTGACGCTCGCGCGTCAGCAGTGGTCGCCGTAGCCGCGCTTGCCGAGCATGGCGTCGAGCCGGACCGGCTTCAGGTGCCGCCGCTCGAGCCCGTCGAGGATCAACGGGACCGCACGTACGAGGACCGACCGGTCGGCGGTCACGCTCCCGTCGAGGCCGTCGTGGAGAAGGATGATCGAGCCCGGCTTCACGCCGTCGAGGATGCGCCGCGCGACGAGCCGGGCGTCCTTCGTCTTCCAGTCCCCGGCCGACGCTTCCCATCCGACCATGGTCATGCCGTGGTCACCGACCACGTGCGCCAGGAACGGCGTGTGCTGTCCGTGGGGCGCGCGGTAGAAGGTCGGGCAGACCCCCAGCCGGCGCCGGAACGCCTGCTGCGTCCGCTCGAGCTCGGGGTAGCCGGGGTCGAGCCAACCCCACGAGTCGTGCTGGTACGAGTGGTTGCCGAGCAGGTGGCCGTCCTCGCGCAACGTCCGGGCGATATCGGGGCGACGGTCGAGCGCCTTGCCGACCATGAAGAACGTTCCCTTGACGTCGTGCTCGTCGAGGATCCGGGCGATACGCAGCGTGTACGGGTCGTCGGGACCGTCGTCGAAGGTGATCGCGACCTCGCGGACGTCGCGGGAGCCGTGGGCGACCTGCGACCCGAACCACGTCGCCGTGGGTGAGTTGGCGCCGATCCAGAACGTCACCCCTGCGACGAGCACCGCGGTCACCGCTGCCACCACCCGCACCGAGCCCGACGCCCGACGACGCGGCGCGGCGCCGGCGACCGCGCCGGCGACACCGACGGCGGCGACGGCCACACCATCGATCACGCCTGCCCACGCCGTCCCGTGCACGCCGTCGACCGCGACGAGCGCGGCGAGGATCGCGATGCCGAGGATCGCGCCGCCGATCGCCTCACCGCCGCGCAGCGCGCCGACCCGGGCGCCCGCCAGCCCGACGCCGACACCGAGGCCGATGCCGAGGAGCACGGTGGTGGGCGCCACGTCGCCTTGCGGGAGCAGCCAGCCCGCCACGGCCACGAGCACGCCGCCCAGCACCCCGAGCAGGGGCCCGGGCCGAGCCGAACGGCGGGCGACCCATCCCGCCGC
>DATFXK010000141.1:0-12677 GCA_035316005.1 Acidimicrobiia bacterium | reverse complement strand
CATGCGCGTGCTCGACGACGCCGGCTTCACGTCCGTGGTCGCGACGAACTGCGAGCAGGAGTACCACCGCTACCTGCATCTCGGCGACCACTTGTCGACGACGACGATCATCGAGTCCGTCTCCGACGAGAAGGCCACCGGGCTGGGTGTCGGGCACTTCGTCACGACACGCGTCGACTACCGCACCGACGACGGCGAGCTCGTCGCGACCATGAGGTTCCGCATCCTCAAGTTCAAGCCTGGCACCGGTCGAACCGCCCGCAGCGAAGCTGCGGAACAGAAGGGGAAAGAGCGGCCGCTGCGGCCTCGGCCCGCGCTGACCCAGGACAACGCCTTCTGGTTCGAAGGCGCGCGCCAGCACCGGCTGCTGATCCAGCGGTGCAAGCAGTGCCGCACGCTGCGGCACCCGCCCCGCCCGATGTGCTCCGAGTGCCAGTCGTACGAGTGGGACGTCGTCGACGCCTCCGGGCGCGGCACCGTCTACAGCTTCGTGGTGAACCATTACCCGCAGGTGCCGGCGTTCGACTACCCGCTCGCCGTCGGGCTCATCGAGCTCGAGGAGGGCACCCGCCTCGTCGCCGACGTCATCGGCGTCGACCCCGGCGACATCCGCGTCGGCATGCCCGTCGAGGTCGAGTGGGTCGACCACGACCCGGACTTGAGTCTCCCGGCGTTCAAGCCGCGGGAGAGTTAACCGTGGACTTCACCTTCACCGAGGAGCAGGACGCCGTCCGCGACCTGGCGGCGCAGCTCTTCGCCGGTCACGCGACGACCGAACGCGTGAAGCAGGTCGAGGCATCCGAGACGCGCGTCGACCGGGACCTCTGGCGCGCGCTCGCCGACGCCGGCTTGCTCGCCATCGCCGTCCCCGAAGAGCACGGCGGCAGCGGCCTCGGCCTCGTCGAGCTGTGCCTGCTGCTCGAAGAGCAGAGCCGCCGGGTGGCGCCGGTGCCGTTGTGGCCGACCCTCGTGCTCGGCGCGTTGCCGATCGCAGAGTTCGGATCGCCCGAGCAGCAGCAGCGCTTTCTGCCCGGCGTCGCGAGTGGCGACGTGATCCTCAGCGCCGCGCTGTCCGAACCGGGGCTGAACGATCCGCTCCGTCCGCAGACGGCGGCGAGCCGCGACGGCGACGGGTGGCGGCTCGACGGCGTGAAGCCCAGCGTGCCCGCCGGCCACGTCGCCGACTGGGTGCTCGTGCCCGCCGTGACGGGCGACGGCGAGCTCGGCGTCTTCCTCGTCGACCCCGCCGGACGCGGCGTCGAGTCCACCGTCGCCGTCACGACCGACCGGGCCAAGGTCGCCCACCTCGCGTTGTCCGGGGCGCCGGCCGAGCGCCTCGGAGGCACCGAAGAAGTTGCCGGCCGGCGGGCGACGGCCTGGATGCTCGACCGGGCCCTGGTCGGGCTGTGCGCGCTGCAGGTCGGCGTGGCGGAAGGCGCGCTGCGCATGGCGGCCGACTACACGTCCGAGCGTCAGCAGTTCGGGCGGCCGCTGTCGACGTTCCAGGGCGTCGCGCTCAAAGCCGCCGACGCGTACATCGACACGGAAGCCATGCGGGTCACGTTGTGGCAGGCGGCGTGGCGCCTCACCACCGGTCGCGACGCGACGCGCGAGGTGATGGTGGCGAAGTGGTGGGCGTCCGAAGGCGGCCAACGCGTGGTGCACATCACGCAGCACCTCCACGGAGGGATGGGAGCCGACGTCGACTATCCGGTCCACCGCTACTTCCTGTGGGGCAAGCAGATCGAGGACACGCTGGGCGGTGCGAGCGCGCAGCTCGCCCGGCTCGGCCACGCACTCGCGGAGGCACTCGCATGACGACGACGACCTCGGTGCGCTACGACGACGTGCAGGTGGGTGACGAGCTGCCGACGCTCGTCATTCCGCTCACGCGCACGCTCATCGTCGCGACCGCCATCGCGTCCCGCGACTACCAGGACGTGCACCACGATCCCGGTCTGGCGAAGGAGCGCGGTTCGCCCGACATCTTCATGAACATCCTGTCGACGAACGGGTTCGTGGGTCGGTTCATCACTGACTGGGCCGGGCCCGACGCTGTCCTCAAGAGCGTGAAGATCCGGCTCGGCGCCCCCAACCACCCCGGCGACACCATGACGATGACCGGGAAGGTCACCGAGACGCGCGACGGCGTCGTCGAGGTCGCGATCCGGGGCGCGAACGACATCGGCGACCATGTGACCGGCACCGTCGCGCTGGAGCTGCCCCGGTGAGCGAGCGCAACGAGCTCCGTGACGCGGCCGCCGTGGTCGGGATCGGCGCCACCGAGTTCTCGAAGGAGTCGGGACGGTCGGAGCTGCGACTGGCCGTCGAGGCGTGCGAAGCGGCGATCGCCGACGCCGGGCTCGAACCGGCGCAGATCGACGGGATGGTCACCTACACCCAGGACACGAACCCCGAGATCGAGATCGCCCGCAACCTGGGTGTCGGAGAGCTGTCGTTCTTCTCGCGTATCCACCACGGGGGCGGCGCCGCGTGCGGCACGGTGCAGCAGGCGGTGCTGGCGGTGCACGCCGGCGTCGCCGACTACGTCGTCTGCTACCGGGCTTTCAACGAGCGGTCGGGGCGGCGCTTCGGCGCCGGCGTGCAGGACCGGCCGCCGGTCGCGACGGCCGAGCAGGCGCACTTCTCGTGGTACGCGCCCTTCGGGTTGCTCACCCCGGCCCAGTGGGTGGCGATGTTCGCCACCCGCTACATGCACGAGTACGGCGCGACCAGTGAGGACTTCGGGCGGGTCGCGGTCGCCGATCGCAAACACGCGGCGACGAACCCCAGAGCGTGGTTCTACGAGAAGCCGATCACGCTCGAGGAGCACCAGTCGTCGCGGTGGATCGTCGAGCCGCTGCACCTCCTCGACTGCTGCCAGGAGAGTGACGGCGCCCAGGCGCTCGTCATCACCTCGGTCGAGCGGGCCCGCGACCTCCCGCACCCAACGGCGATCGTCAACTCCGCGGCCCAGGGCGCCGGCGACCAGCAGGACATGATGACGAGCTACTACCGGGACACGATCACGGGGCTGCCCGAGATGGGCCTCGCCGCTCGTCAGCTGTGGAACACGACTGGTCTGGGCCCCGACGACATCCAGACCGCGGTCATCTACGACCACTTCACGCCGCTGGTGCTCCCGCAGCTTGAGGAGTTCGAGTTCTGTCCGCGCGGCGAGGCCAAGGAGTTCCTCCGGGACGGCAACGTCGAGCTCGGCGGCCGGCTTCCGATCAACATGCACGGCGGCCAGCTGGGCGAGGCATACATCCACGGCATGAACGGCATCGCCGAGGGCGTCCGCCAGGTGCGCGGCACGTCGGTGAACCAGGTCGACGGGGTCGAGCACGTGCTTGTGACTGCCGGCACCGGCGTGCCGACCAGCGCGCTGATCCTCGGCAGCGCCAATTAGGGCCATGCCCAGGCTCGACGGCAAGGCGGCGATCGTCACCGGGGCCGGGCAGGGGATCGGACGGGGCGTGGCCCGGGCCTTTGCCCGCGAAGGCGCGGCTGTCACGATCGCCGAGATCAACCAGGAGACGGGCAACGCGGTCGCCCGCGAGCTGCAGGACGAGCTCGGCGCGGCCGCGCAGTTCGTTCCGACCGACGTGCTGCACCACGACCAGGTCCAGCGCATGGTCGACGTCACGATCGACGCCTTCGAGCGCGTCGACATCCTCGTGAACAACGCCTACGTCGCGGCACCGTTCGCCCGCCTCGAGCACAAGAGCGGCGACGACCTGCTCCTCGCGTACCGCGGCGGCCCGCTGCACACGCTGTGGGCGATGCAGGCCGTGTTCCCGCACATGGTCGCCCAGGGCGGCGGCCGCATCATCAACTTCGTGTCACTGAACGGCATCAACGCGCACATGTACTCGGCGGACTACAACGCGGCCAAGGAGGCCATCCGCGCCCTCACCCGGACTGCCGCGCGCGAGTGGGCCCGCCACGACATCCTCGTCAACGCCATCGCGCCGGCGGCGGCCACACCGGCGTACATCGCCTTCGCCGAGGCGGCGCCGGAGAACGCGGCCGAGATGCTCGAGCAGAACCCGATGGGCCGGATGGGCGATCCGGAGCGAGACATCGGGGGCGTGGCGCTGTTCCTCGCCTCCGACGACGGCTGCTACGTGACCGGCAACACCGTGTTCGCCGACGGCGGCAGCCACATCAACGGGGTCCAGTGGGTCCCGCCCATGCCGTAGCAGCACCCGGCCAAGAGTCGTACGGCCTCTGCCAGTCGAAGATTGTCCAACGGTTCTGCCCGCGCGACCATCACGACACCTTGCTGGAACTCGCGCTCGACGTGCGGACCGGCCGCGTCATCGCCAGGCGGTTGTGCACCCGGAGCATGAGGAGGCGGCAATGAGACTCGCGGGCATCGCGGTCGCAGCGTTCGTCACGTTCCCGACCACGCCGGCGCCGCCCATTCTCGGGACCATCGGCGCGGCGCTCCAGGCGCAGGGCATCACCGCCTGCGAAACACCTGACTGGACCACGTTGAGTGACGCCCAGGACAGCAGGCCATTCCGCGAGGAGCGGGCACGGCGCGCGCGCATTGTCGTCGTCGCACCGCAGGCGTGCCCGACCGTCGATTCCCACACCGGCGACGTGTACGGGGCCGACGCCAACATGGTCAGCGTCATCGCCACCTTCGTATTCGAGTCCCCGTCCGCGCTGAAGCGTCACGCAAAGAGCTACATGGACTACGAAGAAGCGCTTGCCGAACGTCGGCGCGGCGCAAAGCTCTCCCTCTTTCGTGGGATCGGGTACGTGCTGAACGGCAACACGCTGATCACGATGAACGCGCTACCGCCGCCCGGAATGGAGCCGGCGTTCAACGCGGCGATGAACAACCTCGGCGCGCGGCAACGGTACGCATCGCCGCTCTGGCGCAACACGCACCCTTAGCGGCGACGTCAGGTCGAGCTGGGCGATGTCGGCGGGGGTCGGGACGTGGTGACGGGCGGACGTGTGCTGGTCGCCGGGGTGGTCGGCGACACCGACGTACTCGGAGCGGTCCCGCCTCCGCCGCCGCTCGTCGTGGCGAGCGCGATCGCGACGACGGCGACGATCGCGACGACGGCGACGATCGCGGCGAACGGCACCCAGCTCCGGCGCGACCTTTCGTCGTCGCGGCCGTCCTCGACGCGGGCGCCGCAATGCGGACAGAACCTCGCGCCTGGCGCGAGCGGCTCGTCGCACATCCGGCAGCGATCCGTCGGGGTAGCCATCGGGCGCCGAGTGTAAGCGCTCACGATCCCTCAGGCAGGAGGGCGACGCGTCGCTCGACCACCGGTGCGCGCCGCGGGCGGCGTCAATCAGGCTGAGCCCAGTCGTACGGACGCCCCTGCATCGGGTCCTCGACGACGTGGGCCCAGTCACGGATCCTGGCGAGCAGCTCACCCGTCTCGGCGAAGGTGAGCTCACAGTCGGTGCTTCGAAGACCGGAATCGCACAGCCAGACGGCAAGCGAGCCCTGAGGCGGCATCTCACCGGCCTCCATGCGCGCTTCCGTGTCCTTCATCTGCTCGTACAGGCCGTGCAGCTGCTCTGCGATCGAGCCGTCACCCGGCTCGTACAGCCGGCCCACGACCCCGGCACGCCGAAGGGTTTCGAGCGCGTGCCAGGTAGACGTGAGGAACTGCTCCCAGTGATGGATCGCGGTGAAGTATCTGCCGAAGGATCGTTCTTCGGACTCGAGGAACGCCAGCGTCGCGTAACGCGCCATGTTGTGCTCGCTGTAGGCGATCATGGCGTGCCGGAGCAGGTGGAACCGGTACTCGCGCTGCGGTGAGGGGAGGGCGCCGCACAGGACGGAGTCCAGGATGTAGTTCGAGATCCAGTGCAGCGACTCGGGCTGCGTCGCCGACATGTCGGGGATGTCGGCCTGCTCGAACTTCGAGATCTCGGTCGCGACGTACGTGTCCGTGACGTTCGCCGTGAGGCGGACACCATCGGCCGGGCCTGCCCGATGGTCGAACTCTTCGAGCTGCATCTCTCTCCGGTCCGCCTCCGCCCACGGCCCGACCGCCCGGGATGCCTGGCGATCGGTGAAGGAACGCTCCGACAGCCCACCGCGTTACGGCCGCCGTGACAAGCCCCGCGATTTTGTATACAAAATCCCGGACCGGGCGGGGCCGATCAAGGGGGGCACCGTGAACGGACCGCGTTGGATCGTGCTCGTCGCCGGGCTCGGGCTCGTGGGGGCGCTGGCCCCCACGACGGCGGGCGCCAGCCCACAGCAACAGCAGCCGGCAGCCGGGGAGATCGGGGTCACGGCGGACACCATCCGCATCGCCGTCATCGCCGACGTCGACAACGCCGCCCGGCCCGGGCTGTTCCAGGGCTCGGTGAACGGCGTGCGGGCGTTCGCCAAGTTCGTCAACGACAGCGGCGGCCTCGCCGGAGGCCGCAAGGTCCAGGTCGACTTCATCGATTCGAAGCTGAGCTCCGACGAGGCCCGCAACGCGCTCGTGCAGGCGTGTCAGAGCGACTTCGCCATCGTCGGCACCACGGCCTTGTTCATGAACAACATCCAGCCCATGACGAGCTGCGTCGACCAGGCCGGGAAGGCAACCGGCCTACCCGACGTCCCCGTGCTCCAGACGGAGGTCGAGCACCAGTGCTCGCCGATCTCGTTTCCGGTGATCGTCGTGGGCCTCGACTGCGCGACCAAGGACGCGGCGGAGAAGCGGGTCACGGTGAGCACCGGGCCGCCGAAGTACTTCTCGAAGCGCAACAAGGGATTGCACGGCCCGTTCCTGCTCGCCGGCGACCTCAGGTCGACGGTGAACTCCGGGCTGCCGATCGTGAAGGTCAACGGCGACTACGGGATCAAGTCCGACGGCGAGCCCAAGGTCTCCGGGCTCTCGCCGCAGGCGGCGTACACGCCGATCGTCCAGGACATGAAGGCCAAGGGGAGCACGTACGCCCAGAACCTCGTCGATTACAAGGCCGATGTCTTCCTGCGAAAGGAAGCACAGACGCAGGGCGTGAACACCGTGAAGGTCTGGGACTGCGCCCTGCAGTGCTACGACCAGCGGCTCCTCTCGGAAGGTGGTTCGGCCGTCGAAGGCCAGTACGTGTCGTTGTTCTTCGTGCCCTTCGAGGACGCCAAGCAGAACAAGTCCGTGAACAACTACCTGCGGAACGTCGGCGGTCGTGACCAGGCCGACGGATTCGGCGCGCAGGCGTGGGCGGCGGGCCTGTTCTTCCGCGACGTCGTCAACAACATCGTGAAGGCCGACGGCAACAATGGCCTGACGCGCGCCCGCTTCCTCGAGGAGGCGGCCAAGATCCACGACTTCACCGCCGACGGGATGCTCGGTCCGACCGACGTGGGCGGCCGGAAGGTCAGCGGCTGTGGCGTGATCCTCCAGGTCAGGGGAGGCAAGTTCGTGCGCGTCACACCCGCGAAGAAGGGAACGGTCGACTGCTCGGGCGGCACGAAGACCGTCCGGGTCAAGTTCGAGTAGCTAGCTGCGGCCGAGCGGACCGACGTCGGTGAGCTCGATCACGTTGCCCGACGGGTCGGTGATGAACGCGGCGTGGACCGGTGTGCCGAAGTCGACGCGCGACGACGGCTCGCCGAGCATCTTCACGCCCGCGGCCCGCACCGCCTCGATCGTGGCGTCGAACTCGTCGGTCGGCACGTAGAGGGCGAAGTGGGGGAAGCCGGGGCCGGGCGACGTCGGCTCGTCGGCCACGGCCAGGTGCAGTTGGAGCGCGCCCACCCGCAGCCAGAGGCCGGGGAAGCCGAAGTCGGGCCGGGGCAGGACCTCGAAGCCGAGGACGTCGCAGTAGAAGTCGCGCGCGGCGTCGAGATCGGTGACCGAGATGGCCACGTGGCTGTAGCCGGAGACGGTGGCGGCCATGCCGTCAGCCCCGCGCGCCCGACAGGCGGGCACCGAGGTTCGCCATCGCCTGGTCGAACATGTCGGCGATCATCGTCTTCGCCGCCGGGATCGCCGCCTCCATGTCGGGGCCGGGCTCGACGGCGAAGGTCCACCGGACGGTGCTGCGCTCACCATCGCCCTCGACGACCCACTCCTCGACCAGCGCGTCGATGAGCGAGTCGGCGCTCTCGTCGACCCGGTACGCCCAGCGCGTGGGCTCGTCCCAGGCCAGGATCGTCTCGCGGTACTGCGACTCGCCCATGTGCATTTCACGACGCGAGCCCACCCCGTGCGGGGCCGGCGTCTCGTAGGCGCCGCCCTCGTGCCCCGGCCACCACGTCCACGTCGACGGGTCGTCGCTGATCGCGCCGAACACTGTCTCCTGCGAAGCAGGGACGGATGCCTCGAAGACGAACCGGTGCGGGGCCTTGTCGACGAAGTCGAGCTCGACCGTGCGCAGCTGGTGTGCCATGGCGTCAAACGTAGACTGTCCTCACCACCGCTGCAGAGAGAGGGACGGGGGCCGTCATGCCGACGATGCGGTTCAACCACATGGAGCTCACCTCCCCACGGGGGACGCTCACCAAGGAGTTCCGCGAGGAGGTCGACGAGTTCTACGGGAGCGTGTTCGGCTGGATCGGCGTCGACACCGACCTCCTCGGCCAGTCGTGCCACATCCTCCTGTCCGAGGAAGCGCAGCAGTTCATCCTCCTCGCCGAGAGCGACAAGCCCATCGAATCGCCGGGCTTCGACCACCTCGGGCTGCTGTTCGCGACGCGCGAGGAGGTCGACGAGAAGCTGGAGCAGGTGAAGCGCTACCAGGAGAAGGACGACCGCGTCCGGATCAAGGAGTACGACGACCTCGTCACCGGCGACATCACGACGCGCGCCTTCTACGTGAAGTACCTGCTGCCGATCTACTTCGACGTGCAGGCGCTCGAGCGCGGCGGCGAACCGATCGGCAACGCGCTCTCTTGATCTCTTCGGGACGGAGGAGCTAAGCCCGGTCCTTCCGGTACTGCTCCTGCCACGCCTTGGGCGGTGGGTCGGCCGCCTTGGCGCCGGCGCCGAAGAGGCGGGGGATCTCGGCGGCGAGCTCGGTCGCCGTCCAGCCGCGGTCGTGACGCTCGGCCTGGGTGTCGACCTCCCACGTGCGAACGTGCTCGACCGTGCCGCCCCGCACCTGGAAGCACTGGCCCGACAGCCAGCCCGCCGCCGGCGACGCGAGGTAGCAAACCATCTCGGCGACGTGGACCGGGTCGGTGGGGTCGAACTCTTCCTCCTCGGCCCGGGCGCGGTCGATGCGCCAGCCGATGTTGGCGAGCCGCGTGCGCGCCGACGGCATGATGGTGTTGGCCGTGACGCCATAGGGCGCCATCTCCGTTGCCAGGGCGTCCGTGAACGCGGCCACCCCGGCCTTGGCGGCGACGTAGTTCGACTGGCCGGCGCCGCCGTAGAGCAGCAGCCCCGTCGACGTGTTGACGAGGCGGCCGTAGCCGCCCCGCCCCGCCTTGTGCTCGGCTCGCCACCACCGGCATGCCGGCCGCGACACCGCGAAGGTGCCGGTCAGGTGGACGCGCAGGACGTCGGCCCATTCGTCGTCCTCGAGGTTGAAGACCATGTGCGGACGGCCGATGCCGGCGTTGTTCACGACGATGTCGATGCGGCCCCATGCGTCGAGCGCGGCCTTGACGAGGGCCTCGCCGCCCGCAGGCGTCGAGATGTCGTGACCGTCGGCGATCGCCTCGCCGCCGGCGTCGCCGATGGCGGCGACCGCCTCGTCGGCGGGCGTCTCGCCCGTCGCGGCGCCGTCGGTCGCGACGCCGACGTCGTTCACGACGACCCGCGCGCCGTACGCGGCCAGCCGGGTGGCCTCGGCCCGGCCGATGCCGCGGCCGGCCCCGGTGACGACCGCGACCCTGCCCTCGAGCATGCGCTCGGTCAATTTCTTCCCCTCCGGGTTAGGTCGCCTCCAGCACTGGTTGGCGGCCGCGGGCGGCGAACTCCGCCCGCAGCGCGTCGACGTCGGCGGCGGTCAGGCGCCGGTACGCACCGCCCTTCTCCGGTTGCCACCACACGGGGTCGGCGGTCTCCCACCGGTCGCGTCGCAGCACCCGCTTGAGGACCTTGCTCGTCTCCGTGACGGGCATCGCCTCGGCGACGCGCACGAACCGGGGCGTCCACTTGGTGCCGAGGTCGGGCTGGACGGCGAGAAAGGCAGCGAACGCGTCCGGGTCGAACGCGGCGCCCGGCCGCAGCTGCAGCGCGGCCATGACCCGGTCGCCGACATCAGGGTCGGGGACCGCGTAGACCGCCGCCAGCACGACGTCGGGATGGCGGGCGAGGATCCGCTCGACGGGCGCGGCGGAGAAGTTCTCGCCGTCGACGCGCAGCCAGTCGTAGTCGCGTCCGGCGAAGTACAGGAAACCCTGCTCGTCGCGGTACGCGAGGTCACCGGTCCAGTAGATGCTGTCGTGTACCCGCGCCGCGTTGGCCTCGTCGTTGTTCCAGTAGCCCTCGAAGCCGGCGGCCCCGAGCCGGTTCACGAGCTCGCCGATCGCCTCGTCCGGGTTCAGCAGGCGGCCGTCGGCGTCGAAGCGGGCCGGCGGCATCTCCTCGCCCGTCTCCGGGTCGAGCACGGCCACGCCGTCGCGCCCGCGCCCCAACGCGCCCGCCGGCATGTCGGGCGTGCGCTGCACGACCGCGCCACCCTCGGTGGAGCCGTACGAGTCGATGACGGGGACGCCGAAACGCTGCGAGAAGCGGTCGATGTCGAGGTCGGCGCCCTCATTGCCGAACACGAGCCGTAGCGGGTTGTCGGCGTCGTCAGCCTTCTCCGGCGTGGCGAGGACGTACGACAACGGCTTTCCGACGTAGTTGAAGTACGTGACGCCGAACTTCCGCACGTCGGGCAGGAACCCGGACGCCGAGAACCTCCGCCGGAGCGCCGTGGTCGAGCCGCCGGCGAGCGCGGGCGCCCACCCGGCCATGAGCGCGTTCGAATGGAACATCGGCATGGCGACGTAGCACACGTCGGCGGCGCCGAGGCCGACCATGCTCGACAGCGTGACGCCGATGCTGGCGAGCCGGCCCTGCGAGCAGAGGCACGCCTTCGGGGCCCCCGACGTACCCGACGTGAACAGCAGCAGGTAAAGGTCCGATTCCGCCACCGTGGCATCGGGCAACGGTGCGTCCCGGTGCGCGTCGACGGCATCGGCATACGTGTCCGAGTCGGTGACGAGCACCCGGTCGGCGGCGACGCCGGTGTCGAGCCCGTCGAGCAGCGACTCGTGGCCGGTCTCGGTGACGAGCAGCTGGCAGTCGGTGTGCGTGATGTCGCGTGCGAGCTCGGCGCCGCGCCGGGTCGGGTTGATGCCGACGACGACCGCGCCGGTGAGCGCCGCCGCCCCGAGCCACATGGCGAACTCGGGGACGTTGTCGAGCAGCACGCCGACGTGGAACGGGCCCGGCCGGCGCAGCTCGGCGAGGAGGGCGGCGCGCTCGGAGCACGCGGTGACGTACTCGGCGTAGCTCCACGATTCGTCCTCGAACAGCAGGGCCGGGTGATCGTCGCCGGCGCGGCTGCGCACGAGCTCGGCGATCGTCGGCATCGCGTCTAGCCCGTAGCGCTGAATTCGACGTGCAGCGACCGGAAGCCGCGCACGAACGCGTTCGGGATGCGCTCAGGTGGCGAGTCGGCCGCCAGGCGCGGGTCGCGCAGCCGGGGCAGCAGCTCTTCGAACATGACCCGGATCTCGAGTCGGGCGAGGGCGGCGCCGAGGCAGAAGTGCGTGCCGAAACCGAACGCGACGTGCGGGTTGGGCTGCCGCCCGACGTCGAAGCGTTGTGGCTCGTCGAACACTGCCTCGTCTCGGTTCGCCGACGGGTACATCAGGAGCAGCTCGTCGCCCTTCTGTACCGGCGTACCGGCGACCTCGGCGGCGCGGGTGGCCGTCCGGCGCATGTTGAGGATCGGCGTGACCCAGCGGATGAACTCCTCGACCGCGACGGGGAGGAGCTCGGGCTCCTCGAGCAGCCGCCGGTGTTGATCGGGGTGCTCGATCAGCGCGAGCAGCGCGCCGGTGATAACGGTGCGGGTGGTCTCGGCGCCACCGTCCACGAGCAGCAGGCCCTCCGACAGCACCTGGTCCGGTGTCAGCACGCCCTCGGCCGCGGCCTCCATCCACAACGAGACGACGTCGTCGGCGGGCGTGCGCTGGCGCGCCTCCATCAGCCGGGCGGCGTGCTCGCAGTAGTCGGCGAACGCCTCGGCCACACCGTCGTTCATGTACCGGGGACCGCCGCCGGCGAGGATCGTCGCCTCCGACCAGTGCTTTACCCGGGGCCAGAGGTCGTCCTCGAACCCCAGCAACCGGCCGATGACCGCGGCCGGCAACGGCGCCGCCAGGTCCTCGACGACCTCGCAGCGTCCCTTCTCGGCGACGCGATCGACCAGCCCACGCGCGACGTCACGCACCTTGCCCTCGTGGCGGGCGACGGCCTTGGGCGTGAAGCGGCGGGATACGAGGCGCCGCCGCTCGTTGTGACGCGGGTCGTCGTTCCCGATCATGGAGTCGTCGGCGGGCAGGTTGGGCCGGTACCCCTCCGACGAGCAGAACGTCTCCGGGTCCTTCTCGATCGCGACCACGTCGTGGTACCGGGAGACCCCCCAGAGCCGGTTGACCTCGTCCCGGTACAGGGGGGCGTGGCGCCGCAGCCATGAGTAGGTCGCGTCGGGATCGCCGGCGTAGAGGTCGCCGTCGAGCAGGTCGATCGCCC
>DATFXK010000140.1:0-7017 GCA_035316005.1 Acidimicrobiia bacterium | reverse complement strand
AGGCTGTGGAACCGGGCGCCGATGACGCGCTGGTCGGCATCGCGGATCGCCTGGAAGTCGAACTCGACGGGCGAGCGAAAGTGGTGTGACACGCAGAACAGGCGGAGCGCCTCACCCCCGACGGCGTCGGCGATCTCGCGGCAGTCGACGACGTTGCCGAGCGACTTGCTCATCTTCTCGCCCTTGAAGTTGAGGAAGCCGTTGTGCAGCCAGTAGCGCGCAAAGGTCCTGGGGCCGTACGCGCCGCGTGACTGGGCGATCTCGTTCTCGTGGTGCGGGAAGATCAAGTCCTTGCCGCCGCCGTGCAGATCGAAGGTCTCGCCTAGGTGAGCGACGGTCATCGCGGAGCACTCGATGTGCCAGCCGGGTCGGCCCTTGCCCCACGGCGAGTCCCACGCCGGCTCCTCCGGCTTGGCCGTCTTCCAGAGCGCGAAATCGACCGGGTTGCGCTTGCGCTCGTCGACGTCGACGCGCGCGCCGGCCGATTGGAGGAGATCGTCCAGCCGGCGGTGCGCGAGCTCCCCGTACTCGGGGAACGACGTGACGTCGAAGTACACGCCCTGCCCCTCGACGACGTACGCGCGACCGGCGTCCACGAGCTCGCCGATGAGCTTCACCATCCGGTCGATGTACCCGGTCGCGCGCGGCAGCGCGTCGGGGCGGCGCACGCCGAGCCGGTCCATCTCCGCCCAGTAGGCCGCCTCGTACCGCTGGGCGACCTCCGGCTCGGTGCTGCCCTCCTCGGCGGCGCGGGCGATGATCTTGTCTTCGACGTCCGTGACGTTGCTGACGAAGTCGACGTCGAAGCCGCGCCACTCGAGATACCGGCGGACGACGTCGAACACGATCGCAGCGCGACCGTGACCGACGTGCGGCACCTCGTACACGGTCGGGCCACAGACGTAGATCGAGACCCGACCGGAGTCGCGGGGGACGAGCTCGACCTTCTCGCGCGCGAACGTGTCGTGGAGAAGGATCATCCGTCCTCGACGCTATCGAGGAGCGCGACGGCCCAGACCGCAATTCCCTCGCTGCGCCCGATCGCGCCGAGACCCTCTCCCCGCTTGGGCTTCACCGATACCAGGTTCTGCGCGCCGGGCTCGGGGAACAGGGGGACGAGGGCGTGGTACAGGTTGTCCGTCATGCTGCGCACGTGACGTGCGAGCGACGGACGCTCGGCGGCGACGACCACGTCGACGTTCCCGAGCTGCCAGCGGCGGGCGGCGACCTGGCCGGCGACGTCGCGCAACAGCCGGATCGACGACGCGTCGCGGTAGCGCACGTCGTCCGCCGCGAACAGGGTGCCGAGGTCGGGCAGCCCGGCGGCGCCGAGGAGCGCGTCGGCCACCGCGTGAGCGACGGCGTCGGCGTCCGAGTGCCCCGCCAGCGCCGGGCCCTCGAGCTCGACGCCGCCGAGCACGAGCACGCCGCCGGCCGCGAACGGGTGCACGTCGAAGCCGAGACCGACGCGGGAGGTGGTCACCGGCGCTCCTCGGACGAGGGCACGAGGAGCGCGGCCGCGACGGCGAGATCCGCGGGCGTCGTGATCTTGAGGTTGCGCGGGTCGCCGGGCACCACCACGACGTTGCCGTTCGCCGCCTCGACGAGGGCGGCGTCGTCGGTTGCCTCTCCGCCCGCGGCGTGCGCGGCGCGCAGCGCCTCGGCACGGAACGCCTGCGGCGTCTGCACCGCCACGATGCCGTCGCGTGAGATCGTCTCGACCACGTGATCCCCGTCGACGCGCTTGACGGTGTCGGGGATCTGGAGACCGGGCACGGCCGCGTCGGCACCGGTGCGCACCGCGCCGATCACCGCCTCGAAGAGCGCCGGCGACGCCAGCGGGCGGGCGGCGTCGTGCACCACCACGATCGAGGCCGAGCCCGCGATCGCGTCGAGTCCGGCACGGACCGACGCCGAGCGCGTCGATCCGCCCGGCACGGCGGCGGCAACGGGACGGCCGTCCCACGCGACGCCGGCCGGGAGCACGAGGACGACCTCCTCGCACGCCAGGGCGGCGGCCTCGACGGCTCGGTCCACGAGGCGGCTGCCGGCGACGGTTTCGAACTGCTTCGGCACGCCGTACCGGCTCCCCGCACCGGCGGCGACGACGATGCCCGAGGTGCTCACGCAGTCAGGATGGCACCTACGGGGTCCGCTACTTGCCGAGGGCCTTGTCGAGGCGTTCCTCTGCGGCGTCCTCGTCGACATTGAGGGCGAAGGTCAGCTCGGAGACGAGGATCTGGCGGGCCTTGGCCAGCATCCGCTTCTCGCCCGCCGACAGGCCCTTGTCGTTCTCACGGATCGACAGGTTCCGGACCACCTCGGCGACCTGGTAGATGTCGCCGCTCTTGAGCTTCTCGACGTGGTTCTTGAACCGGCGGGACCAGTTCGTCGGCATCCGCGCCTCCTTCTTGCGGAGCACGGCGAACACCTCCTCGACCTCCTCGTCGTTGATCACGTCGCGCAGCCCGATGTCCTCGGCGTTGTCGGCCGGGACCATGAGCGTCAGGTCCCCGTACGCGAGGCGAAGGATCAGGTAGTCCTTCTTCTCGCCGAAGACGTCCTTCTTCTCCTTCTTCTCGATGACGGCCGCTCCGTGGTGCGGGTAGACGACCTTGTCACCAACGCGAAAGGACATGACGCTCCTGAAGAGGCGGAAGAAGACGAACGCGGAAGCACAAGAATACCAGAACCTGTCTCGATCTCCCGCAGTCGCACTAGCCTCGGAACGCCGACGAACGGAGGAGGTGCAGGTCCGTGCCGGAGCGACCGTTGCTCGACACGACCGAGCTGTTCACCGCGTTGCCCGCGGACGTGCTCGCCGACTTGCGCGATCAGGCGACGACGCGCACCTACGAACGCAACGAGCTGCTGTTCAGCCAAGGCGACATCGCCGGCGAGCTGTTCGTCATCGAGAGCGGCCGCATCGCCATCGCGACGAAGGCGCCCGACGGCCGCGAGTCCGTGCTGGCCGTGCTCGAGAACGGCGCCATGTTCGGCGAGCTCCCGTTGTTCGACGGTGTCGTCCGCTCCGCCGACGCCCGCGCCCTCACCGAATCGCGCGTCGTCGTCCTCGCGTACGACCCCGTGCGCGACGTCCTCCAAGCCCGGCCGGAGCTCCTCTGGACGGTCACCCGCCTCCTGGCCCGCTGGCTGCGCGCCACCGACGAGGCCCTCGCCGACGCCGTGTTCCTCGACGTCCCCGGCCGCACCGCCAAACGCCTCCTCGAGCTCGCCGGCGCCGACGACGAGTTCAAGCTCCCCGTCACCCAAGAAGAGCTCGCCGGCATGGTCGGCGCCTCCCGCGAACGCGTGAACAAGGCGCTTGCGTTGTTCGCGCGCCTCGGCTGGCTGGAGGTAAGGGGCCGCGGCCGGTACAAGTTCTTGGACAGGGCGGCGCTGGAGGATCGAGCGACGGTCTGACCTACTGGGGACGGTCGCCGACGGTCGGCGTCGCCGGGTTCGGAGCCGAGCGCAGCGAAGGCGACGGAGGAGGGTGGGTGGGCCCGGCGACGACGTGCCGGCGGTGACCGTGCCCTACGCGCGGCGAAGAAAGCCCAGCACGCGCCGCCACGCGTCGGCGGCGTCGTCGGGGCGGTGGGCGGGGCGCTCGATGCCGTGGACGAAGCCGTGCTCGGCGTCGCGGTAGATGACGATCTCGCAGTCGTCGCGAGCACGCCATACGGCGCGCAGCGCTTCGATGTCGGCGGCAGGGGTGTACGGGTCCTTGCCGCCGAAGACGGCGAGCGTGGGGCACACCTGCGCCGCGGTGTCGAGAGGGTCGCGTTGGGCAGGGCCTCGCCAGTCGTCGGGCACCCGGATCATCCCGTAGAAGGGCGCAGCGCGGGCGAAGACGTCGGTCGCCGCCGCCTTGAGCGTGTACATGCCACCCATGCAGAAGCCGACGATCGAGACGCGTTCGACCCCGTCGGCGGCGTGGAGGTACTCGGCGGCCGCGGCGAGGTCGCCCAGCTGGACTTCGTCGTCCATCTCCTTCATGTGGCCCATGCGCACGGCGACGTCCCCGGTGCGCACATCGGGCGGGAAGTGGGCGAACGGCTCGGCGCACGCGACGGCGAAGCCGTGCGTCGCCAGCCGGCGGCACAGGTCGTCGAACAGGTCGCGCACGCCGCCCATGTCGGGATGCACGACCAGGCCTGTGTCGGGCTGGCCGACGGGCCGGGCGTGGATGGCGTCGACGGGCGTCCCGTCGGGGGCGACGAGAACGAACCGCTCGGAGGTCGCCTCGTGCGGCCCTACCTCGAGCGCGCCCATCCTCTAGACGTAGCGCTCGAGGATCGATGTCTCCGCCAGGCGCGAGAGGCCCTCCTTGATGGCCCGGGCCCGTGCCTCGCCGACGCCTTCCACCTCGACGAGATCGGACACGCCGGCGCGCATGATCTTCTGCAGGTTCGAGAACCGCTCGACCACGTGGTCGGCGACGGTCTCCGGGATCCTCGGGATCTTGTGCAGGAGCCGGAAGCCGCGGGGCTGGATCGGCGCGTCGAGGCTGACGTCGGCGGGGAGGTGCAGGAGGGAGGCGACCTCCCGCAGGTCGAGCAGCGACTCCGTGTCGAGGTCGGCGAGCTTGACCATCACGTCGACGAGCATCCAGTCGGGCCCGTCGACGAAGTAGTCCTTGGCGACGAGCCGGCGGTCGTCCTCGACGCCGCCCATCGCCTCTTCGAGCTGGAGGAGCACGAGCCGGCCGTCGGCGCCGAGCTCGATCACGTAGCCCTCGATCTCCTCGGCGATGCGGCGCACCATCTCGGCCCGTTGCAGCACGGTGGCGACGTCGCGCACGGTGACGAGGTCCTCGACCTCGAGCGCGGACAGCGAGTTGCTCACCGCGTCGAGCCGCACGCGGTAGCGCTCGAGGATCTGGACGGCGCGGTCGGCCCGGCCCAGCACGCGCGGGATGGGCTCGAGGGTGCGCTTCAGGCCGCGGCGATGGACCGCGACCACGGACATGTCCTCGGACACGGTGATGACGGGCACGTCGATCTGACGGCCGACCCGCTCGGCGGTCCGGTGACGGGTCCCGGTCTCGGACGTCGGGATGTTCGAGTCGGGCACGAGGTGCACGTTGGCCCGAGCGACGCGGGAGGTGTCGGAGGCAAGGATGATGGCGCCGTCCATCTTCGCCAGCTCGGAGAGCCGCTGGGGCGTGAACTCGGCGTCGAGGAGGAACCCGCCCGAGCACACCTCGAGGACCTCGGGGCCGTCCCCGACCACGATCATGGCTCCCATGCGCGCCTGCAGGATGCGGTCGAGGCCTTCCCGCAGAGGGGTACCCGGAGCCACGAGGCGAAGGGCCTCGAGCATCGCTTCTGTACGTGGTTGAGCGGGCACCGCAGGATCCTCCCGGTCTCGAACGGTCACCGCCCACCCGTTCGAGAGACAAACGATACCAAGGACGGCCCCGGCGATCCCCTGAGGAACGGACCGCTGGGCCGAGCGTCAGGGCTTGGTCCCGGACACGTAGCGCGCCGGTGGGAAGAGCCGCCACGTGCGACCTGAGCGCACGAGGTCGTCCCACCCCGCGTCACGCAGCTGGGCCGCATATTCGTGCGTGCGGGCCAGGTCGAGCAGCACGAGCCGCCCGCCCCGCCGCAGCACCCGGTCGATCTCGCGGATCGCCTCGCGCCGGCCTTCGCCGCTCCTAATGTTGTGGAGCGCGAACTGCGACACGACCGCGTCGAAGCTCTCGCCGGCGAACGGCAGGTCGCGCGCATCCGCAGTGGAAACCGCGACCGGGCCGACGTTCTCGACGCGCGCGTTCTCGAGCGGCGCCGCCGGTTCGTTCCTCGACTGGTCGACGAGGCTCCAGATGTCGACGCCGACAGCGCGACCGTCGGGCAGCCGGCGGGCGGCCTCGACCAGAAGCAGACCGCGACCACACCCGACGTCCAGCACGGTCTCCTGCCCGTCGAGCCGCGCGGCGTCCAGCACGCGTGCCCGCTCGCGCAGCTTGCTCACCCTGCTGTACCGGAGGTGCAGGCCGGTCAGGACACCGAAGTAGGCGAAGATCCCGAAGCCGGCCCAGAACAGCCAGCGCAGGTCGACGGCGATGCCCACGATCGCGAGCGCGAATCCGGCCCCAGCGGCGACGCCGAACGCCCGAACGACGCCCGGCGCGTCCACGCCGTAATCGGGGCGCCGCCGTGCGCTCATGCCCCTCGGCGGCGGCGGCGTGATCGCAGCTCGCCCCGGACGAAGAGGACGATCCCGGCGAGACCGAGCACGACGGCGGCGGCGAGGAGCGCGATGCGGGTCGTGTCGAGCTGCGACGACGACGTGGCCAGGCTCACCTTCTTTCCGGTCTTGGCGTCGATCTCCTTCGTGCCACCAGGGAGCACGAGCCTGACGCGGAGGTGGAACGAGTCGTTGATCTGCTGCGCGACGCGCTGCTCGATCTGGGCGACGTCGACGCGCTGGGCCGTGAGCTGGGCGACGAGATCCGGATCGGCGGCGACGCCGGCCGTGAGCTGCGACAGGTCGGCTGCACCGCTGACCTTGTAGCGGGTCGACAGCAAGCCGCGGCTGCGTGCGAGCTTCACGTCTTTCAGCGGGCCGCCGTTGCCGTTGAGCTCGGCGACGACGGCCGCGAGCTCGCGCGCGTTCGCGAAGTCCTTGTGCACCGTCACGGTCGCGCCGCCGTTTCGCGTCCGCCGCCACCGGGACACGGTCCCCCCGGCGGCGTCGAGGTCACCCAAACGCACCCGGTCCTCGAGCTTGCCGCCGCCGACCTCCGCGTTCTGCACTGCCTCGGCGTCGAGCGCGACCCGCACCCGGACGGTGCCGCCGCCGTCGTCGTGGACGTCGATCGTCAGCGTCGTGTCGACCTTGCAGCCCGCAAGCAACAGCGCGCAGGCGGCGACAACGAGCGTGAGACGGCGCATCGGGCGCCGAGTCTGGCACCGGCGTCGGCGGCGCGATGTGCGCCGCCGCGCTCAGCTCAGCTCTCGGAGGGGCCGCTGCCGGCCAGCTCGACCGGCGGGGGCTCGACGCCCTCGA